>DAOMFV010000080.1:0-23376 GCA_035430005.1 Gemmatales bacterium
CCGCCGGGGCCGCCATCGGGTGGGCCACCAGGGCCGCCGCCGGGACCGCGCTGACGCATGTTGGCCAGTTGCTTCTTCTGGTCGTCAGTAAGAAGCTTGTTGAGCTTCTCTTTGACTTCCTTCTCGAGCTTGTCGAGTTGCTCAATCTGATCTTCGGACAGTTCGAGCATCTGTCGCATCGGAGGAGGAATCACCCGTCCCAGTTCAAAGCCGGGACCACCTCGTCCGCCACGACCGCCGCCGGGAGGTCCACCTTTTTCCTGGTCTCCACGACCACCCTTCTCCTGATCACCTCGACCGCCCTTCTCCTGGTCGCCGCGGCCTCGTTGGCCCTGGCCTTGCCCCGGTGGGCCCTTCTCCGGAGGCTGCGAGATGACTGACATGGTGAACCAACCCAATACGGCAATGGACAGTAGTCCTACCCAGATGCGTTTCATGATCATTTCCTTGTAAATGAGCCAGACAGCACTCGCCCGGCTGGTGTAGCCAGCTTAGCGAACGATACCTCAAGATAAGATGAAGAGGGAAAAGAAATCTGCTCTGTGCCTAGATGGTTCATGGTTGGTGAACTAGCGAGGTCACAGAGCAGCCCGAGACTGAACGATTATCTTCTCCCTGGGTGCCCGGAGGGTTGGAGACCACTGAGCAAGTCAGCTCCAGTGAGGCTGTGCATCATGCTACCGCCGAAATGAGGTGGTGGTGGTGGCGGAGGTGGTGGCTGCATTCTTGGTGGCGCTTCACCAAAGAGCCGATCTGTCACAGCCATGCCGCGGGTGATATCCACATCGTAACTGGCCGGCGTAGTCAGGTTCACAACAGGAGATACCACTTCACGCACCTGGAAGTGTCCCAGGCCGACGTTGTCGAAGAGGTAACTGCCGTTCGCCGCCGTGGTCGTGGTGGCGATCAGAACGCCAGCTTCATCGAGCAACTGTACCTGGCGTCCTCCCAACCCGCGTTCCGGGCCGTTGAACAAGCCATCACGGTTGGTATCGCCGAAGACAGCACCGGAGATGGAGGTACGGAAGATGAAGGCGTTGTCCTGGATGTTGGTGATGTTCGTATTGCGACGAATCACATCGGACAGTTTAGTATTGCTGACCATTTGCAGATCAGCGCCCTTCAGATCGTTCTGATACCAGAATCGATCGCCATCACGCAGCCTGCTGAACTGATTGGCAATGATGTTGGTGAAAGTTGGCCCCAGACTGCCACCAGGGATGTGCTTCTCCGCCAGTCCACCGACCCACAGGTCGATGTTGTTTACGTTGCCATACAGCGACTTAAGCTGCTGCTGTACTACGGGATCAGGGTTGATGTCGGCGAACGATTGCACCTTGGGCAAACCATAGGCGGCACGAGTCGAGTTGTAATCAGCCAGGCCATGATCCCTGCCTCGCTGGATGTTGAGCGAAGCGAGATCCATGCCGCCTTGCCCTGGAGCGCCAAAGAGGAAGTTCCGCAGGCCATCTACCACTTTGAGGTCGATCTCTTCAGCGCGATCGCTGGCCAGGTACTTCAAGATCGGATCAACGTTGTTCTGTTGAACGACACTGGGATTAAAGAACGTATCCTTGAGGGCCATGGGGTCTCGGAGTTCATTGCCGTTGTTATCGAGGAACTCGATATCATCGCCGACCATCGAATGACCAAAGCGGAAAGCAGCGGCAGCGAACTCGTTGGAGATGCTCGGATTGACGTTGGCGTTGTAGCCCTGATAGGGCCTGACGGCGTTCTGGCCCAACAAGGCGGGAAGGAACTCGTTTATGGTGATCGCTTCAATCTCGCCGATCACAAGCCGTCGGGCCTGCTGATAGATTTGTTCATCGCTTAGCCCTGGCGTGTTGGCTGCGATCTGACTGGCCAGTCGATTGTGTTCACGAACAAAGAGCGTTTGCAGTGAAGTGAGCTCAGGGTTCTCGTTGGCCCGGACATCGCCGGCCATGAAGAAGCCGGTCGAATCGACGGGCAGCAGGTTGTTATCACTGGTCCTCAGCTTACCGCCCGTGAAGGTTCGCAGCAAGTTGGCTGTCGTCGCATCGGACCCATAGACCATGGAACCATCGATGAACGAAGTGATGCTGTTCACCTGCTGTCGGGGGTTCTTGGCACTGGTACCAGTAGCGGTGTCGTAGTTGGACCGGCTGAGGGGCATCGTCTGGGTGCCGGTGCTGGCAGGGTCAAACTGTGGATCGCCCTTGGGGATGGCGATGCTGAAGGACTGCGATGGGGATGCCGTGTTGGTCAGATCGATGTCATGATCGATGAACTGCCCCCACGCATAAACCATGGCGGCGAGGTAGCGATCATTCTTGAGGTCGCCATCAGGATGGTCAGCGACGGTATTGCTGACGACTCGAGCACTGGGCCGACTGGCCCCGGCTGGGGAAGAGATGCCATCGCCGTAGGCTACGGGAATCAGGCGAAGATAATCGGTATTAGTGCTGCCCCAGGTAGGGTGGGCGAGGTTATCGCCGATGCCATCAATCGGGCGGAAGGAAGCCGGGGAGTTCCGGTCTTCGAGCAGTTCCAGACGAAGAGCAGCCTTTTGGCTGTGGGATAACGCGGACTTCGAGCGGATGAGCGTTTTCATGGTCGTGCTTTCTGAATGAAGGGTTTCGAGAAATGAACACAGACGAAACGAATAACCAAACGGGTATGATCTGCAGGCTGACCGAGCCGCTGCTCCTTTCTTGCTGGGTTCACGTCTGTTGCACCACGCAGTGCTGGGCCATGAACCGGGAGTAAATCCCCTATGGATGCGGACTGGCGGATGAGTGTTCTTGAACAAGAACACGATCCGCAATGAATCTGCTACGCAAGATAACGAGTGCTACCTAAAGCGAAGATGAAGGAGATGTGAAAAAGGAGGAATGTTTGGAAAATTGCCGAGCGAGTTGTTGAAGACAGCCTAACTAAGACTTCATCGACATCTCAATCAATGAACCACCGTTGACTGCGAACGAGGAAAACCGCCAAACAACGATAGGGCGACAAAGAACAGTATCAACAGCCAACACTGCCACGGACGCCAATGGTATCGAACGGCCAAAGTTCTATCGCTTCGCTATCATCGATCAACAGCCAGCGGTTTTCCTGGCTCAGCCTGGCATGAAAGGTCGCTTGTGTAATAATCTCGGTGAATCCGCAATAGCTAGCGCTATTTGGTTCTGTGATCGGGAACGTGATCGACTTCTCTTCATCGCCTTTTTGAATACTCCTGAGCGACAGCGACCATGTCGGCGACATCTTCGGCCAATGGATCAATAAGAACTCTTTAACTCTCTGGGGTAACCATGAGGGCCAAGGCTCTCTTTTCGAAATATCACAGGCAGTCAGATAATGGCTATCTGTAAGGCTTAATCCTGCGTGGGAACTTCGATACTCCGTAGCATCGTCGAACACCTTCTCCATGCCCTCTTCCTGCATTTGATAATAACTCTCGACCGGCTTCATCGGAATCAAGCCAGGCCGAAGGATGGCGAGAGTTCGATCAGCAGTGAACCGGGGAATGCCATCACAAGCCGCTTCACCGATCTTGCGATGATGGACGAGATCATACACGCCCAGCCCTCTGCCATGCACCACAGCCAGTAGAGTAGACGAGCTATTAAAGTGGAGGTGCATCGGCCCCGCCGTTTGGAATATGGTAATCCCTGCTACCTGCTTCAGTTCCTCAGGAAGGGTCGGTTGCCTGGGCAGTTCAAACTCATGAACGCAGCGTTGCCTCTGAATGTCCCAGACCTGAACTTTCTTGTTAGTGACCATAGCGAGGGATCGATCATCTGCGGAGAAGGCTACTACTGTTTGGTCGGTAACGCCTTGAATGTGCAGCAGCCTGGCTCTCGTGGTGAGATCAACGAGTTGAATGTCGTCCTGCACCAGAGCGAGCATCCCCCCCTGATGGGAGAGTTGAAGAGAAAAGCGACTAGCCGTATGGAAGGAATAATCGAACAGATGATCCAACATGCCATCAGCCCGGTTCATGGCATGGATGGAGAGAGCAAGTTCTTTCTTTTCATCGAGAAAGTCACTGCGAAAGCAGCCTTGCCTGTCTAACATTTCCGAAACTCGACAGGACAACAAGGCACAGATAGGCCGCAACGTCGTTTCTTGAAAACCGAGAACAATGCTATTGCTGTGCATCGGTACCCGCCAGCCTGGCTGAGCTGGCCAGTAGCGAAACGCACCTAGGGCAAGGCTCAATAAGAACCCAGCCAGCAGAAGCCGATATAGTTGCCAGCGTCGTTTCATTGTTGAAGCATACTGGAGAGCCAACAGTTTAGCTAGGCGGTTCTTATTTGTCTCTACTGGCGATACTCTTTGAAATCACAATCTGTGATATCAAAGTTGTTCACTCAACGACATGTCTGATGATCGTTCGAAACTGACTTCCGGCAGAGCCGGACTTGCAGTGCGTCCCCGGTCGGAGACCGGGAACGAGTGTTAACACGAAAAAACCGTGGTGATCACTCACCACGGTTCTGGGCGATAGTCTTGTTGTCAACTAGTTGCAGCACTCAGGCACACGCACCGCAATCTGTCGGCAGCGGGTTTCGCACCAGTTGTAGGCAACCATATGGCAGGTCGTCACTGGCACCGTGCGGGTGCAGACTTCCTGAACCATGCGGCAAGTCGTGACAGGAACCTGGCGTTCCATCACTTCTGGCACCATGCGGGTTCGCTGGCACTTGATCACCTGCTGGCGGGGTTCGCTGACCATACGGCAGGTCGTCACAGGGATCTGACGGCAAACCGTCTCGGGAACCATGCGGCAACGGGTCTGGGTCACCATCTGCGTGTGCTGTTCACGAACCATGCGGCAGGTCGTGTAGCAGACCTTGCGAGTGGTATGCACAGGAACCTGGCGGCACACCTGGTAAGGCACCTGGATCATGTGGCATTCCTGAACCATGCGGGTGCAGGGAACCTGTTCGCAAATCTGCTTGGGTACGCACACCGTTCGGTAGCAGGTGCGGGGAGGCATCTGGCAAGTGACGGTGCGGCAAGCCGCAGACTTCGTGCAGCGGGCACCCGTTTGTGGATCAATCGTGCATTCAGCAGGAATCTGCTCGATCCGGCTGTAGCACGCGCCTTGGACGGTGTAAGGCACCTGATGAGTTTCATAGGTCATCTTGGCGACCGTTACCATCGTGGTCACCGGCTTGCACGTGTACTGTGGCACGGTGCGATAGCAGGTCTGAGCCACCGTTTGATAGTGACATTCGACCACATCACGTACATGCTGTTCGTACACTGGCCTGCAAGTGGTGTAACACTGGGGCACCTGGTACTGTTCGTACACAGGACGGCACACTACATGACGTTGTTCCACGGTGTGGGTTTCATATACAGGGCGGCAAACAGAGTAGTTCTGCACCACATCGTAGCACTCGACGACAGGTCGGCAGACCGTGTATTGCTGAGTGACGTTGTGCGTTTCGTAAACGGGCTTGCAGACGGTGTAGTTCTGTTGAACGTACTCGGTCTGATAGCAGGGCCGATAGCAGGTGCGCGGCACCGACTCGACGACGGTTTGATAACAGGTGCGATAATGCACCTTGGGATAGCAGCAGGTGACAGGAGCGGGACAGCTACGATAGGCCGACGCCCCGCAGCCACCGCACGCCTGCGCCGCACTGGGCGCCAGCATAGCGCTCAAGCTGACTACAGCAACGGCCCAACGACAGAGCGTGGACATCATGGCATAACTCCTAATGAGATGTTCCAATAGATGGATACACAGGTCCCTGCTCCATGCAGAGAACCTGAGCAAGTTTGCACGATGCACGTCATGGTTCCAAATCAACGTGCGCCTTTTCCCTACAGTCAGCCAATTGCCCAGCCGTCATAGACGGCAAGGTCGGTGAGTTGATGAGCGAGGTTCTTGGAGTTGTGTTGAAGTTGTAAGAGTTACAAGAGATTGCCCACGAAACTCCCGGGAGGGCGAGGCTCCCGCCGAGCCGTTAGCAATCGGAGGCAAGCTCGGCAGGAGCCTCACCCTCCCAGTGCTCCTATCATGGTTTTTGCTTTCAATCTGAGATGGACGTAAGCTACACTGGGATGAACTATTACCGATGAAGGCATCATGTCCTACTTAACTCGCCCAGCCGGGCCTGAACCTGCCATCCTGATCTTCATCGTGGCGTATCGCGCGGAACGGCATATCGAATCGGTGCTGGATCGCATCCCCAAAGACGTCCTCAACAATCCCCGTGTCCGCATCCTCTGTATTGATGATGCCTCATCGGATGCAACTTCTGAGCGAGCCAGTGGATGGGCCCGCACGCATCAGGCGGATAACATCGTCGTTCTGAAGAACCCCGTCAATCAAGGCTACGGCGGCAATCAAAAATTAGGCTATCGCCTGGCTGTCGATCTAGGCTTCGACTTTGCCATCCTGTTGCATGGCGATGGCCAGTATGCACCGGAACTGCTGGGCGAGTTCATCGAAACATGGAAGAAGACCCAGGCTGATGTGGTCCTCGGTTCGCGCATGCAGTCGTGGAAGACAGCCCGGGCCGGCGGAATGCCCCTCTATAAGGCGCTCGGCAACCGTACCCTCACCTGGTTTCAGAACCGCATGACCGGCCTGGGCCTCACCGAATACCACACCGGCTACAGAGGCTACTCCAGAAAGTTCCTCGCTCGAGTGCCGTTCGAGGCAAACACCAACGTCTTCCATTTTGATACCGAGATTTTGCTGCAGGCGTTGCATGTGAATGCAAAGTTCGTCGAGTTCCCCATTCCCACCCACTATGGCGACGAGATCTGCCATGTCAATGGGATGAAGTACGCCTGGGATGTGTTTAAGGCGACCATAGCCTACCGTTTGCATCGGTTGGGCATCATGTGCTCCCTCAAATATCGTGACCTCGATCCGACACCCAAGCCACACGTGGGGCCACAGTATCTCTTGCAGAGCAAGGCCCTCAAATACCTGAAGACACTACGGCCCAAGACGCTACTCGATCTGGGCTGCGGCGCTGCGGATGTTGCCAAGGAATGTGCTAAAGAGGGAACGAAGACCACCGGCATTGATGTTCGGGTGCCATTGCCCGGTTCGGTAGATCAGTTCTATCGAAGTAATATTGAAGACGAGCCGCTACCTGTCGATCCGTTCCAGTATGAAGCGATCCTGCTTATTGATGTGCTGGAAGAGATGAAGCAGCCCGAAGATTTCCTCAACGCGCTTCGCAATCGCAGTGAAGTAAACACCGGACACGACTGGAAGGCACCCATCGTTTTGGTGAGCACCCCCAACATTGGCCACTGGGCCATGCGGTTGAACCTGCTCCTGGGCCGGTTCACCTACAGCGAGCGTGGCATCCTGGCTTTGGGTCACAAGCGACTCTTCAACAAGCGCACCTTCAAACGCTGCCTGCGCGACTCGGGCTACAAGATCGAAAAGCTCATCCCCGTCGGCATTCCGTACCACGCCGTCTTCGGCAACCGACTCGGCTGGTTCCTCGAACGGATCAGCGATGGGTTCGCGCAGGTGCTACCCAGCTTGAGTGCTTTCTCGTTTCTCGTCGTCTGCAAGCCACTGCCAGGCGTCAAGCAGGTATTGGGACAAGCCATTGTGCATCACACATCGACGAAGCCGGAGAAGGAACTGCTGCCAGGTGCGACGACAGCACGGGAATGGGTGGGGCAGAAGCAGCAGACGCTGTAAAGGTACATCTTATTTCACCGGCACCAAGTACATCGTCGATGTCTCGCTTATCAGCCCGAAAGACTTGATTCTGTTGAAACTGATTGCGAATCAGTACTCGCGATCTAGCTGATATCAGGGACGTGTTGTTTACTCAGAGGAGGCTGGATCAAGCCTATTTGCAGATTTGGGCTGAGGTGTTGGGGTAACAGCGTCACCACACGACTTCTTTTCCATTGGCGTTGCAAGTTCAGAAAGAGCAAGAACAACAATTCCAATAACAAGGCTGAACACCATAAGGCATACACCCATGATGCACGTAGTGCTGAGTCCACCAAGAAATGAAGCTAATTCAACATATTCATTTTGCATTGGCTCGAGAGTCTTACCTTGCGCCAAAGCCCACATTCCCAGGTAGAAATGTGCCATCGGGATAATTTGAAATAGACCCACAAATACACCACCCCAAATCAATGCTGTCCCCATTAGTTTATGATGCTTGCAGATCAATAATCCTGAATACCAGAGTAGGACAATTCCAACTAACAATCCCCATCGAGCGTCGCTTTGTGTTTCCATGAACCCGAGAGGGCCTGGGACCAGAAGATTGAGAACAAAAACGATGTGCCAGAAATTGGATCGATCCTGATCCGAGGCTATGAGATATCGAGAGGACATTCTTCGCTTTCTCCGGGGGCTAACGCCCACCTGCTCTTATTGAAGTTACTTCTTCTCCTCCGCTCCCTTCACGTCCCCGTAGAACTTCCACTCCGCTTTGAAGTCTCTCGTCAGCGGAGCGTTCGATAAGGCTGCCCGCACCATCTCAATCGGGATACTGTTCTGCTGCAATATCTGATCGTGAAACTCCTTGTTTGTCATCTTGCCGCTCTCGACCAGTTCCTTGCGCATGGCACGGATCTGTAAGCCGCCGAGCATGTAGGCTGCCTGGTAGAGGGGGCCATACATGCCGGCAAAGCTTCTTCTAACCTCAGCGGTGGCATTGTCTCTCTCATGGCCGACACGGTCTACCAGGAAGTCGATGCACTGTTGTGGCGTCATGGTGCCGAGGTGGAAGCTGAGCGAGAAGATAATTCTCGCACAGCGGTGCATTCGCCAGAAGAGCATGCCGACTTTCTCTTCCGGTGTGGTGGGGAAGCCGTTGGCGTAGAGGAACATCTCCCAGTAGAGGGCCCATCCTTCGATCCAGAAGGGTGTATTGAACATACTGCGGTGCTGACGGTAGCGGGCCTGCATGAACCCTTGCAGATGATGGCCGGGGATCAGTTCATGATGCACGGTCGCCCTGCTGAAGTAGCGGTTGTTGCCTCGCATGCTCATCAGCTTCTGTTCATGCTGCATGCCGTTGGTGGGGAACGAGACCAGAATCACTTCGCCGCCGAGGAAGAACGGGCTGACGAGTTGCCGTTCCGGCGACATCATCTCCATCCGCCAGGTGGTACGGCACAGTTCGGGTACAGTGATGAGGTCACGCTTGGTCACGAAGTCAATCGCTTCCCAGGCCAAATCACGAATCATGGTAGGCTGCTGCCCCGGCTCCACGTGCAGGGTTTTGACCTTCTCCAAAGCCTGCTTCCAGTTTTCGCCGAAGCCCATTTCTTTGGAAGCCTTCTTCATTTCCGCCTCGCACCAGGCAAACTCCTCATTGGCGATGGCAACGAGTTGCTCCGGCGAGTAGGGGATCATCTCGAATTCGAGTTCGTTGAGCAGCATCTCTTTGCCAATGGGATCGCCGACGATGTCATCGGAGCCACGGATGCCGGCGATGGTCTCACGCAGATAGCGGGCATAGCTGCCAAGAGCTTCATCGACATTCTTGTAGGGAGATTCGCACCACCAGGAGTAGAGCGGATCGTAACCATTGTGGAAGATGTGCCATTGGCGGAGATGGTTCTGCAAGGCAGCGACTGCAATACTGGCTCGGTTGGCGATGAACTTCGTCGGCTTGGTCCGCTGGCTCAACGCAGTCCGCTGCTCTTCGATCTCTTTCTTAAGCCCATTGAGCAAGTCAGCAGTCTTGGCCGGGTCGATCTTTTCCATCCGCTTGCGGGCTTCTTCGAGGGCGATGATCTTGGGAGCGAACAGGATGAGCGGCATGTACTCAGCCTGTTCCTTGATCCGCAGTTCGAGCTGCCGTTGCTCACGGGTGAGGTAGTTCTTGAGGAGCAGGTAATCGACCTTGGCGTCTTGCGGAAAGGTGTCGAAGGGCAGCTTGGTGAGGAGTTCCTGCCATTGGCGATAGAGCGACCGGAACTGAGCCTGCCGGTTGGGGGATAGGGTAATGTTGTAGAAGCGGTTGAGGTTGCCCCTATCGGCTTGGAACCAGTCGATGTAGGGAGCCATCGAGCTGGTGGTCGCCTTCTGGATGGCTGGATCGACCTGATAGGGCATAGTTTGCGGTTGCTGGGCGGTGGAAACGGTGATGATAGTCAACGATGCCAGGATAACGGAGAGTGATCGCATGAGTTGAGCCGCCGGAGTTTGTCGAGTGACATTATCTACCGATACCGTTGAGATTACTAATACGAAATAACGCAGAGAACACAGATTAACGCTGAGAAAGGCTAGAGTAGGCAGCTTCATTACTGGCTCGCCAATTGAGTCTCCACCCCCCGCTCCATAGGATACTAAATGGTACGCTTCCCCCGCAGAATAACTAGCTGCGGGGTTTTCTGTCTTGTATTCGTGAGTTCTTGTCCATGGGTATTGATAGTCTCAGTCAACGGCAGCGGTTCTGGCTTTTCGTCACCCTGACGACCGTGACTCTTCTTGGCTACTCGCTCCTGAGTCGTCTTTGGATGAAGGAGCCTAAGGCAGAACAGGCCAAGGCTACTGAGGTGGCCAAAGGCACGGAACCCGCCAAAGCCGGCGAGAAGAAGGACACAGCCCCCGCGGGTAAAAACGAAGTCGCCCAGAAAGATCAGATTAGAGAACCCTTTAAGGAAGCTGAGCCCATCGTCGACCGAAACGATGCACTGAACAAGCTGCTCGCCTCTCGTGGTGAAGAAAAGCAGCATGTTCTGGGCGATGAAACCTCCAAGCTGAAGGTCGTCTTCTCCGATCGTGGCGGCATTCGTTCGATGACATTGAACGACCACGAAGCCTCCGACCGACAGACCGGGAGACGATTGGAGCCTAATGCCAGTGGCCAGCGCCCTCGACTGACCCTGGTCACTGACGATGAAGACAAGTTCGATCCCAAGAAGCCACGTTCCCAGCAGCCCCTCTCAAAACAGTTCGAGCTTCTCTCGTATCGGCTGGCCTTGTTCAACGATAAGGAACAGATTCCCGCTGAATTGGCGGCCCTGCCCTGGAAGCAACTCGACGGAGCCACGTCGGAGAAGCTCAGCTACGTCGCAGAGGTGCCCAGCAAGAACCTCAAGATCACCAAGAACTTCACTCTCGAAAAAGATACTTATCATATATCGATGGAACTCCAGTTTGCCCCGATCGATTCAAGCAAGCCAACGCAGTTTACTTACGAATTGAGCGGACCTCAGGGTTTGCCCATTGAGGGATTACGATGGAAACCCTCCGGCTCCAGTTTCCGTCATTATGTTTTCGTAACTCAGGACGCTGAGAAGACAACGAACCTCAGTCGAACGCTGGAAGGTATTGAAAAGCTCAACAAGGATGGCCCCCCCCGCAGCTACACGCTCAACGAGACCAAGGGGAAACAGAACTTCCTGTTTGGTGGCGTGATGATTCAGTTCTTCGCCAGCCTTGCCATCGTTGATCACGGCAAGGATGAAACGCCTCCTTTCCTCATCGACAAGGTGCTTGCTGAATTCGTCGGCAACGATTACGACGCTCCCGAGTTCTACAAGGATCGCCAAGGCCGCATGACGACCAAGCTCGTCTCCACGCCGGTGACTCTGGAGAAGGGGCAAACCGTTTCGCACAAGTACCTGCTTTATGCCGGGCCCAGCAAAGCGATGCTGCTCCGATTTGAACAGGGCGTCCAGCCGGGTCTCTATGAGAGGTACGCTGATCAACTTCATCTCGATCAAATGACTGATGCCACCGACTTTCCGAATGGCCCGTTTCAGCGTCTGGGCATCACTGGCCTGCTCGTCAAGAGCACCAACATGATGCACTTCTTGCTGGAATGGCTGCACAGTGTGGTGATGAACTATGGAATCGCCATTATCTTCATGACTGTTCTGGTCAGGTTGTGCCTTTTTCCATTAAGCCGCAAGCAGGCACAGAACCAGGCGAAGATGCAGGAACAGATGAAAGTCATGCGGCCTGAGATGGAGAAGATCAAGAAGCAGTTTGCCAACGACCGCCAAGCGTATGCCGCCGCCCAGATGGAACTCTTCAAGAAACACAAGATGAGCCCGCTGGCTGGGTGCAACGGCTGCTGGATCCTGTTCCTGCAAATGCCAGTCTTTCTCGGCCTCTATTTTGCTCTTCGTGAGAGTATTCACCTGCGCCTGGCGGGGTTCCTGTGGATCGACAACCTGGCCATGCCGGATATGCTTCTGCACTGGGGCGATCATTTCGTAACCAATCTGCCGATCAGTTTCCTGTACCTGGGGCCCTACCTGCACATTCTGCCGATCATCTCGGTGTCGGTGATGTACATGTACCAGAAGCTGATGGCTCCGCCGGCCATGGATGAGCAGCAGGAACAGCAGATCAAGATGATGAACTACATGACGCTGGTCATGGGTCTGGCATTCTACTGGGTCGCATCGGGGTTGTGTCTCTACTTCATCGTCAGCAGCCTGTGGGGCATGGTCGAACGAAAGTTCACCAAGAAGGCCAAAGAGCAAGCCGTCGCCCAATGGCAGGAGAAGCGGGACAAAGGGAACGACAAGAGCAAGTCTGATGAAGAGAAGCCCGCCCGTGGTGTGCGCGGCAAGCTTGGCGACATGTGGCGCGATCTACAGAATCGGGCTGATAAGCGAAGCTAAGCCTATCTGGGTCTAATATCGCAGGGCGGCGGGTAGCTATTAGGCTACCTGTCGCTCTTTTTTTTCAACTATTACTTTGCTTTGATTGATCCCGTTGATCACTGAATGATTCAACCACGACTGATACTTGCCGCTTGGCCCCAGAAACGAGTCCAGCCCTGGCATCGTGTCTGCCAGAGCACTCAAGCTGCGCTGCAAGGTATCTCGGCGAACGCCAGGTTTCACTGCCTGCCAGGCATGTCCAGCAGTCAGGCCAAGGAATCGGGAATAGTAGGGATCACTCGGAAGTTCATGGCCAAACTCACAGAGGAAACGAAAGCGTGTCTCATCATTAATGTGGCGAGGAGCCGATGACTCGTTTAATTGACCGGTTAGATTAGGTGTAAATAACACTCGTTTGCCCTGTTCTTTGGCGACGGCAGCAAACCAGGCAGGTAGTAATGGATCGCCGAGATCACAGCCGGAGCGTTCGAGCACCTGCTTCAGGAAATCGACCCGTACCATGCAGAACCGGGCATCGACAGAACTGACGCAGCGCTGGAAGCACAGGCTTCCCATCCCCACGGTGTAGTCGTGTGTATTCAAACCAGCTAATGGCGAACCCATCAAACCATCCATGCCCCAGGCAAGCCCGGCACTCACCACTTTGCCTTGGGCATTCTGCAAGATTCCGCCTACCAGCACTGCCTCGGTCACTGCCTGCTGAACAGCCTGGCACTCGCTCACGAAATCGGTCGTCAGCGGCAGGCAGTCTGGTGAAAGCAAAATCACCCAGCGTTGGCCATAGATCGAATGAAGAACTTCCTGCCAGGCGTGTGGCAACGAACGCATCCAATGAACACTGTGAATGTTATGTGACACGCTCAATCGTTGTCGCAACTGCCGCCTGGCTTGAGGCTCACCACCGGGCATGACCACGACCGGGATCGATTCTGGTTCCCCCTGCACGCGCCAGCTCCCCGCCAGGCCGGGAAGAGGATTAGTGCGAATGGTGACCATCTCATCAAGACCACGTTGATGCAGATATCGATTCAGCACATGCTTTTGGTTTCGAGTAACGTAGGGTTTGGCTTCGACTCCACGCAACGCGGTTGACTGCATGTGCATCCGCCAACTGTAGACAATCTCCGGAATATGGAGCGGCACATGCCCTGCTGCGACGTAGCGGCAAAAGGCATCGCCATCGGGAGTGCCTTCCGCCAGGGGATCAGTGTAGACACCCAGATCGAGGGCCGTCGCACGATCCATTACTCCCAGATGGGCGATGTAAAAGGCATTGAGGAACAGCAGTGGATCCCAGTCAGGCTTGAACGAAGGCTGCCCCGGCGTGCCATCGGGGAAGAGTTTGTCTTCGTCGGTATAGGCCAGCGCCGGCCAGTTGTGTGCAGATAAGGAGGCAGCGAGCACACGCAAAGCATCGGGGTAGAGTTGATCATCATGATCGACGGGGCAGACATAGCGATTGTGGGCATGTTCCAGAGCCAGCCGCATGCCGCCGATGATGCCACGAGGCTCGCCAGCCCGGACCAGTGTCACTCGGAGATCCTTGGCAAACTCCCCCATTAAGTAGTGGACGTCACGGTTCTTGCAGCCATTATCAACGATGACCCACTGCCAATCCCGATGATCCTGCGCAAAGATACTTTTGCCCAACCGGCGGAGGTAGCCTGAGGGGGGATCGAATACTGGCGTCATCAACGAGAACAGGCCTGGCTCAGGCACATCGACATATTCTTCGAGTCGATCCTGCAATCGTTTGGCGATCCATGCTGGATAGGGCAACACATCGGGTTCGCGCGCCGGAATTGGTGGAGGCAGCAGGTTGCGTAACACCTTGGCCACCCCACGCCGAGCAAGATACCCCAGTGAATTTAACATGACGCCTCGTCCTTCCTGCTCCGGGCCGGGGAAAGGGCCTGGCAATTCGTCCCTCGATCCCACCTTTCGGTCGGCCAGGCGATTCGCTCATAACTAATATTGCAGTCTGAAGTTGCATACTCTTCCTGAATGCGAGCAATGACTTTGAGCACCGCCTGGCTCAGCGGAGGCCGAGGCGGATAGTGGAGCAAGACTCGATTCAATTGTGCCATAGTAGGTTGAGATTGAAGTAGACGTTGAACATACTCGAAGGATAACGCGCCTTCATAGCAGGCGTTAAACCCTCCCAGTTTCAACAACGTCGGTACATTGATCGCGAACGCCTGGCCAAGATAGAACGGCTGGCGGCGTAGCATCTCGGGTTTTATAAACGGCTTAAAGGTTGGCTCAATTTCCCCTTCGAGCGGAGAAAGATGGCCCTCATCTGTTATCAACAGGGCCGCTTCGGGGTGACACTTCGCCGCTTCCAATATTTGTAGGCAAGCATCCGGTTCAAGTACATCGCCAGCTTGAAGCTGGATCAGCCACTCAGCGTTCGACTTCTGTACACACTCATTGAGAAGGCCTGCCTGGCCACGATCAGGACCATCGTTCATCCACTTCAGGCGATCTCCAAAAAATCCGATCGCCTCCAGTGATTGGAGTGAACGTTGATACATCGGTTCTGCGGCACACCAGACTTCCCATCGGCAGGCATCCTGTCGAAGCATGCTTTGTAGCGTCGCGTCCAGCCGCAGTCGCGATTCACCTTTCTTGAGTCTCAGGAACACGACGACTTTACTGGGATTCAGTCGATGCGAGTCTATCAGCAGTCGGCGTTGGGCAGGCGTGGGGCGATTCTCCAGGAGCCAACGCTGATAGTCGCTGTTGGCACCAATGGGCAACCCCCGAGGTTTCATCGTGAGTTGCATCCCCAGCCGCAGCCAGGAAGTCGAATGTGACATCGCTTTCCAAGTGAGCCAGGGTAAACGGAAGAAATCACAGGTCAGTCGTCCCGCGCCTTCCAAGACCACCCGCGGCGTGGACACGGGGCTGACCGCCACCTGTTCAATGATCACAGCTGTAGGAATCTGCTTCTGACAGGGCAACAGCCTCATTCGTACCACGGGGTGGTGGAAGTAGGCATTCACGCAAAGTCGATCCGGTCCGGCTCGCCAAAAGCCGATGTGAATGATATGCTCATCTCTGAAACCATGTCCATAGTCGATGGTTAAGATGGCGTTATGTCCCGGTGCTACCTGCCCTAGTAATTCGATGCGATGCCAGCCACGCTGATGCTCGCACGACCATTCAAAGGTCGGTCGGCTGCCTGTCACATGCCAGTAATTGGGACCGATGATTTCCAGGTCGGCCAGTTCAGCTTGATTGAGAGGGTTCACCCGGCGGCTTGCCTCCTTGATCTCCGCTGATTCCTTTTCCCAGCGCAGCCATTTAAGAGATTGTTCAGCACAGGCAAGTTGCTGACGAAGCGTTTCGTTCTCAGTAGTCAGGTGTTCAAGTCGAACCGCATCCACTTCATGGTGGCGATTCTTGATGATGAATTGACTCAATCGACTGGCAAGAAGACGAGTCGGATCGAGAGTCTCTGGCTCAGTTGTGCTGTCGATGCTTCTGATGGCTCTGTTGCCCAGCCAGATTGACTTCACCTGTTCATCAATAGCAGGCGATTTGAACCCAGCATAGATCGAGCGGTATGCAGGCTCCTGAATGCAGGCTCGAAAGGGACGGTTGTTGAGCATCTCATTAAACCTGCTGAACAACTCAGGATCACCCATCTCAAATACCTGTTCCGATACCAGGAGAAGCGGCAGCCATTCGGACAACGGCGAGTTGTTGAAGCGATGGCAGGTTAGGTTCAACAGCTTGAGGATCGATTGTACTTCATCAGCGGTCGGTCGGCCAAAACGTTCATGCTCTTCAAGCCAGGGATGCACTCGACCATGACGGGCCTGGAAATCTGCATCGGCCCGACGTTCCTGATCGATGACAGCCTCGCCATTAGGACAGGTGAAGAGAATGCCTTTGGAAGAGACTCTCGACCATTCTTTCATCGCCTGGTGACGAGACTCGCGTGGGATGTGCTCCAACACCTCCATCGCTACGACGACATCGAACGCACCCTTGGCAAAAGGCAGTTGCTGATCTTTTTCGATGGTGACATACGGCCCGACGTCACCGGCGTACTGCGGCTCCAAATCGGCCCGTACAATCTCGATCGAAAGTGGCGAGAGGAAAGCAGGAAACAGATTCAAAGCATGGCTGCCCACTTCGAGGATACGAAGAGGCTTTCCAACTTGCTGCCAGGCATTAAGCAATGGCTTCAGCAACACAGTGATGGCTGCATAGCGCTGAAACTGATCGTAATCAATCTGCAAGAGTTGTCGTGACAACATCATAGGTGCGTCCTTGCTGTTCTCCCCCCATCCTTGGCAGGAGTGGATCAGAAGAGAAGGCAAGGGGCATTATCAGCCTGCACTTACTTTTATCTCTTCCGCATACAGTCCATGCACCACCCGGCCCGGCACCGGATCGTGGACTTCGATGAGAATCGCGTCATCGATCCAATCCAGGCACACCGGTTGGGTGGGGTCATCGACTAAACCCACACACACAGTATAGGCTCCCGGGCGAACGTGCAAGCCGAAGCGGAACTGGACGGTTACCGTTTCGTCCGCTTTTCCCGAGAGTACTACTCCGGCGTCGTCGGTATTAATGCCAAACATCTCTGTGCCGAAGCGATCACGTACGTAAAATCCAAGCACTGGCTGCCCTATATTCGTATTAAAACACACTTTTAGGGAGAGGGAATAGGTCGAACCGATCCAGGCTTGAGTCGTTGGCTGGCTTTCGCAATTGAGTAGTTGACATGTTTCGATAATGGCCTTCTGATTGCCATGACGATAAGGTTGATTCGGCTGAACATCAGGAATGTTTTCACCAGAGAGCATACGGGCAACGTACCAGTTGCAGACCACTTCTGTCGCACCGGACTGGACGATCTTGCCCTTCTCCAGCACATGGGCTTCGTCGCACAGCCGTTTGGTGGTGTTGATGTCATGTGTCACCAGGACGATAGTCACTCCCTGTTCGCGCAGTTGACCGATGCGGGCCATGCATTTCTGCTGGAAATGCATGTCGCCGACCGCGAGAGCTTCATCGACAAGCAGAATGTCCGGATCGACGCTGATGGCAACGCTGAAGCCCAGTCGGAGGATCATGCCAGTGGAGTAAGTACGCAATGGCCGATCGAGAGCTTCACCCAGTTCAGAAAACTGGGCGATCAAGGGCAGCTTCTGTTTGATCTCTTCTTCACTGATTCCGAGGATCCCGGCTTGAAGCTTAACGTTCTCCCAGCCGGTGAACTCTGGGTGGAAGCCGCTGCCAAGTTCCAAAAGGGCCGCGACTCTACCGTTGATCTGAAGTTTGCCTTCGTTGGGAGTAAGAGTACCGGCAATCAGTTGCAGTAATGTCGATTTGCCTGAACCATTGGCACCGAGGATGCCAATAGTTTTCCCACGGGGAATCGCGAGATTGACGCCCCGCACAGCCCACTGTTCCGTGTAATACTGTCGATCACGGCCCCACAACCATTGCTTGACACGATCCCATTGCCGATCATAGCGACGATAGCTTTTGCCCACATCCCAAAGGCGAAGCGCGATGGTTTCAACAACATCATACTCAGACGACGGAAGTACCATCCTTGCAGCTAACTGCTGCGAGGGGCGACGAGCGAGGCCACGATGTTGTTGAAGTTGATTCATGAAGCTTTACACCACATCAGCCATTTCGGAACGTAGGCGGGCAAAGACGAACGAACCCAGTTGCCAGGTGAACAAACACATCACAGCACAGCCTGCCATCGCCCACATCGGCGGCATGGCACTGTGTAGCAGTGCTGCCCGCATGGTTTCGACCATCACAGCAAGTGGATTCGACCAGAACCAGAGTCGAAAAGGGTCAGGCACCATGCTGATGGGATAAAAGATAGGAGTGACGAAAAGCATTAGCGGGCAGATCGCCTGCACCATGGGCCCAAGATCACGCAGGAAGGTGCCCACGCCAGCCAGGAACCAGGCAATGCCTTGTAACCAGATAAGGAACAGACCTACCGTCATCACCATCAGGAGGAGATTCGGTATCTCGCCACGGCAAAATAAGATACCCACTGTCACTGCCAGTATCGAAACGCCTAACGGCACCAGCGAGGTGCCTACCAGCGTCACTGGCAGCACATCAAGCGGGAAGACAACCTTCTTCACCAGATTGGGCTGTGCGGCGATAACCGATGTGGCTCGCTGCACCACTTCTGCGAACGCATTGAACAAAGCCAAGCCCGCCCAGATCACGAGTGGATACGTCCATTCGTTCGCTTCGATGCCCGGCCAGCGCTGTTTAAAGATTAGACCAAAGACGACGGCGTAAACCAGCACCGATATGATCGGCAACAGTATCATCCATAAGGTTCCGAGCAGCGAACCGCGATATCGACCGATCACTTCTCTACGAACAAGTTGACCAATGAGATGTCGTTGCCTCCAGAGCAGTCGCACACAGCCGGCAGGATCGACATCCCACCACCAAGACGAACGCTCTGAGGTACGAAAAACAATGGCCATGCACCCACCCTATCCCAAGACGAAAAATGTCGAGGGGTGCATATCGCCTTTCTTACCTATTGTGTCAAGCCACGAATTGGGCATGACAGCCCAACGGGAGTGGGGATGCGTGCAATCGCAAGGTCCACTCACCCTCTCATGTCAAGTCGAGATATGTATTGGGTCTAGCTTTCCACGAAGGGCAAGTTATCTCAAACTTTTCGACTCATCTCGGTAATGTTGACAACTTTTAGGACATTGTTCAACAGCGACTAGTGCCTAGTTTCGCTCGGCAAGTTGGGTCTGCGTCAAGCTGAGGCGAGAGACGACTTCTTCATCGAGGGGTGGCCATTGACGAGCAATGCCTTCGTCCTCAATTTTGCGAAGAGTGTACTCAGTGACATGAAAACGATGTGAGACTTGTTGTCTCGATTCGCTGACACTATCGCCTTTATCCTGAGCGCGTACCAGCGCCTGGAAGATGGCACGTCGCTCCGTGACGGTGATTCTCTTGGACATCGGTGTTCCTCCAGTTGATCCATACCGTTGGAGAAGCCAACGTATTTCAACAGGGCACTGGATTATACGCCAGTCTAAGTGGCAACTTACAAACTTGATCTGATTGTCGCTTCCGTGGACAAGGCCGCAGTCAGGGGGAGTACCACCCAGCCAATATGACGTGAAGAAGGGCAGACCGTCATTATTCTTAGTCTATATCTAGATTACTCAGTCGGGTAATAATTTGGAAAAATAGGAGGGCGATACTTCGCCCTCCTAAACGTGTTCTGTCAAATAGGCTTATTGTTGCGGAAGAGCCAGTATCCAGTCGCCCATGGTCTTGAGCACTTCGGGATTGATCGTCTCTTCGATCTTGCCGTACTCAGTGGGAGAACCCGTATTGCATGTTTGAAACAAGTGATTGAGTCTGGGTAATGCCTTAATAGTATGTTGCCTGTGACCTGCTTTCTCCAGAGCAGTCTTGATGGCTTCGAGGTTCTCTTTGCAGGGCACCTGCAAATCGAGTTCGCCATTGAGGGCCAACACTGGGCACTTGACCTGAGCCAGTACCGTGCGGGGATCGTGAATCAGAAAGGTTTTGAACCAGGGTGAAGTAAAGGAACTAAGCTGTGCCTCAATGGCGGCCTTTCCACCTTCCTTCTCGAGTTCTTTCTTCTCTTCCTCGGAACTCTTGGCGATTTCCTCGTTCAAGAGCTTTCTTAGTTTGGCGACCAATTCGTTCGAGGGCTTCTCTGCTTTCACCAGCGTAAACAATTTGCGTTGAATCTCCTCCCCATGGTCAACGTGTTCCTTTTTCGCTCCGCCGGCCAGGGCAATCAGTCGGCCCTGCATGTAAATGATCTCGTCGCCGGGCAGCCCGGTGCCGGCCAGCAGCACGATGAAGGCGACATCTTTGGATTTGGTGGCAACGATGGGGGCTATGACGCCGCCTTCACTGTGGCCGATGAGGCCGATGCGTTTGGGATCGATCTCCTTGCGGGTCTTCAAATACTCGACGCCGGCCAACACATCGTCAGCAAAGTCAAACGTGGTGGATGCCCCGAAGTTGCCGGTCGATTTCCCGATGCCCCGATCATCGACCCGCAGTACAGCGATGCCTCGACGGGTGAGGTAATCGGCTATAACCAAAAAAGGCTTGTGTCCCAGCAGGCTTTCATCACGATCCTGTTGCCCGGAACCTGTGATCATCAAGACGACCGGGTGTGGTCCATCTTCTTTCGGTAGCGTCAGGGTTCCACTCAGTGTTACTTTGGCGGCGGCGTTCTCGTAGCTCACCTCCTCGCTCTTATAGGGGAAGGGCGGCTTGGGCTCCTGAGGCCGATTTATTTTGGCAAGCGAGGCTACCTTCTTGAGCTTGAGGGGAAACTTGGCGGTGCCCTGCTGATAGGTGCCGGTCATTTCGTCACCAGCTTCGTTGAGTTTAGCTGTGTAGTTGGCAAGGATGCTGGGCAGAAAGAACTTGACATCCTTATCGACCAGGGTGACTTTGCTGATGGGAATCGCGGCATTGCCCTGATCGACGCTAAACATGGTGCCCTTGGCATCCTCTTTGATCACGACCCCAAATCGTAACTCAATGGCGCCCGCCTTGAGGGATCCTTCCCAGTTCCCAACGACTTGGGCAATGCTCTTATCTTCGGGTTTCTTTTCCTGTTTTGAATCCTGTGCAGACAGCGTGCTGAACAAAGACAGCAGGCAACCTAGACCGATGAACCAGCGCATGGAAAAACCTCTCTTATTTCGATGACGATCAAAATACAACTCGATGACTTATTCGTCGAGGATATCCTGCCATTTTGGTCCAGTATAATGACTCTTGACACATCTAGAAGGAAACCATGACCATGTCTTCATTGGCCGGCATGATTGCGATCGGTATTCTGGGCATCTTGATGATTTTCACTGTTCTCAAAGGAGAAAGTGGCGGATGAGGCCGGGGTGGTTGTGGCTAGGCGGTCGCCTGGTCGATGATAACTTCCTCTTCCTTGAAGCTACCCTCCCCTATCCACCATGCCCGTAATGGTGTGGATGCGTCCGTTAAGCTCAAGATCAAACACATCACATCACTGCTGTAGTGATCCGCTACATCGTACTTACTCGGAATCGCCTGACTGGTTGGATGCGAATGGTAGATCGCCAGCACCTGAAGTTTTAACTCTCGACAACGCTTCTCTGCCCGCAGCATACTGCATGGTTCCGTCAAGAAGCGTGTCGGGCTCTTCAGCTCATTTTCAAGTGGTAGATACGCGCTCACCTGGCCTACGGAAGAGCCGATCAGCATGCCGACACATTCGTTCGGTAACTCGTTACGAGCATGCTCCACCAATTGCTGATGGATCGCTTCTGGAATGTGCAGTGTCATGACCATAAGATACGCTGCGCAGGCATTGATGTCGTTACTCTTTTGCGAAAGCACAGACATGTCACGAGGCAAAGTCGTATTAGCATACAGCGGTGGGCTGGATACCTCCGTCATGGTTCCCTGGCTACAGGAAAAGTACAATCTGGATGTGGTCACCTTCACCGTTGATCTCGGTCAGGGCGATGACCTGGAAGGAATCAAGAAGAAGGCCCTGAAGACTGGCGCTATTGCCGCTGAGGCCCTGGATGCACGCAATCTGTTCGTCGATTGCTTCGTGTGGCCGGCGTTGATGGCCGGGGCGCTCTATGAAGGTAAGTATCCGCTCGCCACCGCTTTGGGTCGGCCGCTGATTGCCAAGCTGATGGTGGATACCGCTAAGGAACATGGGGCAGTCGCCGTCGCCCATGGCTGCACCGGCAAAGGTAACGATCAGGTGCGCTTCGATTGCACTTTCCAAACCCTGGCACCGAATCTCAAGATCATCGCTCCCGTTCGTGAATGGAAGATGACTCGAGATGAGGAGATCGAGTTTGCCAAACAACACAACATCCCCGTAATGGCTACCGCGGAGAGTCCCTACAGCGTCGATGAGAACATCTTTGGAAGAAGCGTTGAGGCAGGCGTGCTGGAAGACCCTTACTTTGAACCACCTGAAGAGGCGTTCCAGTGGACGACCGATCCCCGCAAGGCTCCAAACGATCCGGAGTATCTCGAAATCGACTTCGAAGCGGGCAAGCCGACAGCCATCAATGGCACGAAGCTCGATGGCGTGCCGCTGCTCGATTCGCTCAACAAGATCGGTGGCAAGCATGGCGTCGGTCGTATTGATCACATTGAGAATCGTCTGGTCGGCATCAAATCGCGAGAAATCTATGAATGCCCCTCCGCGGTTATCCTCCACTTGGCCCATCGGGAATTAGAGACACTCTGCCTATCGAAACCCAGCATGCGGTTCAAGGCGATGGTAGCGAACGAATATGCCGACCTCGTTTACAATGGTCTGTGGTTCAGCGCTCACCACCAGGATTTAGCGGCGTATGTGGCCAGCAGCCAGCGTTTCGTGACTGGTCGGGTGCGTGTCAAGCTCTTCAAGGGCAATGTTTCCATCGCCGGCCGCAAGAGCGAGTTCTCCCTCTACAGCAAGCACCTGGCGACCTACGAAAAGGGCGATCAGTTCGACCACGAAGCCGCCAAGGGATTCATCCGCCTGTGGGGCCTTAGCCAGCAGACACAGGCCCAGCGGCAGTTGCTGACGGGGGATCAGGGGTTCAATCTGCCGGGGGTGTTGACGAAGTAATCTCTATCTATCATGCGAGCGTCGTGGCGTTAGCCCGACGTGTGAATATGCAATGACTGAATACACGTCGGGCTAACGCCCTAACGCTCTCACCAAGCTTGGAATAGTTATGCAATCTAATTCGATGCTCA
>DAOMFV010000081.1:0-23289 GCA_035430005.1 Gemmatales bacterium
GGTGGACCTTGCGATTGCACGCGCCCCCTCGCTAGCGCGTCGGGCTGTCATTCAAACACTAGTTGTAGTTAATCAGGCCCAGATGTTCCAGCAGACGAAACAGCCACGGATGCTGCCAGGGAGTATGTGTGGGGAAGGCAACACTGAGAGCAGACCATCCAAGGGCGATGATCATGATACCCCGGCCAACCAGGCTGCGGGCCAGCACATCGAACATCGGCACGGCTCCGAGAATCCACAACGGCGTCAGCCAGATGAACCAGCGTGGCCCGCTCGTCCAGCCGCCGTAGTTGTAGCTTTCGGTTTTGGAGAGATAAAAACCGAGGATCACCAGCGATAACACCAGCGTGCCCCAGCCGAGAATGCAGCGAACCCGTTTGACTCGATCTTCTGCCTGCCCCATCAAGGGCCACAGCAAACTGAACAGAGCCAGCAGCAGAACCGGGGTCAGCGAAAACAATCCATGATGGCCAAACGTCAGATGGAACAGATACACCGGCGTCGAATCCTTGGGCTTATCGATGCCCGACACGATTTCAGGCCGCCAGAAGCTGCCGGCGTAGTGGTACCATTCAGTGCCGAACTTCTCGTAAGCCGGGATGATGGTGCCAATGGATAGGAAATTGGTGAGCAGGAACCCGGCGGCGGGAACAACCAGCCCGATGATGAACGGGATGATCGCCCGTGGCTGCTGGATCAACACCCACAGGCCCAGTAGCCCGGCAAAGGCCGCTGCGGGCAGTTCATTGGTCACTGTCCACCCAGCCCAGAAGCCCGCCATCAGCGAAGTCAGGAAGCTCATCGGCTGCGCCCGTAGTACCGACATCGCCACGGGATAGACAGCAAAGACCACCGACCAGGCTGCGATGGTGTGGTTGTTCAGCGTCGAAGCAAAGGCATTGACGAAGGTACAGAAACAGACCGCCGCCATGGCTGCGATGCGGCCCACATCGGTGGTGCCAAGCTGTTCAATGAGCCTGGCCATCAGCAGCATGGCAATCAGCCACGGCAGCGCGTTCACAGTAAACAGTATGATGCGGACCACCGCCCAGCGGCCGTCGTTGGTCAGCGTCCAGGCTGTGGGTACTATCCTATTATCCAGCTCACTGATCCATTGGGTCAGCTTGTTGATGATCCAGTATTCGCCGGCCAGCACCGTCGGCAGCAGAGGCGGCTTGCTCGAATAGAAATACCTGGCATAGAACGGCTCATTCGGTTGGGGACTGTCATTCTTCCAGTCGGCTGTTGGCTTCAACACTTTATCAATAGTGCCAAAGCCACTGTCTTTGATCTGCCCCTGGTCTTCGTAGACCGTGCCTGCCTCATCGTAAAAAACCCGGATGCCGATCGCATAGGTATCCTGTTCGACGAGCGCCCGGATGGTCGCCCAGCGGGAACGGTCATTATCGGCATGGGTGGGTTGCGGGATCGATTGATTGATCGGCCACTTCCCCACAATGCGCGGCACAATCACCCTCTCGACCCCGATGATGTGTGCGGTAATCATGCCGAAGGAAATGAGGATGAGGATCAAATAGACCGACCGCCGCAGCGATGCTGTGGGATCGTTCACCAGTGGTGTGGTATTTGCGCTCATGATCCTTCGGGGGTAATGTAATAACGTCGATATACCAGCCCGACGCGCTAGCGAGAGGGCGCGTGCAATCGCAAGGTTCACCCTCGCTAGCGCGTCGGGCTGGTATCACAGCCCGTTCGTTCAGCGATTCCATAGGCATCTTCGGGCCGTCGCCGCTGACTGGTCACCAGCTCAGCAAGCAAGCCCATCGAAAAGAGCTGCACGCCTAGCAGTAGGCTGGTCACACTGTACGTCAGTAGTGGCCTCTGATGCAAGGGAATGTGCCCAAGCTGGTTGGTGTGCAATAGCCAATCGATAGCCAAGTAACCCATACCCACCACGCCCAGCACGGCAAAGAGTATACCGCCGATACCAAGCAGATGCTGCGGGCGGTGTTCGTAACTGGTAAGGAAGCGCACCGTCATCAAATCGAGGAAGCCCTTGAGGAACCGACCGACTCCATACTTCGAATGGCCAAACTGCCTGGCTCGATGATTTACTACCTTCTCTCCGACTTTGAAGCCACGGGCCGCCGCCAGAACGGGAATGAAGCGATGCCGCTCACCGTACAGAGGCAGCTCATGTGTCACTTCACGTTTCATGACCTTCAGGCCACAGTTATGATCATGCAATTTGACGCCGGTGATGCAGCTCACCATCCAGTTGAACACCCTGCTCGGAAAGACCTTGTGCCAGGGATCATGACGAACTTTCTTCCAGCCAGTAACAAGATCGAGCTTTTGCTCGTTCAGTTGCGACACCATGCCCGCCACCTCGGCTGGATTGTCCTGCAGATCGCCATCGAGGGTGACGACAATATCGCCGCAAGATTGAGCGAAGCCTGCAGCCAATGCCGCTGACTTGCCGAAACGGCGTCGAAAGCGGATGCCCTGTACGGCGGGGTTATTTTGCGAGAGTTCGGTGATGAGAGCCCAGGTGCGATCCGTACTGCCATCATCCACAAAACAGGCCTGCCAATCGCCGGCATAGCTCGACATGACAGTAACGATTTCAGACCCCAGTTGCGCCAGACTCCCTTCTTCGTTCAACACGGGGATAACGAAGAAGAGCGACTGGGGCAATGTGACAACTCCGAAAGTTCGTAGAGGTTCTAAGAGGGCCTGTCAAAGAACCCCCTCACTCCCAACCCCTCTCCTCCAGGGGAGAGGGGAGAACGGGGTTACTTCTTGGCAGGCGGATCGTCGTCATACTTGAGATTGGGATCAATCCAAGTGCCTTCGACTTTGACATCCCAGCCCGTGCCGGTGCGAACCACATCGAACTTGGTGACGATCTTACGTTTCTTGATTTCGGCTTCGTCCTTCAAGCCGTGATAACTCAGTTCCTTCTTGAGTATGGCTTCTTCCATGTCAGTAGGAATAAAGATAAATATCAAGACCGGCCGTTCGCTCATGTTGATGCCGAGAGCGAAATTCTCACAAGCATCTCGCTGCTTGCTAAGCACCCAGAGTCGCTGCAACTTGTTGGCAAACTTCTGAAACTCCTCCCCGTTCATCTCACGATATTTGAAGGGAGGCTTGGAATACATGTCTTCATAAATGTAGTACCGACCACTGTTCAAGCGCGCGCCCACGACCACCTTAAGGTTAGCCAGCTTCTCGATGAAATTTTCCGGGTCTTCGTACTTGAAGTTGATGAGCCAGCGTTTTGTGCGTGATAATCGGGCCCCAGAAGCTTTGCCTGGCCCCGCTCCGTCTCCTTCTCCCGTTCCAACACCGCCACCCTTGCCACCTCCTGAGCCAGGCCCACCTTTACCTTTGTCGCCCTGGCGTTTCTTGACCTCCTGTTCAAACTGATTCTTATCGGGAATAATCTTATCCGGGATTACCACCTTATTGATCTCTTCCAGATCGATTTTGATTTCGTCTTTCACTTCTGGCTTGAACTCATCGGGAGAATCATCACCGTCACCACCGCCGCCGGCAAAGACAATCGTTTCCATATTAGGCGGCTTGGGATCGCCAAAGTAAAAAGCCAGCGCCATGTAAGCAATGACTATCAAAACAGCAAAAACATGGAGCAGAATCGCCATCAGGATCGAGATGGGAAACTCGTAGTGTGACGAGAACTTCCGCCACATGCCCTCTTCGGGAGTGATGGGGACCTGATTCGGGGCCATCGGCTGGTTTAGGGCCGGTTGCCCCGCCATCTGATTGCGGCCGTCGTTGTACATTCCCTGCGATTGGTTGATGTCGTATGACATGGAAAATCCTGATGGTGCGAGCCTGACTCTAGTCTAGCCTTCCCTTTCGTGAATTGCCAGTAGAAGCTGCCTAGTTCTTGATCATGAGAGCATGTGACTGCCGTGGCAGCACAGTTCCAATATGGGTACAGGTGGGACAGCCCTGTTCTTTCGCGGCCTGGATTAAGTCACCAGCCCGTGAGGCATTAATGCTGACCAGCAACCCACCAGAAGTCTGGGCGTCGAAAATCAGCTCAAGAAGGGACAATTCAACGTAATCGTCAATCTTGAGATCATTCTCAACATAGGCCCGGTTGGACTTGCTGGCACGAGTAGTGAACTGGGGCTGAACTAATTGAATAATGTAAGGCAACAGAGGAAGCTGGCTAAGATGAATTTCCAGGGAAACCTGGCTGCCCTGAGCCATTTCGAAGGCGTGCCCAGCCAGGCCAAATCCTGTAACATCAGTGACGGAATGGACGCCGCCAACGCTTCTACACACGTCTGCGCTCGCCTTATTCAGGGTCGTCATGTTGACTATGGCTGCATCGAGGATTTCGCGGGTACACATTTGCTTCTTGGCCGCAGTAGTGACGAATCCGGTACCCAGCGGCTTGAACAAAAAGAGTTGATCACCCGGTTTGGCACCTGCATTGGTCCAAATTTCTTTCGGATGTACCAGGCCTGTGACAGAAAGGCCGAACTTAATCTCGGAATCTCGTACCGTGTGGCCGCCCAGGATCGCACAGCCCGCCTCGACACACTTCGAGGCCCCGCCTTGCAGGATGGCGCCCAGCACTTCCATCGGCAGTTCCTTGTCCGGGAAACCGGCAAGGTTAAGTGCTGTGATGGGTCGGCCCCCCATGGCATAGATGTCGGAGAGTGAATTGGTAGCTGCAATTTGTCCATACAAATACGGATCATCCACGACCGGCGGGAAGAAGTCGAGGGTTTGCACCAGGGCGAGGTCATCGCTCAGTTGGTACACCCCCGCGTCATCCGCCGTTTCAGTGCCGACCAGCACTCGAGGATCGGTCGGCTTCGGCAATCCACGCAGTACCTGCGCAAGCTCACCGGGAGCAAGCTTGCCGGCTCAACCGGCGCAGGATGCATAGTCGGTCAAGCGTTTGATATTGCCAGCCAGATCGTGCATCGGGCCACCTCCTTTCGTGTGACTGTCAGTCTACCAGGTCTGAGGCAGCTAACTAAGTTCACTCACAGAATTAGCCAAGCGGTGGACCAGACATTCCTGTCTGGCCGACACAGACAAGAATGTCTGTGCCACCTAATTCTCTCTCTTTTAGAGTCACTTAGCCACTGATTTCATGCTATCCCTCTTGCCAGCAGCCGGAACCTGCCTTATGTTTTTAGATACCGAACACCATTCGGCTTCTTTGACAACACGGCATCGTATCTCATCAAGAGTGGCTGAGGGACAGGCCCGAAGACGCCACAGCAACCGATGGTTCACGCCATTCCCGTGAGCCATGCCAGGTGCTAACTCCTGACCTGGACTAGACCTCCGGGTGAGATGAGCCGGGCAGATCACTCTGCCCTAAAACCCTCTCGCCCAGCCGTCTATCCATTCCGAACTACGATGAGAGCGGTGCCCCGATTTCGGAGTGCCCCGTGTCCAATGTTTCCGACTGTTCCCCCCGTATCCGTGGCCTGATCTGCCGTACCTGTGGCAAGCTCTATCCTCTGCAAGCCAACAACTTCTGCACCGATGATTTCGGCCCGCTCGAAGTCGCCTACGACTACGATGTCATTGCCAAACAACTGAACAAAGACAAACTCCTCCACCGCCCCTGGAACATGTGGCGATACCGGGAGTTGCTGCCCGTTGAGGGCGAACCGACCGTAGGCCTGCACGCTGGAGGCACCCCACTGGTTCGTGCCAAGCGTCTCGGCGCTGCATTGGGTGTCAAGCAGCTTTGGATCAAGAACGATGCAGTGAACTTCCCCACCCTCTCGTTCAAGGATCGCGTGGTCGCCGTCGCCCTTTCCAAGGCCAAGGAACTGGGCTTCACCACCGTCGGTTGTGCCAGCACCGGCAACCTCGCCAACAGTGTCGCCGCCAATGCCGCCGCTGCGGGTCTTGAAGCCTACATCCTCGTTCCCAGCGACCTGGAAAAAGCCAAGCTGCTCGGCACCACTGTCTACGGGGCCAACCTCGTTCGAGTGAACGGCACCTACGATCAAGTCAACCGTCTCTGCACCCAGATCGCCTTCAAGTATGGCTGGGGGCTGGTGAACATCAACCTCCGGCCCTTCTATGCTGAAGGCTCCAAGACGATAGGCTACGAGATCGCTGAACAACTTGGTTGGGTGCTGCCCAAGCACGTCGTCGCCCCCATGGCCGGTGGTAGCCTGATTGGCAAGATCAACAAGGCCTTCAATGAGCTGACCCAACTCGGCTGGGTCTCCGCCGTGCCGACCAGGTTCTACGGAGCCCAAGCAACAGGCTGCTCGCCCATCTCCACCGCTGTCAAGGATGGCAAAGAGAACCACAAGCCCATCAAGAAGCCCAACACTATCGCCAAGAGCCTGGCCATCGGCGACCCCGCGGATGGCTACTTCGCCAACAAGCTGATCAAAGGCTCTGGCGGCTGGGCCGAGGATGTTACCGACGAAGAAATCACCGAATGCATGCTGCTGCTCTGCCAGACTGAAGGCATCTTCGCTGAAACCGCCGGCGGGGTGACCATCGCTGTTCTCAAGAAACTCATCGAACAGGGCCGCCTGCCTGTCGATGAACCCATCGTCGCCTGCATCACCGGCAACGGCCTCAAGACCCAGGAAGTGCTCGATCACGTCCTTGAAGCGGTGCCCACGATTGACCCGACGCTGGGGGAGTTTGACAAGGTGGTGACGGGGCCGAAAGAGGCGGTCCCTGCAAATAATCCCATAACTGTGGGTTAACCATGCGTATCAATGTGATTCTTGATCGCGTCCAGCAGAAGCCCTTTCAGCCATTTACCCTTTACCTGGCTGATGGTCGATCATTCGAGATTCGTCACAGAGAAACCTTGGCCCTGCTAAAGACCGCTGTCTACCTAATGCTCGTTGAAGAACAGCGCATGATCGTTATTGATCCGTTGTTAATCATTACAATGGAATGGAACAATGCGGAAGGTGTTTCTTTGCCCTCCAGCATGAAGCCACGCCAACGTGAATTTGATGATGATGATCAGCAAAGCGAGGATTAACATGCAACTCGACCCCATTCGACTGGCAATCCGACGCGATCCGTTCGTGCCGTTTACCTTGAAGCTAAAGACCGGCAAGACATTGCGTGTTGATAAGCTCGGTTACTTGGGAGTCGGCTGGGACTTTATTGTAAAGACCTCGCCCAAACACAATCGAGCGAGATTTGTCCCCGCAGTCGACATCGAAGCTTTAGAGCATAAGGACACCCCGATCAACAACAGGAAAAGTAAGAAGTAATCCATGCCCATTGAAGTCCAGATCCCGACACCCCTGCGACCACAAACGGACGGCCAGGATACCATCAATGCCAACGGTGCCACCGTGCAAGCAGTGCTGGCCGATGTCATCGCACGCTTCCCCGCTCTCAAAGATCGTCTCTTCGACGAAGCTGGCGAGCCTCGGCGGTTTATCAACCTGTTTGTCAATGATGAAGACATCCGCTTCCTCGACGGCGTTGATACCGTAGTCAAAGAAGGCGACAGCCTCGCCATCATCCCCGCCGTCGCCGGCGGCTAGACAAGCGAAGATCGTGGCATGGGACAACGGTATTCCGTTGCCCCATGTAGAACTTGCAATACTCTCGACAGCATGCAGGGGGCAGATGAGTACATCTGACCCCTGCCACAGCAGTACAGTGCTCTGAGGACAGAATGGAACGTTACAGCAGACAAATGCGATTCCACGGCGTCGGCGAAGCGGGGCAGAAGAAGCTCCTCGCCAGCCGCATCACCCTCTGTGGCTGCGGGGCGCTCGGCACCGTGCTCGCCAACACCCTTGTTCGGGCGGGGGTCGGCTTTGTCCGCATCATCGATCGTGACTTTATCGAGCACCATAACCTCCAGCGACAGGTGCTCTTCGATGAGGACGATGTCACCAGCAACCTGCCCAAAGCTGAGGCTGCCGCCAAGAAGCTCCGCCGTATCAACTCTGAAATCACCATCGAATCGATCGTGACCGATATCGATCACACCAACATCGTCGACTTTGTCAAAGACGTTGATCTCGTCCTCGATGGCACCGACAATTTCGAAGTCCGCTACCTCGTCAACGACGCGGCCATCAAGATGAACAAGCCCTGGGTCTATGGCGGCGCCATCGGCAGCGTTGGTCAAACGATGACGATCATCCCCGGCGAGACCCCCTGCCTTCGCTGCGTGATCGAAGCCAGCCCCGCCCCCGGCATGGCGGATACCTGCGAGACCGCCGGCGTACTCTCCCCCACCATCAATATCATCGCCAGCCTGCAGGCCACGGAAGCGATCAAGATTCTGACCGGGCATCTCGAAGCCATCAACCGGGACCTGGTCTACATTGATGTCTGGGACAACGAGTTCCGCCATTTCAAGATCAGCAAGCTCAAGGACAAGGCCGACTGCCCCTGTTGCAAGCAGCACAATTATGAATGGCTTGAAGGCAAGATGGGAGTACACACCACGTCTCTGTGCGGCAGAAACGCCGTCCAGGTTGCTCATCGGACCGCCAATCAACTGAACTTCGGCACCCTGGCCGAGGTGCTGAAAGGCGTCTCACAGGGGGAGGTGACGCACAACAAGTTCATGCTCCGCTTCGCCGCCGACGGGCATGATTTCACCGTTTTTCCCGATGGAAGAGCCATTATTAAGGGGACCAGCGATATCGACCGTGCCAAAACGCTCTACGCCAAGTACATCGGGCATTAACCTGGGAGGGCGAAGCTCCCGGCGAACTATCACCATCGCAAAAACAGCTCGGCGGGAGCCTCGCCCTCCTGATACGAACACACACCCTAAATCACTCAGAATCCGGAAATATTCTCCAGCTTCCTGTAATAATAAGCTACTGTAGTATGGCACCTTCATTCACTGAGCATGCGTCATGAGTTACGTCGCTTCTCCCTCACGTGCGCCTTTTGAAGCTTCCATGCCCCCTACACCGCAGCCTCAACCCAGTCATTCCACGTTGCTGCGATCTCCCAGCACCCATCTGAATAATCTCGTTGATCTGCCCGTCGATCCCATGATTGCTGATGCTGACCGATTTACCAGGCGAGAAGTTCATCTCGAAATACTTTCCGATGATGTTCTCTGCCTGGAGCCGGTGCCCCGCAGACCGCGATGGCTTAGCCGACTGACTTATGCCACCTTTCTCGGTTGCCTGGCGTTCATGATCTACTGTGGAATCCAGGGAGTTTTGCTGGGAGTCAGTCAGAAAAAGAACGATTCGATCATCATGTGGGCCTGCTTTGCCGGAGTGCCGTTGTTGATCCTGATCGGCGCTCTGATTTATCCTCTCTTCAAAGCAGGTGAACCTCAGTTTCACTTTGATCGAGACACTCGCCTGATGACCGTACAGCGTTGTTACGGTTTGAGCAAGAAACCCAGACTGCTGGCGACCTACAGCCTCGACGATGTCGTCGCCCTGCAATTGCTCTTTCGTTATTACAAAGCTGTCCAGGCCGGTTTGACAATGGATCAGTTCAAGAACGATAATTATGAGATGAACCTGGTGTTCCGCAATGCTCAACCTGCCCGGGTAAACCTGGCTGCCCACTGCGACTGGCGCTGGATGCGACAGGCCGGCCATCGCCTTGGTGAATTCCTCGATCTCCAGGTGGTGGATCAGTTGTGCCAGGTTTGATTTGTCAGCCATCATTTCGCTTAGTGAGTCGTTTCCCGCAGCCCCTGCCAAGATTGCTGAACCCCAGCCTTGTCATCGGCGTCTGTCTTTTGGAAACTGATACTATCGCACTCACAACCAGCAGAGCCTTATGCCTGTCACCTATCTCGATAATGCCGCCACCAGCTTCCCCAAGCCCGAAGCTGTCTACCAGAAGCTCGACCAGTTCGCCCGGCTGAACCTCGCCAACCCCGGACGCACCTCCCACAAGATGGCCCTCACCGCTGAGCAGGAAATCCATCAGTGCCGCCATCTGCTCAATCAACTGCTCAACGGTGAAGGTTCCGAACGTGTCATCTTCACGATGAACTGTACCGATTCGCTTAATATCGCCATGAAGGGCCTGCTGCACCAGGGCGATCATGTCATTACCAGTAACCTCGAACACAATAGCGTCAGCAGGCCGCTCGAGACGCTCGTCGATGAAGGTATCATCACCCTGACTCGTGTGGATGCCGATTCCACAGGAACGCTCAAGCCCGAAACGATTCGTGAAGCACTCACCCCCAAGACCAAGCTCGTCGTTCTCACCCATGCCAGCAATGTGCTTGGCACCATTCAACCCATCGGCGATATTGGCGAGATCGTTCGCAAACATAGTGCCCTGCTCCTCGTTGATGCAGCCCAGACAGTTGGCGTCGTTCCCATTGATGTACGGGCCATGCAGCTCGATCTCGTCGCCTTCCCCGGCCACAAAGCCCTGATGGGCCCCACCGGCACCGGGGCACTCTACGTTGGCCCCCGTGCCCAACTCCATGCCTGGCGCGAAGGTGGCACCGGCGGCGATTCGATGAGCCGACTGCAACCGATTGAACTGCCTTTCCACCTCGAAGGTGGCACCCCCAACGTGCTGGGCGTTGCCGGGCTGCGATCAGGCATCGAATATGTGCAGCAACAGACACCGGCCAAGATCTGGAAGCACGAGAACGATCTCGTCTCTCGTCTGATCAATTACCTGCAAAAGCGAGGCGACTGCACGCTTTATGGCCATCTTGATGGCAGTAGACGGGTGGGCACCTTGAGCTTCAGCCATCCTGCTTATGATTCTCCTGATATCGGAGCCATCCTTGATACCAGCTTCGATATCGCCGTCCGCCCTGGACTGCATTGTTCGCCTTACATCCATCGCTCCATCGGCACCGCCCCCAAGGGCACCGTCCGCGTCAGCCCCGGCATCTTCAACACCACCAACGACATCGACCGCCTCACCGAAGCCCTCACGCAAATCCTGGGATAGCCTCTATCATCAACAGGATGGAGAACCGCAAGCAGGCACTGGTGTTACTCAATCCCCGCGCAGGGGGTGGTGATGCTCCGCTCGTTCAAAGCACTCTGCAGAACGCCTTCACTCAGCACGAATGGCACATCAGCTTTCATGCATTGGCCAAAGGTATCGCCCCTGGTGAGCTTATTCCACTTCTTCAGAATACAGCAGCTGAGGGAACCTCGCTTGTCGTTGCCGCTGGTGGTGATGGTACCGTATCCCTGGTCGCCAATGCCATGATTCTGGCTGACTTCAAAGACCAGCTTCGCCTGGGCGTGTTTCCCTCGGGTACCGGCAACTCACTTTCAAAAGAACTGGGTATTCCTACCGACTGGAGCGAAGCGGCCCATCTGCTGGCCACTCTTCCCGATGCCATGCCGCTTGACGCAATGAAGATGAATGACCGCTACTACTTTCTGCGCATCGGCATTGGGCTGGATGCAGAAGTGATTCGAGACACCTCACGAACAGCTAAGCGCCGCTTCGGCCGCTGGGCTTATGCCCGTTCCTTCCTCAGCCGGGTTTTTTCTCCCCATCGCTTCCGCTATGACTGCACGATGGATGACAAGGAACGTTCCTTCAAAGCAGTCCAACTCTTCATAGCCAACGGCGGACAGATCGCCCTCGCCCCCTTCCGCATCGGGCCTGACATTTCCTCAAGTGATGGCGTCCTCAATATCTGCGCCTACGATGTTCACTCTTGGTGGCACTACTTCGTCGTCGCCTGGCGGCTGCTGCGGCGAGACTATCACAAACGGCCTCACATGAAGTTCTGGACGATCCGGAAGAGCATTACGGTGCAGACAAAACACCCGATGCACGTTCAGGGCGACGGTGAAACCTGTGCCAGCACACCGGTGACGATAGAAGTGCTGCCCGATGCCTTGAGGGTGGTGGCTGTGAAATTGACCAACCAATGAAATTGATGACGACACAACATAGACTGTGCCACACTCCGTCGGGGTGTGCCTCAATCGCTTGTCGTGTCACCATGAATACATGAGGCGAGACTTTGGCCCCCGAAACCACACCCCGACGTGAGTACACGCCGGAGTGTGGCACAGGTCTCGGAATAGAAACGTCCTCGTTCCGAGTGATGTAATACCTGGTTCGTCGGCTACTCCTTTCGTGTCCCGTATTTACTGAGATCAGGCCGCTCAGCATCTTTCACTACATCGTCCCATGTACCGATTGGAGATGCAGTCAACGAGAACTGGGCTTCGTCTCCATCGTGATAGCCACTGGTGCTTATCCCGAGAGCAGGATAAATCAGGATACCTAGGGACTCCACGGGCTTCGGATCTCGCCGCAATAGGTATGGGTTCGGGTCTGGCTGGTCGTTTAATGACCATAGCGAAGTGCCACATACGGAAAGCACGCAGCCGCCCGGACAGAAACCAACATGCTTCACAATCCCGACATTGTCGTACTGGACATTGATGCGGGACTCGTTCCAGTAATCAGTCGTTCCGCTTTGGTTCCAAATAGGGTGCGATGCTTCCGGCGGGCCCAGCAAGCGATGCACCTCAGGCCGATGCAGCCGAATCGCACCGGAAGCGCGCCAACGAACGGCTCTATATTGAACGCGATAGCCATGCGAAAACCTCGATTCAAATATTCGAATATCCCTACGCCATCTTCAATGCCGCCTCGATCCTCGCCAGCACCTCGTCCTTCCCCAATATCTCCAGACAGTCAAACAACCCCGGGCCTACGGGAACGCCGGTCGTTGCTACACGCAGAGCATGGTTCATATCTGCCAGTTTGAGCCCCTTCTGTTCGCAGAACTGGTGCAGGCTCTGTTCGAGAGTTGCCTTATCAAAGCTGGGTAGTGACTTCATCTGCTCGGCATACTCCTTCAGTAACGCAGGCACGCCTTCCTTCTTCACCCGCTTGGTCATCGCTGCCATGTCGTACTCAGGCTTCTTGAAGAAGAAGACGCCATAGGCCAGCACATCGGAAAAGAGCTTGAGCCGGTCGCCACAGGCTTCGATGACCTTAGTCACCTTGCCTCGTGTGGGGGCATCAATCTCCTTGCCCACCACGCCGGCCTTTTGCAGATACGGCATCGCCCCGGTGACCTTATCTTCGAGAGGCAGCAGTTTCATGTACTCGCTGGCCAGCCAGAAGAGCTTGTCCTGATCGAAGTTGCCGGGAGCGTTGTTAACCCGATCCAGGCCGAAGTGGGCGATCATTTCGGGCAGCGGGATAAACTCGGTCTTGTCATCGAGCGACCAGCCGAGCCGACCAAGATAGTTAACCAATGCTGCGGGCAGGTAGCCGAGTTCCCGGTAGTAGGCCACCGTAGCGATGTTCAGATCGGTGCGTGCCTTGATCTGCTCATCGGTCCAGCCCAGCGTGCGGAGCTTCGCCAGCTCATCTTTGGTAAGCGGCGGCAACTTCCGCTTGCTCATCTTGTCGCCCTTGTAGTTGACGACCGGCACATGGGCAAACTGTGGCACCTTCGCCCCCAAGGCCTGGTAGGCCAATGCCTGCACAGGAGTGTTCGAGAGATGCTCCGCCGCCCTAATCACATGGGTAATTTCCATCGCCACGTCATCGACCACGGTGGCGAAGTTATAGAGTGCCCGGCAGGTTCCATCAGGGTCGGGGGCACGCAGGATCACCGGATCGCCGATCAGATCAGTCTGGAACTCGACTCGGCCACGGATGAGGTCATCGATCACCACTGTCTGGCCTAAAGGCACTTTGAGCCGCAAGGCCTTGGGGGTCGCCTGGTACTGCCTCACATTCTCTTCTGCTGTCAAGTCGCGGTTCGGCCCTCGATGGACGTAAGCCTTCTTCGCTGCCTCCGCTGCCTTCCGGTCAGCATCAATCTGTTCCTTGGTCATCATGTCGGGGTAGGCGTACCCACTGTGGAGCAGTTTCATGGCTGCTTCGACATAGAGATGATTGCGCTTCGACTGGAAGTAGGGGGCATGCGGCCCGACACTGCCTTTGCCATCGGGCGTGGGGCCTTCATCCCAGTTGAGGCCGAGCCAGCGGAAGCCATCGAGGATCGGCAGCAGCGCCTCAGCCTGGTTGCGATCCGAATCGGTATCATCGATGCGCAGGATGAACTGCCCGCCTTTGCCCCGGGTAAAGAGCCAGTTGAAGAGGGCCGTGCGAACACCACCGATGTGCAGGTAACCAGTGGGGCTGGGAGCAAAACGAGTGCGAATGGGCATGGTGCGGCAGTCAGTAATGAGTGATGCGTGGAGAGTTGACTGAGTAATTCTATTGAGATTGGAGGGCAGCTTCTCTTCGTTCCAGCCACCAAAGAAAAGAACCGGAAAAAGAAAAAACCCGGCTGAGAAGCCGGGTTTGTCGCATGGTGGACTTCAATGCCTAGATCCTGGATAATTTGGCATTGAGATTCTTCTGGTTGCGGCGACGGCGGATATACCAGCCGCCCGCTGCCCCTGCGCTGGCAAGGCCCAAGAAGGCGATAGTGGCTGGTTCAGGAACAGCCACATTGGTTAAACGCAGGTTATCGTATTGCAATTGAGTGTTGATGCTCTGGTCAGTAATGGTGAAAGTAATCTGATCAATATCAGAAGGAGTGACAGCCCCTGTGAACGAAGAGAAAGGAATGTTCAAGGTATAAGGTCCACCATTCAAAATCGTGCTGATGACGTTCACACCTGTAACGGTTGCATTCACACCGTTGCTGCTGATGGTAATGTCAACCTTTTGACTGAAATCAAGGATCAGAAGATCAAAGGAGATTGAATTGGTTCCCGTAGCATTGAAGTTAGCATTGGAGCCGCCCAGCGAATAGACATCGGTAAAGGTGCCTCTAACATTAGTATCACCGCTACTGGTCATCGTCGAACCATCCCAACCCAGCGTGTAGTTGGCACCGGAACCAGCCAAGTAGGTCATTGTATAGGCGCGACGGGTAAAGATGTCGCTTCCTAGAGCAGTAATGGCCTGATTGGTCGGACCAGTTGAACCCGTGGTGATGGAAAAAGATGTCGGGACTTGAGGATCTGAAAACTTATCGATGAAGAAAGTCTGTGCTGACACAGCACTCACAGACAAAACAGCTATAGCTGCTGAAAGGATGAATCGCAGATGACGCATGGTGCTGACTCCAGTTCGATACCTGACTTCTACAGATCATAAGATAGGTTGTCTCAGGATATTTGCAAGAAAATAATCCCATCATTTATGAGAAACTCGTAAATAGCCGTCTACAGCAATAAATACTAGGTATTTAACCGCTCCAGTGCCTGACTCACCTCATATTTCTGCGGGTGATCGAACATATTGGCACTCTGATAATGTTTCTTCGCCTTCGCGACATCCCCCAGGCCTTCAGCGGCTTGGCCCAATTTATAGTGAGTGTCTGCCCCGCTCTTAGTCGATTGGCTAAACTCCTTCAAGCACTCCTGGGCTTCCTCATACCTCTGCTGTTGCAGATAGTGGTCTCCCAGAATTCGGCAGTCGAGATACCACTGATCGAGATCTTCGCCGCTGGGTTTGTTCTCTTTCCCCAGATGATGAGCGTACTCCAGTGCCTTCACGCCATTCTCAGCCTGTCCCAACCTCAGAAAGATACGCCCCAGCATCGCCCAGCCGGCCACTCGTTCCGGTGCTGCCACCGTCATCAACTTTGCCAGGTGCTTGGCCCACTGGAGTTGTTCATGATCGGAGTTCTTGTTCTCCAGTATCTCCTTGGGCTTCTTCACCAGGTAGTTCAGATCGATGAGCTTGCTCAGCTTCTCTTTATGGGTGACAAGATCCTCTTCGGTCAATGAGACATAGAGCCGATCTTTGCGATCGAGGTAGTGCTTGTTCTTGCCATCGTACATCAGGCACTGCTCGTTGTAGTGCATGGTCTGCACGACGTTGCCTTGCAGTTCATACAGATCAGCCAGCATGCGGAGGGTATCGACGCCGCTCTGCGGAGCTTCTGAGGCGAGCAGTAAGTTCTCCAACGCAGCTTCGGGTGCTTGACGCCCTGCCATCGCTTCGTGATAGGCTGCTTCACCCAGTTGCTTCACCGTGGCAAAGTAGGCTGCCTGACTTTCTGAACTCGTCTCTTTGAGGCCCAACAGTTTCGTCCATGCCTTCACTTCGTTCTGAGCCTGCTTCGCCAGTTTCGTATCGCCATGATGGGCCGCAGCGTCTGCGGCCAGCTTCCAGACAGCCGGTGCATGCTTGGGTTGCCCCCGCACTGCAATGGCCAGCAGTTCCACGCCACGTTCATAGGTTGCTTTACTATCGAGTAGATCGAGACCACGTTCATACACAAACTTGTGATCGAACTGGATCGCCTGTTGTTGCAGATCGCTGCCCGCTTCCCGGTTGTATTCTGCCAGCGTCACATCTGCATAGAGCCTGGCTTTCAGTTCCTGTTCCTCCGGTGTCAGCGGAGCCTTGCTGGCCGCATACTCCACTGCGGCGATCGCCGCCATCCTCTGTCCCAATTGTAACAACGGCTCCCCTACCCGCTTGCGAAGTTCCCCATGCTGCATGAGGGCCAATTGCCAGGCAGGCACCATGATCGTCTGTCTGCTCGACTTCTCATCCGGGCTGAACTGGCTCTCGTCCAATATCTGCCTCAGCGTCTGCTCAGCCTTGTCGAGCTCCTGGCCATGCGTGTAGGCCACTGCCCGGTAATACATCACCGCCGGGCGCAGTTGTGGCCGCTGATCGTTGACAAGATCGAGCAACTGCTTGGCCTCGTTGATCAGCTCAGGGGTAACCATATCCGCAAAAAGCAGATCACGGGCACGCTGCAGGCAAAGTTCAAAGTCGATGAGTTTGATCAGTCGGTCATCCTGATGAATCTGTCTGAGGTCGATCTGCCGATGCACTTTCCAGAGTTCCTGCTTGGCCCCCTTATGATTGGGGGAGAAGTGCAGTGCCCGACGGTACGAAGTGAGCGCCTCCGCAGTCGCCCCGAGCCGTGCATGGCCCATACCCCGCAGCAGGGCTTTGAAGGCTTGCATATCCTTCAGCAGGTATTGGGTATAGCCCACGTAAATAGTAATGGGAATCAGCATCGCCACCAATTGGAAGGCCGGCCCCAGCAATACCCAGAGAGCAATACCTAGCAAGACACAAACCAGCCCGATCTCGATCTCGGTCTCCTCCGTCCGCCCCGAAATCGTTAGCAGATAAAAAACCGGCACCGCCAGCAGCAGATGCAGCCCAAACGTATTCAGATGAAAGCTCGCTGGCAGATCACCCCGGAACAGGTAGAAGATCACCAGCGCCACCGCCCCTGCACCGAGAGCCAGTACTACCGCCCGACGTATGTTCTTCTGAGCGATCAGCCGCAACCCGACGAGAATGACACCCAGCCCCACCCCGAGACCGAGGGCGATTCCGAGGTCCATCATCGTCCATTGCGACAGCACGAACGTAACCAATCCCGCCCCGAGCAGCAGCCCCGCCAGCACCCCAGCGTAGATCAGCCCCGGATATTCGAGCAGCAGATAGACCACAAACGAAAACGAGAGCGACTTCGGAGCCGCCCCCGCCGCTTTAGCCCGCTGCCAGGCAAGCCCCAGAGCCACCACCAGCCCCACCACCACGAGGCCATACACCAGTGCAGTCGCCTTCACATCGGCATTCCACCCCAGATAACCGAGGACGCCGAGCGACAGGCCTTTGACGAGGTATTCGTAGATCATGCCATTATGATATGGCCCGTACCTGCTGGCGTTGGGGGATGATTGCCATCAACTACGCCAATTCTTCTCCCTGCCCCTTCACCTTAGTCACCAGTATCACCTTGCTCAGCAGATAATCCTTCAACCCCTGCGACATTGAGACGGCATCCAAAGGCAGAAACAGATTCTCATTGTTGGTGAGAATCAGCAGCCAGTACTTCTCTCCCTGCACTATTCTCTTGATCGCTTCCCATGAATAAATGGCATGGGCAAAGGGTTGCGTGATCTCAATGGCATGATCCCGGAAGATATAGCTGTATTCGACAGGCAGTTGACTCTGATATGTTCTCTTCGACAGTTTCAGGGCATAGATCACACAGAGCACCACTCCCAAGACTACCCCAGCGAAAAGGCAGACAAGGGGGAGGATCATCTCGTCCAGCCAGGGAAACTCCATCAACAGAAACAGCACGGTGGCCGTGATGGCAATGAAGATGACCATCAACACGGGCCGTTGTTGAAGCGACACCACATTCGATTGGTATTGACGACTGTACAACAGCTTCGCCGCTTCCTGATACGTCTCTCCGGTGAATGTCAGACTGGAATGAAACTCAACCACGGCTGCAACTCTCCTGCAGAGTATTCGCTAAAGACTCAACGCTATCGCCGTCGCTGTAGCATACTCCCGACAGTGCGAAAGACTAATCAGAATATCGCTGATCTTGTGTTCGAGCAGAAAGTCCTTACTGGTGCCGGCCACGTGTACCACCGGCTTGCCCATGTCATCCCGGCGAATCTCAAAGTCGGTCCACTGCACCTGCCCGCGCCAGCCGGTGCCGAGCGATTTGAAGATCGCCTCTTTCGCTGCCCACCGCCCGGCAAAGTGCTCCATCGCCCGCGCCTTGCCCTGGCAGTAATCGATCTCATGAGGCGTGAAGATGCGCTGCAGGAACAGATCGCCATGCCGGGCAATCACCCGGGCGATGCGCGTGCATTCGATAATGTCAGTTCCAAGGCCGTAGATGTTCATGGGGAGATTGTAACAGACTTACTAGCGAACAACACCATACTCCGCCAACAAACAGCGAGGTGACCCGATGGAAGCAACATGCACCCGCCCCGTGTACTGCCCCGCCTGCTGATGACCGAACCCCATCTTCGCAGCAACAAACGTTACCGTCTGCTGGGCGATCACTACCTCCCCCAGCGGCTCGCCCGTATCCGCATCCATGCCCGATGGCAAATCCACGGCCAAGATCGGCTTACCTGAACCATTCATACAGCGAATGATCTCGGCGAAAGGCGACCGCACGGTTCCCGTCAGTCCGGTACCCAGAAGGGCATCAACAATCCAACTGGCGTCCTTCAACCGCTGACCCAACATTTCAACCGAGGTATACGGAACGATGGTCACCCCGGAACGTTCGATGATCCGATAGTTGATCGCCGCATCGCCGGTGAGTTCTTCGATGGCAGAACAGCGATGCACAATGACGTTGGTTCCTAACAGTTCCAGATGCCGGGCGATGACAAACCCATCACCGGCATTGTTCCCCTTGCCACAAACGATATGCACTGGCCCCGTGATGCCGAGCTGCTGCATCACCTCGACCACGCCCCGCCCGGCGTTCTCCATCAACACCACCCCAGCGAGGCCAAACTCCTCGATAGCACGGCGATCAATTTCAAGAACCTGGCTGCGGCTGAGCATATCTGGATTGTAGTCATCACGCTTCGCGTGATGAAGCGGAGACTGTTCGCCATCTCAACAATTATGGAGAGGTCAGCTACTCTCCGCCTCCTCACGAGGAACGTGAGGGCAACTATCTCCCATACCACGCTATCAACCGATCCAGTTCTTTCTGACCGAATAACAACCTCGTCGCGAACTTCTGCCGGAAGTGGCCGAGCAGCGGGTTGTAGCCATAGTTCTCATCGATCACGGTGATGGCTTTGTAGATGGCAGCGGGTTGCCCCTGATCGAGATACCCCCGCGCCAGCCAGAGGATGCATGGCAGCGTCAGGGCGAGGAACGCCATCCCCTCGTAGACTCCCATCTCGTAACACGTCGGGCCAAAGAACTGGCACGATTCGATCTTGACCGTGTAGTATCGTTCCAATGCTTCTATTGAAGCTGGTTCCAACGGCCCCAGGGGCTTCTCGAACTCACGCAAGTCAAGTTCAGGCAACCCCTTCTGTAGTTCTGGCAGTCGTCCTTTGCCCGAAATGATCCGCATCATCGCTGCCACCAGGGCGAACCGACTTCTTGCCGCCACGCCTCGTCGCAGCCCCGAATCCTTGCGAAGGAAGACAGCCAGCGAAGTGCGAAACAACGTGCGTCCCACCCAGTTGGGTTTGGGCAGCTTCGCCAAATCACGAGGCACTTCGCCGCTGACACCGACAGCGACCAGTTCGAAGAACTCCTTCAATCGTTTGCCGGTGATCTTGTCGAACTTCGATTGCTGACAGAGCCGCACCAGTTCGAGAATGCGCAACATCCTCCGAGGGAAACTATCATTGCTATCTCTGATAATCATCAGCATCGCCTTGAGGATGTGATCAAAGTCTTCCCAAGAAACCGTTGCCCGTCCCTGTAGTATCGGCAACCGTTTCCGCCGCGACTCCTCCACCGCCCTGCCTGTTGATGTTGTCGCTGCTCGAATCTCTGGCTCGTCCCAGTGTTCCATCTCGGCAGCATAGCCGGCAATGTCCTGCTTCTGAGCCGTCAAACTCCGGCCCTTGTTCGCCGTCGCCGAGGGGCACGCATAGCGCATGCTCACCCGCCAACTATCCCCCGTCGGCACCAGGATGAACGGATACAATCGGCAGGCGAACGGCTTCGCTTCGAGGCCAAACTTGCCATGAATCTTGCACAGCCCCTTCTCATCGAGAAAGATGCAATGGTCGTCCCTGGTGCGAAGCCGATACTTCTTCTTCCAGAACTGCCACCACGGCGAGTGGCGAACAAAGAGCGGCTTGCCGGCAAACTCCGGCACCTGATCCCACTGCTGCCCCTCAATCCGTTTCTTCTCCACATCCGACACCGGCACGACATAATCAGTGCAGCAGTTGCCACACTGATGACAGTCCCAGTTCTGGATAACGGGCAGGGCATGAAGGGGACGAGAGGGGGTTGACATAACTATATTCTACAACGTCTCACTCCCCTCGTGCTCCCCATCATCCAGCAGCACCACCGCATGCACCGCAATCGCTTCACCTCTGCCGATGTGCCCCACATGCTCCCCCGTCTTGGCTTTCACGTTCACCCGGTCTATGCTCAGGCCCAATAACTTCGAGAGGTTCTCCCGCAGCAGTGTCTTGATCGGTCCCAGCTTCGGTTGTTCGGCATGGATGATGATGTCGACATTGATCAGCTTGAACCCTTTGACGTAGAGCCGGGCCATCGTCGTTTCGAGGAACAGCACCGAGTCAGCGTTGAGGTTCTCGGGATCATCATCGGGGAAAGCATCGCCGATATCGCCGAGACCCGCCGCCCCCAGCAGTGCATCGATGACCGCATGCAGCACCACATCCGCATCGCTGTGCCCGGCCAGACCCTTGGAATGTTCAATCCGCAGACCAGCCATGATGAGCGGACGGCCAGTCACCAGCCGATGGGTATCGTGCCCTAAACCAACACGCATGCAACTCTCCCTGCTATTGCGTAACCAGACACCCGTAGTCGTGGCAGGGGTCAGATGTACTCATCTGCCCCCTGCATTCTTTCAGATGTCTTGCACATCTCGCAGGGGGTAGCGGAGCACCGCTGACCCCTGCCACATCTCCAGCTTCTTGTTTTGACAACAAGACGTTGTGAATATGTTCCGTAGTTCCTCTGTTGAAGGTTTATGGATTGCAGCAACGACAGTCTTGCCAAGTCCGCCTTGCGGAAAATCGACTCCTGCGGCATAGTGTGGCCACTTACATACTGGATATATTCCCGATACCTTCTCACGGATGAGCGAGATCATGAGCTCGATCAGAGGACGATACTTCCCGCTCAGTCTGCCCCGGCGCTGGATCGGCGACTTGCTCTACTTCGCCAAGCAGGTGCCCTCGGTGCCTGTCGAGCGGGTCATGGACTTGAGCGCAGTGCAGAAAGCCCGGCAACAGTCCGGCGTCTCCTGGCCGACGCTCTTCGTCCGTGCCTTCGGCCTGACCGCCCAGAAACACCCGGAACTGCGTCAATCGCTGCTCCGCTATCCCTGGACCCGCTGCTACGAACATCCCTTCAGCGTCGGCTCCGTTGCTCTCGAACGAAAGTACGAAGACGAACCAGCCGTCTTCTTCGGCCAGGTGATGGCTCCCGAAAACCATCCCCTCACCAGCATCGATACCCATCTGAAGCGGTACAAAACCGAACCCCTTGAGAACATTCCCCACTTCAAGCGGGTCATCTGGCTCTCGAAGTTCCCCGTCTGGCTCCGCCGTTTCGGCTGGTGGATCAGCCTGCACTGGATCGGCGAGAAACGGGCCAAGCGACTCGGCACCTTTGGCCTCAGCGTCTACTCCGGTCTGGGTGCCAGTTCGACACACCCGCTCTCCCCGCTATCCTATTTGATCAATTACGGCGTGATAGACGAACGTGGACGCATCACTGTGCGTCTGATCTACGATCATCGTATCGTCGATGGCGCGTTGATCGCGCGAGCCTTGGCCACGATGGAAGCGATCCTGACCGGCCCCATCGTCGATGAACTCGAAAGCCTTCATGACAGTCAGCCAGGAAATGATCATTTCGATCCTCTCCCCCTTACCAAGGGGGAGTTGGAGGGGGTTCATTCAAAGCAACGATAACCCCACCCAACCTCCCCTCAGTAAGGGGAGGAGCCATACGAAATGATGACCATGCAAAGGACGACCATGACACCCGCATTGCAGGACGAAGTGAATCGCTGGTTTCAGGATGACACCGCCCAGGCCTTCTGGGATCAGCACCGGGCCCTGCCCTACCGGGAACTGCTGAGCGATACCATCGGCTGGTGCCAGCCGGGCAAGGGCGAATCGTGGCTCGATCTCGGTTGTGGCGGCGGGCATCTCACCGCCAACCTCTGGCAGGCGAGCAAAGGCGCAGTCAAGCAGATCGAAGCAGCCGACTGCGCCGCCATCAATGCCGATGCGATCAAGAAGCTCAGCACCCGCATGCAGCCATCGCCCGCACAGGATCAAATCTGCTTTTCGACTGTCGATTTCAGCAAGGGGCTGCCCCAGTTCAAGACCGAAGCCTACGATGGTATCGTTTCCGGCCTGGCCATCTCCTACGCCGAATCGTTCGATCTTCAGTCTCAGAAGTTCACCGATACCGCTTACACCAAGCTCTACCACGAGATGTACCGGGTGCTCCGGCCCGGCGGCAGGCTAGTCTTCTCGGTCAATGTGCCGAACCCCGACTTCTGGAAGATCGTCTGGAAATCGATGGGCAAGGGCCTGAAGCTCGGCAAACCCTTCCGCACCATCAAGAACGTCCTCAACATGCAAAAGCATGGCAACTGGCTCAAGCGTGAAGCCAAGCGTGGCCGGTTCCACTTTGTGCCCTTGGCCGGCATACTTCAGCGCCTGCAACAAGCCGGCTTCGTCCGGTGGGAATCGAAACTTTCGTACGCTGATCAGGCGTATGTGGTGAGAGCGTGGAAGCCAAGCAACATGCTGGGCTCGAACGTGGCGTAACTATTGAACACATTCCATTCGATGACTGTGCCACACAACGCCCTAAACACAAGCGTGCCTTGCCAGCACAATTCCAAGCGTT
>DAOMFV010000082.1:0-23195 GCA_035430005.1 Gemmatales bacterium
TACGGGGGTCATGTGTTTCTGACAGGAGGTCTGGTGCACATGCGGAATTTCATGTTGAAGTTGTGGAACGATGATCGTGGCGCCTTGATTGCCACGGAATGGGTCTTTGTTTCCACCATTATGGTCATTGGTGTCGTGGCAGGGCTGAAATCAGTTCAGCAGGCTGTCGTCACCGAACTTGAAGACATGGCTAACGCCATCGGATCTTTGAGCCAGTCTTACACGTTCTCGGGTACAAGCGGCTGTGCTGCTTCGACCGGCGGTTCTCGCTTCAGCGATACCGTCAACCGCGTGAACGTGATCACGAACGATCCGACGTTCAACAGTGCAGCAGGCGCTTCGTCAGTTTGTCCTGACTAGTGGTTGATGTATCATGACCTCCAGGGGCATCCATCAGGCGATGTCCCGTCGGGCGGACACGTTGAATGGAATTTATCAGGTCACCTTCGGGTGGCCTGTTTTCGTTGGTACGGAGACCAGGCATCCTGCCGCATGAGCGGGTACTTTGAAAATGACACTATGTCCTCGCCGACGAGTCTGAAAGCCACGTCTAATCATGTCAAAATAGTCCGACAATAACGGCTCTATCGCTCCTGACAGTGAAACAGGGCTGACTTCTCCGGCTGGGCCAACCTTTCCGAGTGACAAGCCTGTAACGAACAGTGAAAATAGACCACATCACTTGCTTTGCCAGGATGTGTTCTATGCTTGCCATGCTTTCTCTTGTCGCTGCACTCTCCGCCGGCGATTTCTGCCCCGATTGTGATCGAAACACGCCAGATGTGGAACCGCCAGTCATCGCGATCAAGGTACTGGCACCCCAGAAGGCCAGTGATACGGGCCTCATCCATTACAGGGTGATAGCCACCAATCGCTCGTCGGCCAAGGCCTTCGAGGTCAAAGTCAAACTCGACTTGCCGGCAAAGACGACGCTGCAATCAAGCAAACCCGATGCTGAGAAACAGCAGGGAACGCTGGTGTGGAACATCGGCACCATGCCGGGGAACTGTCAGCGAATTATTGATCTGGCACTCAAGAGCGAAGTGAACGGCCCCCTCGAAACCTGCTTTCGCATCTCGTATGAGCATGGCGTATGTGTCACCACGAACTCTTCGTGCAAGCCGCCAACGAAGCCGGGAGTGGATGAAAGTCTACCGATACCCAAGGCGGCTGGGCAATTAACTGTACTCAAGCTCGCTCCAGCTCGACAAGGAATGGGCACGCCGATTCTGTATTCGATCACCGTGACCAATTCCGGCAAGGTGCCTCTGCGCGAAGTGGAACTCCTCGACATCTTTCCCGCCAATGCGGTGTACGTTCAGAACAGTGCCGACAACAACGGCCAGATGCAGGGGCCGGAAAGCAAGAAGATGGTCTGGCGGTTGGGTACAATGCTGCCTGCTGAAACCCGAACGGTGACGTTTAAGGTAAGACCGACGCAGGCCGGAACCTTCCTCAATGTGGCCAATGCTCGTGGGCTTGACCCTGATTCACAAACGGTGATTAGTAAGGATTCGACATCGACCACCGAAGTCAGTGGCGCGGCGACGCTCTACATGGAAGTAAAGGATACGGTTGATCCGCTCTTTACTGGCGGTACGACTATGTATTCGATTCTGGTTCGCAACACGGGTTCTGCTCCGGCGACAGGCATTCGAGTAGTAGCTGATGTTCCAGTGGGGATGACGGTGACTGGCATCACGCCACCAGCCGATGCGGATGCCTCAGGCTTTAGAACGGGTGAACAGCGAATCAACTTCGCTGCCTTCGCTTTGCAACCGGGGCAAGAGAAGACGTATCAGATACGAGTGAAAGCGGAGAAGGCGGCCTTGTTCCGTTTCCGCAGCACCTTGACCGCAGATTCGCTCGATCCAGCTAAGGGGCCGTTAGTGGAAGAGGAAACGACGACAGTGGTGAACGAGAAACCGCCGGATTCGCTGACCAAACTGGCGGTGCCAACCGTGGGTGAATTGGCGAAGTGGGTGAAGTAAGAAGGTAGTCGAAACGAAAACGGCGGGGACAATCCCCGCCGCTCTTTATTACTGATTGATGACGATCGATCATTACGGCTTCTTCTCGCCCTCGACCTTCTTTTCCGGTTCGGTCTTCTTCTCCGCATCGGGCTTTGTCTCTTCAGGTTGTTTCTTTTCGCGAGAGAGCAGGTCCGGAAGGTTGGCGATTCGCATGGCGGTAACAGCCATCACCTGGGCACCCTGGATCAGGTCAGGTTCTCGAGCCTTGTCCAGCGTATCGCTCTGGGAATGGTGAGTGAGGTAGTACTCAGCAGGATCCTGCTTAAAGGCGAAGCCAGGGACACCGACTTTGTCGAATGGCAAGTGATCGGTGCCGCCCTGGTTGGAGGTGTTGATTTCTACCTTCAATTCCTTCAGTGCCGGGAGTTCTTTCTCGAACAAAGGCTTGAGCACAGAACGCCCTTGAAGTGCGATGGAAAGTACCCTGCCTGTGCCGGTGTCATGCACCAGAGCCATTGAGGTTTTGGACATTTCATCCTTGTGAAGTTTCACATATTCTGTTGACCCATGCAGCCCTTCTTCCTCACCGGAGAAGAGGCAAACGCGGATCGTACGCTTGGGGCGAATACCGGCCTTGGCCAGCTTGCCGAGGGTGCGAGCGGCTTCGAGAACAACGGAAGATCCGGTGCCATTATCGGTGGTGCCCTGGCCTAGGTCCCACGAATCGAGGTGAGCGCCGATGACGACGAATTCATCAGGCTTTTCGCTGCCTTTGATTTCGCCAATCGTGTTGTAAACCGTGATGGGACCGGGAATAATCTTAGCTTCGATCTCGACTTCGACTTTCACGGGTTCCGCATCTTTTCGGGTGATCAAACGATACAGCATGGCATAGTCATCATGCGACATGAAGAGATTGGGCAGCGGTTCCGCGGCATCGGTGCGATCACGACCGCCCCAGGAACCGGTCATATTCAATAGTCCATGTGGCTTGGCAGAATCGGTGATGGTACAGGCGACGCCTTCCGCTCGCAGCATCTGATCGATGGCCTGCATCAATTCTCTTCCAGCGCCGCCGCCGGCAAAGTTCGGCCGTTGGCGAGGGGTGCTGTTAGGATCACGGGGTTTGCCGATTTCAAGGATTGGCGTGATGTTGGCAGGCTTGTTGCGCATGATGACGGCGTTCTTCAGCTTGCCTTTGTACTTGTTCAGGTCTTCCAGACTGCTCGCATTCAGGAAGATCACTTCTCCGGTGAGTTTACCCTGGGTACCCGGCGTCCAGGCACGAGAGGCTACAGCCAGCCAGCGGCCGGTGTTCGGCTCGACCATCTTCATGCGGGCGAAACCACGTTCCCATCCTGCTGGAATGGTGTAGGGTTCGAGCCTGACATTCTCGATGCCATAACTCTTGAACTTCTCCATAGTCCAGTCATTGGCTTTCTTAAGATTGGCTGAACCAGTCATGCGAGGACCAATCACATCGCTGATATAGGTGAGATTAGTCATAATCTCCTGGCGATCTTTGACCTCGTTGATGATTGTCTGATCAATCTCGGCAGCAGTCTTAGGTACAGGTGCTGTGTCATCAGCCTGCGTACTACTGGGAGCTAACCAGATCAGTGCCGTCAGGCATAATAGTTGCCAGGTCGTTTTCATTGCTCACTCCGAACTGTCAGGATGTAGGGTAATTCCTGTATGCCTCTGATGTACCGCATTCTGAAGCATAATGCCAGAAGATAGAAGCGTTTTCATTTTGTTATCAGAATTGCTGAGGGTGAGATTCAGCAACAACAACCGGTTTTTGCCATTGATCAATGTCCTGACGGGAATGTGGTGTGAAGTGTTCAATGCCCAGGGCGATCTCATAGGCTTCTTTCCCCATTTCTCCAAGCACCGGCAAGCTTTCGAAGGAGATGCCAACAATGGTTCGGTACAGAATCACTTCATCATTGCGATTGATGTTAACCACATTGGTATGGGGATAGCACGACGTGGCCAGTTCTCCAAGTTTTTGGCCTTGAGGAGAGTTCTGAAGCATCAGGAATGCGGCTTCTCTGCACTGTTCGTCGCCATGGAGACGGAGCATCGGCTCAGCTTCGGCATAGATCTTACGGAAAGCCTCCTCGGCCTGTTGCTGGTTGTCGAGAAACAGGCTGGCGGCATCCCCAAGGGTTAACCGCTGCTCTAAATACCGCTTGGCTTCCTGTAAAATCAGTTCACGGATCGGTCGGAGTTGTTCGATATTCGAAAGGCACAGTTCAGCAAGCCGTGGATAGCGTTGTTCCATGTGTTCTGCGACAAGGCTGTCGATCTTCAGCAAATCGGAAGAGGTAATGCTTTCAGCAAACTGGCTTACCGCCTGGAGCAGATCCTTGCAACCGAAAGGAATTAACACTGATTCAGTCACCCGATTGGCGGTGACAGGGCGTTCCGGGAGTTTCTCCATCGTCATGGCTGATTGCTGCAATTCCTGAAGGCGGTTGCGGCAAAACCGAATCTCACGAAGCTGATCGGAACAGGCACCTCGGAAGCCTGCATAAACTTTGGCGATCTGTTCACAGATGAGGAATCGGAACCGGGCACGGAAAATGGCCAGCAGTCTTTCGCCCGGTGTCGTCATGCTTGGCCATTTCTTGCGGGGCACAGCCTTGAGGCGTTCGTGCTCGATCAGGTCGGCACGCAGGTACTCCATCGCCTGACCATATTCCGACTGGGCCTGCCTGGCTTTAGCTTCATGACCGGCGATCCAGCTATCGAGCTTGGCCAAAGCATATCGGAGAGATTCTTCAGTGGCACCCATGCGCAAGCCGGCTTTATCGAGATGCCTGTAGATGGTAAACACCAGACGGGTTGCTCCGCCGCGAACGACTTTCTCGCCGGCATCCCGAAGAGCCCGGTTTAGCCTGGTGTTTTCCTCGACGAGCAGGAGTGTGTTTGTACTGGAACCGTCAGAAGAGGAGCCGAGTTTGAGGATGATGTCGCGGAGCGTCTTCTTGATTTCCGAGGCATCCGGGATCTTCTCTTGAATGCCTTGCTGGTAGGGTTCAATAAGTTGCTGAATTACTGTGTCGGCATCGCTTCCAAGAGAGCTCTGTGCTGCTTGTTCAAAGTATTCAGTCAGCATTTCAGGTGTCAGTTTCTCGTAGTGGAAGAAGCCATCGATGCGATGCCTGACGGTATCTTGAATCTGAACCGTTGCGGGAACCAGCCACTGCTCAATGATGCGTTGGAAGATGAGGTGAGCAGCCCGCCGTATCAGAACTCGCCGGGGAGAGTTGAGTACACGCAACCCCATGGTCTGGTAGGGCGTGGCACCAGGCATCAGCCGACTCGGATCAGCGACTCGTCCGAGCGGCGTGAGGAACACTCGATTCAATACTTCAGCCACTTTCTGAATCTGGAGAGTAGCCTGGTCCTTGCCTTCCTGGCTGGTTGCCTTGCGAGGCGGCGACTCAATCAACTGGATTTGTTTGAAAGGCGGCGAATTCTCCTCCGTCCATTCCGACTTGGATTCATAAAGGGCCCGAAAGGTCTGGCCGGCCTGCTGGAAATGAAACAGTTCATACAGAGCGGCTACGGCGTTGGCCTCGGGAAGATCGGCGGATTCCATGCACTGCGAATCGGGCACATAGAAAATGCCATGAATGTCCTCTTCATCGAGCTTCATGGCACGCATCACTTTCCGTGCGATGTAGGCACAATCGATGAACATGCCACTGGCTGTGCCCCCACCCAGATGGCCTATCAAGTAGATTCTGGGCTTGGTGGAATGGAACGACGTCTTAGCTAGCTTTTCTGATTCGGCGAGTGACTCGGTTTCCATGACAGCCTTGAGATCGCGCTCCAGCCGGCTGCGGAATGCTCGATAATGCTCCACCAGCGCCAGACGACCCAGGGCTCGGATACCACTGGTGAGTTGCGTCCGAGGCATCCGATAGAGAATGTTGCTATTGAGCCAGTCTTCGACAGGAGGCAGGGTATCACGCGAGCGAATATAGCGGGCGGGGCGATTCAGCCGGGTCAGGAGAACATCTTCTTGATCGTTGGTTTTGGCCAGGTGTTCGCCCGCGTGAGCTGGGTCGGTATCGATTGCCAGGCACCGGACGATTGGCAGGCCTGTTGGACCAAATTGAAGATGGAGCCCCTGCCGTACCCATTGCAGTGTAGCTCGACCGAATTGTCCCATGCCGATTAACACGACAGGTCGCAGAACACCTGTTTCATTGTCTTGTACTGGTTTGATCGTCGAGCGCGCCGCCGTTCTGCGTAATTGGGTCACTGTTCCGTTGTTGTTTCGCAGGATGGCACTTTGCGTTACCGGGCCCAGGTCAAAGTAATCATCGACACGATGAGCAGAAGGAACTTCGTGTGGTTCAAGTGTAGGTGGGGCTGAATCACCTCGCCTTCGCAGCACAGGAATGGGTTCAGGCGGAGTATCCGAGGCCAGGTTCGGAATTTCTGTCGGAGCATCCTTGCCGGCCCTTTGATGTGAATGTTTGAGGGCATCCACCAGTGCCTGACAATTCTCCCAGCGATCAGTCGGTTTCTTCGACAGCGCTTTGGCGATAATGGGTCGATCTGCAGGAGGTAGGGGATCCAGCTGGGGAGCGGTTTGAATATGCTGTAGCATTAACTGCTTTGGGTTGCTGCCATTGAAGGGGCGAATGCCTGTCAGCAGCTCCTGAAACACTATCGCCAGGCTGTACTGATCACTATAACGGCTGACGTAACCTTCAAACGTTTCCGGGGCGGCATAAACTGGGGTGACGCCACCGGTTACCTTGGCATGCATACCTTCCAGATCTTTCACTAGGCCAAAGTCGCCAATCTTGATGTGGTTATACATCAGAAACAGGTTCTGCGGCTTGATATCCAGATGCAGCAAGTCATGCTGAATTGTCATGATGTCGAGTGCTTCGGCAATCTCGTCCATGAAGCCAAGTAACTCATCCCGAGGGATGCCCATCAGGCCTTTGTTACGATACTCACGGAATCGTTCGTAGAGATTGCAGTCAGCCAGTTCGGTGACGATCATTAGCTGGCCATCAATGATTTCGTACCGTTCGATGCTGAGGATGAAGGGATGGCGAATGTTTTTGATACGTTCAATCGATCGCAATTCCTGCTCAGCCTTTATGCTGTTTTCAATTTGCGAAACATCTTCGAGATTGCCGAATACAAACTTGATTGCTTTGAGGATCTTGCCGGGCGCCTCGCACTTCCAGACTTCACCGAAACCTCCCCCTCCCAGGCGCTCAATGAGCCGGTATCCCGGAATTGGCTCAGTCTGGCTTTCGATGTGGAATGGCATGAAGTGTCATCATGTGACGTAGTGACAGCGCTGAAGTGTAGTTCGCTCTTAAGGATATGACAAATCTGAGAGGGTATTCATCTTACTTTGATCTCCAGATGTGCCAATTAATGGCCCTATCTCTAGACTGGTTATGCCGGTGCTTCTTCAACCTCACTTCACTTATCATCAGTGGCGGCTATAATACCGGCAGGAATTGCTTTATGAAATCTGCTGACACCACACATCTGATTTTCCTCTGGCCTGCACGTTCAGTTCTGTAGCGAAGGTGCATTCACTGTTTTGTTACTCGGTCCAATTGTCATTGTGTTGATCCACATTCGCTTTGCCTAATCACATTCCCCCCCCTTATTATTGGGAGGAGCATTCTCATGTATCCAAAACTCGAAGAGGTTCTGAAAAAGTTCCAGGATCTGGAACGTCAGATGTCGGATCCGGCAAACATGTCGGATGGCGCAAAAATCTCACGCATTGCTAAAGAGCATGGCAGCCTGGCTAAACAGGCCCGGCCCTACCTGCATTTGAAGCAGTTGATCGCTGAAATCGAAGCTCTCGACGCTGATGCTGCCAAAGAGGCAGATGCCGAGATGAAGCAGATGCTCGACGATGAAATCAAGATCAAAGGCAAGGAACGGGAAGAGTTGCAGGCCAAGATCGAAGACATGCTGCTCGTCGATCCGGGTGAGGACTTCGACAGCATCATCGTCGAAGTGCGTGCCGGCACCGGCGGAGACGAAGCCTCTCTCTTTGCCGGCGATCTCTTCAACATGTATACCCGGTACGCCGGTCTCAAGGGCTGGAAAGTGGAGACGCTCGATTTCAGCCCGACCGACGCCGGAGGCTTTAAGGAAATCAGCTTTACCGTCAGTGGCGAAGGCTGCTTCCGCTTTTTGCGATATGAAAGCGGCGGACACCGCGTGCAGCGGGTGCCCAAGACAGAAACCCAGGGACGCATCCATACTTCGGCTGCTACCGTGGCGGTGTTGCCCGAACCGACTGAGGTCCAGATCGATATCCGACCTGAGGATATCGAAACGCAGACATTCTCATGCGGCGGCCCCGGCGGGCAGCATGTCAACAAGACTCAGTCGGGCGTGCGATTGATTCACAAGCCGACCGGCGTGGTGGCTGAGAGCCGGCAGGAGCGCAGCCAGCACAAGAACAAGGATATCTGCTGGCGGATGATCCGGACTCGCATTTATGAAGCTCAACAGGAAAAGGTCAACAAGGAACGTGCCGCGCTCCGCAAAGGCATGATCGGTTCGGGTGATCGCAATGATCGCATCCGAACGTATAACTTTCCGCAAAACCGAGTAACAGATCACCGTATCAATTACACGATGCACAACCTGGACAAGATGATGATCGGCGAGATGAAGGACATGGTGCGGGCGCTGATGGATCAGGACAAGAAGGACCAGTTGGCGGCACTCACGGGGAAGAAGGAATAAATAAGTAAGCTGATAAGAACTGAGGGATCTCGCTAGTTAGCGAGATCCCTCAGATTATTCTTATTTTCTCAAGTCCTTGATTCATCTATTTCGAGAGAGCTGATAACTTCTGATCCATCGCCAACTTGTTCCGTCGACGGAACCTAACAAACGCACCAACAGAAATCAAACCACTCAGCCCCATCAGGGCATAGGTGGCAGGTTCAGGCACAGCAACCGAGAGACTATATCCAATTCGGTTATTGCCAGTTCCAATGGTGTAGTATCCTGAAGCGTTTATGGTGCTGCTTCGGTAGTGGTTGTCGTTAGCTGCGTATTGACTACCAACATTGTCAGTGGAAAAGAACGCGACGCCGGCACGAGTCGAACCACCAGTAATGTTGCTCAATTGTTGAGCAATCATGATGTTTGTTGTGGGCAGGAAAAAATTAAGACTTGAAGTGTCTATGGTTAGAACAGAAAAGAAACCTGCGGCTAGTCCTGTTCCAAAGTTGACGTTGACATTGAATGATAAGAAGGGTGTGTTATTCGCAAAGTTGGTAGCATCGAAAGTTGCAGCTGGGAAAAGGCTCATGATCAGGGTGGTTGTTAAGATGGGGTTGGTATTTCCAGTTGAGCTATTAAATATGGTGCATTGCACCTGGTTTAACCATCCTACTTGGGTTGCTGATACTCGATCACCCCAAATGGCAGCCAAGTCGGTTACGCTGGAACCGGCTGTTGCCGTGGAAGGCGAAGCAAGGTTGTCATAGACCAAAAAGTTTTGAGCGTTAACAGCACCTACTGCAAACAACAACACGAATAAGGATGGGATGATTTTTCGCATGATGGCGTCTGCTCCAGATGAAAATTCATATTGCTATTCACGGTGCCGTCCTCCTTGACTTCACTTAGTGGGTGATCTTAATGAGCGTGAAATAGTGATGCAAGCAGAAAAAGGAAGATTTAGGTAAATTTGTCTGATTGTGCGTAGAAAGCCGAAAATACAACCTGGAAAACCTTAGGTTTCTTGAGTGTTCCGTTTGACAGTGAAATATTTGCGTTTGTGACAAGAGCCTGATCTATTTAGTTCCTGATCCCCTGTTAAGCGGATCAATAACTACCTGAAAATCCTTGCCTGTCACGAGGCGAAGTTCTTCGTGCAATGCTTTCATCCGTTCATCCGGAGCGAACGACATGCCCCAGGCGATGCCGTTATCGGCGAGGATCATGCCGTGCTTTTGGAGCGCTCTCAGTACGACCTGTGTTTCCTTTGAGAAGCCAGTCAGGTTGAAGTCGCCGCGGAGGCGAAAGCGTTCGCCCATTCTTGGAAGCTTGGGGTCGTCGAGTTTGCTGGCGAAGTGGGTGGCGGGATGAACGCAGGCCCGGCGCGTTTTGGGAACTGTGAAACGTATTGCGTGCTTAATCTCGCCCTGCTGTATTTCATCATAACGAACGACAGCGGGGAAGATGGGCAGGCCGGCAGCATCGGCGGAGGTCCAACCGGCGGGGCGAAGCGTGTTGCTGTTCAAATCGAAGATCGAAGCCTGGGCCGCTTCCCAGCCGCGGTCGGTGCGCTTCATCTGGTAGAACTCGTAGAGCTTGCCTCGCGTGGGATCGACGACAATAGCATGACGGTCGCCATTTTCGTTGATCACATCGCGCTGCACATCTAACAGAGTGAGGAGTCGGCCCTGTTTGCGGGTGCGGTATTCGCTGGGCCAGCCTTCGATGGGGAGATCATCAGGGACGGGGTAGGGGCCTTTGTCCGATTCGTCGGGGTAGCCGGTGATTTTGACCTCGACGAGTTTCTGGTTGGGGGGAACCAGGATGTAGGCCATGTCGTGATTGGAACGAAGCTTGAGGTTCGGGCCGATACTGTTGATCAGGTCTTTGGAGTTGTGGGCGATGGGCCAGCGGGTGATGTCAGCGTTCCAGGCGTTATCCTTGGGGAATATCTGCATCCTGGAGACAATAGCATCCGCCTCTTGAGTATTGAAGGGGACGGGTTTGGTGAGAACCGGCGGCTCCTGCGACCGAGCAACCAGGCTGATCATACAGAAGAGGGCAAAGCATCGAATGGTCATGGAAGGCTGCCAGTCTCTTGTGGAACGTGCTTCCATATGTTGTAATGATTCCGAAGAACATACATCTGTGCTGGGCCTGAAAAGAGGTTAGGAACTTGATGTTCAAGCAAAGGTTGATTGCTTTCTGTGTCCTGGGGTTGATCGGCCTCTGCGTGATGAAGCCCGGCGAGGTATCTGCTGGCATGGCGCTGGAGGATAGCCCCAGCTTTGAGAAGGAGATATTGCCTATTCTCAAGGAGCGGTGCTTCCAGTGTCATGATGGTAGGAAGTCGAAATCAGGGCTGCGGCTGGATGTTCGGAACAAGGCCAGGGCAGGGGGCGAAACGGGGAAATTGGGGATTGTTGCCGGTAAGCCCGACGAGAGCGAACTCTATCATCGACTGACTACAGACGATACTGAAAGGCGGATGCCTCCGACGAAGGAGAAGCTATCTGCTCAGCAGATTGAGTTGGTACGTAAATGGATCGAAGCTGGAGCGGATTGGCCTGAGTCGTTGGGTGGAGAGAAGACCAGGAAGCATTGGGCGTTCGTTGCTCCCGTGTGTCCGCCTCTGGCGGAAGTCAAGAATGCAGCGTGGGTACGCAATCCGGTGGATCGATTCATCCTGGCGAGGCTGGAAAAGGGCCGACTCGCGCCTTCGCTCGAAGCGGACAAGCTCACCCTGCTGCGTCGTCTGCATCTTGATCTGATTGGGTTGCCGCCGACGATTGGGGAAATTGATGCGTTCCTGGCGGACACTTCCCCCACCGCTTACGGAAAGGTGGTTGAGAAGCTGCTGGCCTCACCCCATTATGGAGAACGCTGGGGCAGGCACTGGCTTGATGCGGCACGGTATGCCGATTCGGATGGGTACGAGAAGGACAAGTCCCGTCAGGTATACTTCTATCGTGACTGGGTGGTCAACTCCTTCAATCGTGATCTGCCGTATGATCAGTTCCTTCGCGAACAACTGGCCGGCGACTTGATGCCCCAGGCAACGCAAGATCAGATTGTCGCTACCGGTTTTCTACGCAACTCGATGCTCAATGAAGAAGGCGGAGCTGACCCGGAGCAGTTCCGCATGGACGCCATGTTCGACCGCATGGACGCCATCGGCAAAGGAATGCTGGGGATTACCATCCAGTGTGCCCAGTGCCATACGCACAAGTTCGACCCGATCACGCACGAAGAGTACTATCGGCTCTTCGCCTATTTGAATAACGATTACGAAGCCCAGCGGGTGGTCTACTCACCTGGTGAGTTAATGAAGCTGGCGGAGCTACAGCAGAAAATGAAAGAGATCGAGGAAGGGCTGCAACATCGGGCTGCTGATTGGCAGCAACGGATGACGAAGTGGGAAGAAGAGGTCAAAAAGAAGCAGGTCAAGTGGACGGTGCTCCGCCAGTTGGAGAACGCCGGCGACAATGGCCAGCGGTATCTGCCTCAGAAGGATGGCTCGATCTTGTGCCAGGGGTACGCCCCCACCAAGTTCGACACCCACTTCCGGGGCCCCAGCGAACTGACGACTATCAAGGCGTTTCGGTTGGAGTTACTCAATGATCCGAACCTGCCTTGTAATGGCCCGGGGCGTTCATTCATCGGCACGTTTGCTCTGAGCGAGTTCAAGGCCCAAGTGACGGACATAAATGACAAGGCCAAGAAAGAGAACGTGAAGTTTATCAAAGCCCTGGCTGACTACAGCAACCCCACGCGTGATCTGGAAGCGACTTACGATGATAAATCAGGGAAGAAGCGTATCACCGGTTCCATCGACTTTGCTATCGATGGCAAGAACGAGACGGCGTGGGGGATCGATCAGGGGCCGGGCCGACGGAATCAGCCACGGGTGGCGGTCTTTGTGTCGGAGAAGCCGATCAGTTTACCGGCGGGCAGCACATTGGATATCTTTCTGACGCAGCAGCATGGGGGGTGGAACTCTGATGATCACATGAACAACAACCTGGGTCGGTTCAGGCTAAGTGCAACCGATGAAGACGGCGCAGAGGCTGGGGTGTTGCCACAAAGGGTCTTGGAAGTGTTACAGGTGCCGGAGAAGGATCGAACCCCGGCCCAGCAGGCGACGCTTTTCTCCTATTGGCGAACCACGGTGCCTGAATGGAAGACAGCCAACGATCAGATGGAAGAACTGTGGAATCAATGGCCCGTCGGGGCGAGTTCGTTGGTGGCTCAGTCACGAGAGACGCCACGGGATACGAGGCTGCTCAAACGGGGTGACTTTCTCAAGCCTGATAAGTCGGTGACACCTGGGGTGCCGGCGTTTCTTCATCCGCTGCCCAAGAGCGATGCGAAGCCTTCTCGCTTGACCCTGGCGGAGTGGATTGCCGACCGACAGTCGCCGACGACAGCGAGGGTGTTCGTCAATCGAGTCTGGCAGAGCTACTTTGGCAATGGCCTGGTGACGACACCTGAAGATGTGGGGGTTCAGAGTGAACTACCATCGCACCCGGAGCTTCTTGACTGGCTGGCGGTGGAGTTCATGGAGCAGGGCTGGAGCATCAAGAAACTCCATCGGCTGATCGTGCTGTCGGCGACCTATCGCCAAAGTTCCAAGGCCACTCCCGAACTGCTGGCCAAAGACCCTTACAATCGCCTGCTCGCCCGGTCACCCCGTCTACGGGTCGATGGCGAAGTGGTGCGGGACATTGCTCTTTCTGTGAGCGGCCTGCTCGATCCGAAAGTGGGCGGGCCCGCGATTTATTCGCCGGCACCGAGCTTCCTCTTTGTGCCTCCCACCAGTTACGGGCCGTTCACATGGATCGAGGCACAAGGCAGTGACCGCTACCGCCGAGCGCTCTACACGTTCCGTCGGCGATCTACCCCCTATCCCATGCTGACGAACTTCGATGCGCCCAACGGCGATGCGGCCTGTGTGAAGAGGGTCAGATCGAATACGCCGCTCCAGGCTTTAACTACACTGAATGAGACAGTCTTTGTCGAGACAGCCCGAGCGCTGGGTTTGAGGATGTTGAAGGATGGCGGCGATACCGATGCCAGCCGACTCAGCTATGGCTTCCGGCTCTGTACCAGCCGACTACCCACGGAGATGGAAAAGGCGGAACTGGAGAAGTTGCTGAAGAAGCATCGTGACCGCTTTTCCGAAGGCTGGCTCAGCCCGGCTGAGGTGATCTTTGGCAGCAAGGATCTGAAAGAGAAACCACCAGCCGGTGTTACGCCGACCCAATGGGCCAGTTATACTCTTGTGGCGAGGGTGTTGCTCAATCTGGACGAGACGATTACGAGGGAGTGATTCCCTCAAAACCAAATCCGCAACCCCACCATCGGGCCTTGAAGCACCTGGCTGCCGATGTGCAGGTAGTCGTACCCGGCATAGACTTCGGAGAACTTCCAGACTAGACCGATGCGAGCGGTAGCCTGAGAGACCCAGGCATTGCCGAGTGTACCGGCTTCGAGTTGCATGCCAATCGTCCAAGGTGGTTTTGGAAAGTAATCAAACCCGTACACGAAGTTAATGCCCCAGTCAGTTTGTTGGGTGTCGTTGAGGAATCTTGCTCCGATGCCTGCGCGGAATTGCGTTTGCTCCGACTGAGCGAAGCGATAGAGCAGATTAACGTCACCGATTGCCAGGCGGTCCGGCTTTGGGGAAGCATTGCTCTCTTCGTAGAAATTCACAGTACCGCCAATGCCGAAACGGGTCATGGTGTCGATGAGGAAAGTGACACCCAGCCTATTCGTACTGTTGTAGTCATGTCCTTCTTCCACGCCGGCACGAAAGCTCGTCAATTGATCCCACGCGCTGGGAACAACATCATTGATCTTGGGGCGATCCATTCCAATTTGTAGCAGGCCATTCCAGCCTTCTGCATAAGGATAGGCTACAAAGGTGGAAGGGTACTCATAGCGATCAGCGAGATTAGCTACCGGTACCGTAAAGGGAGCAATGACTGCACGAAAACCCAGTTCGGCGAAGAATCTCGAAATATCGGGATCATCGCAACTGTACGAACTTGAACCTGAGTTCGACGAGGAGGAACTTGACGAGGAAGGCGGATCGTTGCGTGGAGCGCGTACATCCTGACGGATGGAGTCGAGCTTGCCATCCTGAGTGAAGGCAAGCGATCCGACACAGAGCATCAGCAGGGGCAGCCAAGAACGCATGATTTCTTGCCCATTTAGCCATCAATCGGCCTGCTATACTCACGAGATATCATTCTTGTCAATGCAAAACTTCATGCTGAAGGCTCAGGTGGCTGCTTATCCCATCGCACTTCAGAGACGCCTTTTTCCAGATGCAGTATGCCCATCAGCCCTTCGAGAGCGTCGTCACACTTTTCGCTGGCAGCGAATTGACCGAGTACCTGCACTGTGCCACTTTCTTTGCCATCTTTCTGGGTGATTGATTGCAGTGTAATGGAGTGCTGGGCCTGGAAATATTCGACGATCATCATGCGTACCAGGGAACTGCACTCCACCGTTGAAGTCACTATGAGCTGAAACCGCTGGTCAGGTCTGGACCACTTCTTTGTCATTCGATCAACCCATTGGCCGAGCGGATGCATGGCGAAGTTCAAAAAGAGGACGCACAAGGTGCTAATGAAAGCGTAGAGCAGGAATCCACATCCAGCGAGGGTACCGATGGCGGCGGTACACCAGATGGTGGCGGCGGTGGTCAGCCCTTTGACCGTCAGACCGTCACGCAGAATGACGCCGCCGGCGAGGAAGCCGACGCCGGTGACGATCTGGCCGGCGACTCGAGTCGGGCTGGAATCGTGTTCAACGAGGGTAGATAGGCTGGCAAACAGGCACGACCCCAGACTGATGAGGGCGTTTGTACGCAGGCCGGCCGGGTGCTGTCTCCATTGCCGTTCCAGGCCGATAATGAGTCCGCACAAAAGGGCCGTGCCCAGATGGTCCAGGAAGTTGCTTAGTGGCATCTGCGAATCGTAACAGAGACGACGTAGCACGCAAGCGGAAAGAGTCGGCAGCTCACAGAACCTAACTCAACACCCCGGCGATGCCTTTGCGTTTGCGGCTGACATATTCGAAAACCATTTGCAGGCCTTCGGTCGCTTCATTCTGAATGGCCGGTGAACTCCAGGGAGCGTTCAACTCAACCAGTGAAGTGACTTCCTGAGCGAGCTTGGCTACTTCATTGCGATCAAAGACGACATAGTTGCAGGCAGGGCCCAGATCGACCGAGCCATACCGACGCCCCTTTTTCAGGGCAGGTAGCAGATCGACGTGTATATTGTTGGCGGCTGCCCGTTTGAGCAATTCATCAACGACCCGGTTGTTAAGACCCTGGCCCGATTCCTGTTCCATCTCCAGTTCGGTCCAGAGTCCTTCCGGGCCGATGGCGATGGTGATAACCTGATCAATCGCCTCGGCATCACGAGGATTGATGCCATGATAGGAGATGCCTTGTCGGGCGAGACGACCGGCGATTTGCGCAAACTCATCGTCAGGGCCGCCGCCCATTTCGAACTCTACCACTTTAAGCAGGGCCATCACTTCCGCATCGGATGCTTTTCCAAAGACTTGATGGAATCGACCGGGGTTGAAGGAATTGAACATCCACTGGGGCATGTGAACCTCGTAAGGAGCAGGGCAGAGGGCTCCATTCTCTCACAATCATAGCTTAGGAATGAGCGGCGTAAAGCAAGAATCCTTGCTGATGTCATTCACGGCGGTTCTATGCTGGTCAAACGATGAAGATTTCCTTGAATATCCTCATGAAGTCAGTGTAGTTCATCACCCCGATCCATACGGGAACTTTTCCACGATTCCGCAAGCAATTACCAGAAAGCACCTCATGAAGATTCACGAATACCAGGCGAAGGAACTGCTGGCGGCTCAGGGATCCAATGTACCCCGAGGCATCGTAGCCAAGACTGCTGAGGAAGTGGGGAAAGCCTACACCCAACTAGCCCTGGCTGGCGGTGGTCTGGCTGTTCTGAAAGCTCAGGTACATGCAGGCGGGCGGGGTAAAGGGAAGTTCACTGGGAGCGGTAAGGACTTTGGCGGTGTCAAGCTCGTGAAGAGTCAGGCTGAAGCAGTCGAAGTCGCATCCACAATGCTGAAGTATCCGCTGGTGACTAAGCAGACAGGAGCTGAGGGCCAGAAGGTCAGTACGTTGCTGGTACAGGAAGCGGCCGACATCGTTCGGGAACTCTATGTGGCAGTGGTGCTTGATCGTGGCCTGGGCCTGCCTACCTTGATGGCTTCCGCTGAGGGTGGTGTCGACATCGAAGAAGTCGCTGAGAAGCACCCTGAGCGGATCTTCAAGACGGTCATTGACCCTGATCGTGGCTTGCTTCCTTTCCAAAGCCGGCGCATTGCCTTTGCCCTGGGTTTCACGGGTACTCAAGTCGAGCAGGCTGAGAAGGCTTTAACGGCACTGGTTGATGTTTCCCTGAAGTACGACGCCAGCCTGGCGGAGATCAATCCGTTGATCGTCACCAAGAGCGGTCAGGTGCAGGTACTCGATGCCAAGATGACGTTTGATGACAATGCTCTGTTTCGTCATCCTAATATTGAAGCCTATCGGGACATTGCTGAGGAAGACCCGTTTGAACACCGAGCGAGCCAGACCGGGCTGTCGTTCGTGAAGATGAATGGAAACATCGGCTGCCTCGTCAATGGTGCTGGGCTGGCGATGGCGACGATGGATATCATCAAGCTCCACGGCGGCGAACCGGCCAACTTTCTGGATGTGGGAGGTGGCGCTAATAAGGAGCAGGTCACCGAAGCGTTCCGCATTCTGCTTTCCGACCCGAACGTGAAGGCAGTGCTCGTCAACATCTTCGGCGGCATCATGAAGTGCGACATCATCGCTGCAGCTATCCTCGCTGCGTACGATGAAGTCGGATTCAAGGTGCCTCTGGTCGTGCGGCTCGAAGGCACCAACGTCGAGCAGGGCAAGAAGATGCTGGCGGACAGCGGCAAGAAGATCACTGCGACGGCCAGCTTCACCGATGCGGCCATGCAGGTGGTAGCTTCAATTAAGGCGTAGTAATTCAGTCTCTTGTGATTCGCAATGCTCCGACGTTCCATCCTCTTCCTGCAACTCCCCATCCCCCCTCTGGGGCCGGGGCGGTTGCGTGGCAATGTGCCGTTGGCGGCGGGCTACCTCAAGATGTATGCCGAGCAACAGGGGTTGCAGGCTGATTACGATATTCAGATACTTCCATCGGCTCTGTCGAACACGTTGAGCGAGCAGGGGTTGATCGAAGCAATACTTGAACGTGATCCGTGGATGGTCGGCTTCACCTGTTATCTGTGGAACATTGATCGTACCCTATGGATCGCCAACCAACTCAAGCAACGGCGGCCGGAGTTGGTGGTTGTCATCGGTGGGCCGGAAGTGACGATTGACAATGCCTGGGTGCTGCAGCAGGCTGCGGTCGACTATTACATCATTGGTGAGGGCGAGCAGACGTTTGCGGAGTTGTTGCAGGCGATCAAGCTTAGCGGGGGCCTGACGCTGCCCAATATTCCGGGGCTGCATGCACCACGCACATGTCGGCCTTACGGCTCGACGCTCGCCTTGCAGACGGTGGATGACCCGAAGAATGCGTTGCCGGGCTTTCTGCCTCGGCATCCGTTAGAGAACCTCGATCAAATCTCGTCGCCGTATCTGGCGGGTATTCTCGATGCAGCTGATGAAGAGATGCTACTGCTCGAAACCATTCGGGGCTGTATCTTCAAGTGCAAGTTTTGCTACTACCCCAAGGCTTACACCGGACTGCACTTCCTAAGCAAGGACAAGATCATCGCCAATCTCCGGCACGGCCAGGAGCGGGGAGCTAAAGAGATCGTCATGCTCGATCCAACGCTGAACCAGCGGAAGGACTTTGACGACTTCCTAAGGCTGCTCATCGCCGAGAACCCCGGCAGACGGTTTTCGTTCTTCGGCGAACTGCGTGCGGAGGGGATCAAGCCCACGACGGCCCAACTGCTGGCTGAAGCCAACTTCACCGAAGTTGAAGTCGGCCTGCAAAGTATCGATCCACTGGCGATGCAGCTCATGGATCGCAAGAATAACCTGAAGGCTGTCGAGAAAGGTTGCCAGGCGATGCTTGCAGCCGGCATCAAGGTGAAGGTTGATCTCATCATCGGGTTGCCGGGTGATACGGTCGATTCAGTCCGCCGTAGCATGCATTACTTACGTGACAGTGGCATCTACTCCGATGTGCAGGTCTTCAACCTGGCTGTGCTGCCCGGCACAGCGTTTCGACAGGAAGCCCCGGAACTGGGCCTGATCTTTCAGCCACGCCCGCCATACTATGTTCGCAGTACGCCGACGATGACGCAGCAGGACCTTTTCATGCTGATGGAGGAGGCGGCTGAGGTGTTCGATATCGAGTGGGATCCGGTGCCTGAATACAGGAGCCAGAAACCAGGAGTCAGGAGCCAGAATGGGATCGTCATTGATTTGGCTGATTTTGAGGATGTAGTTCTTCCTGCGGCACGTGATCGTCAGCAGGTGTATACACTTTGGTTCCGCAGTCCGGACTTTGATGCACATATACGAAGTGCCTGTCGATGGATTCGCCGGGTTCTTGACGAATCGCCCTTTACGACCTTGCAGGTGATTCTGGAACCTACTGCTTTGCCTTTGTCAATCACCAGTGATGTACTGGGCGAGCTATGGGCAGCCTGTCAGAAGGAACCCAGCTACATGGATCGCTATTATGCGATGCAGCCGGGCAGGCCGATTGGGGCGAAGAGGCTGGTGGTGATGCTGGAAGATACCGATGGCTTACCCGAAGAGTGGCTGGACGCCATCGAAGAGCAGGCGACCATCGTGACCAATACGATCAAGGAGTGTGCCATCTCATGAGTATGCACCTCAATGCCCGTGGAATGAAAGTGGCCCAGCAACTGGAAGATCATGCCGATCGTTACCGGGTGGGGCTGAGTTTGACCACGCAGGGAGTGCGGATCATTGACGCGGGGATCACTGCTCCCGGCGGCCTGGAAGCGGGCCTCATGCTGGCTCGAATCTGCCTGGCTGATCTGGGGCAGGTATCACTGCATCCCGGCACCATTGCTGGCTGTCCGCTCGTGCAGGTGAACACCGATTTTCCTGTCGCTGCCTGCCTGGCTAGTCAGTATGCCGGCTGGCAAGTCAGTGTTGGCAAGTACTTCGCCATGGGTTCCGGGCCGATGCGGGCAGCTTCGGGGCGAGAGGAGTTGTATAAGAAGATCGGGTTGACCGAGATCGCTCATGCGGCGGTGGGAGTGCTAGAGACGGGCACAATTCCCAACGATGATGTGGCGTTGGATATCACCAGCAAGTGCAATGTGAGCCAGGAGCATTTGACTCTGGTGCTCGCCCCGACGACCAGTATAGCTGGCACCATGCAAGTGGTGGCCCGAAGCATTGAAACGTGTCTGCATAAGCTACATGAGCTGAAGTTCGATGTGATGCAGGTACGACATGGGTATGGTACCGCTCCGCTGTGTCCGGTGGCGAAGAAGACGGTTGCAGCCATCGGAAGAACCAACGATGCGATTCTCTATGGTGGTCAGGTGACGCTGTGGGTCGATTGCGAGGATGATGTCATCGCATCAATTGGCCCTAAGGTGCCTTCATCTGCTTCCAGCGACTATGGCGTGCCCTTTGCGGAGTTGTTCCAGAACGTGGGTGGTGACTTTTACAAGATCGATCCTCTCCTCTTCAGCCCGGCTCAGGTGACGTTTCACAATCTGAAGACGGGGCGTAGCCAATCGTTCGGCAAGGTGAACCCTGAGTTACTGCTCAAGTCGTTTGCGAGTTAACGCATGGCTGTTATCGATCCCATCTCCATGCTTCGCCCACGCCGGAAGATTCTCGGCATCTCCGCGATCTTGTTGCCTTTCACTGAGAATGGCGGGATCGACTGGAAGGGGTTTACGGGTCACGTTCGACGAACACAGGATGCTGGACTAATTCCTGCGGTCAACATGGATACCGGCTTCGGACCTTTCCTGAGTGAAGCAGACAGGCAACTTGTGTTGGAGCGCACTCGCAGTGAACAGGCTGGCGAGCGATTTGTAGCCGGGGCGATTGTCAGTGATCAACCGGGTGCAGCCTATCAACATGGTACCTATGCAAGGCAGATGGAAGCTATCAGCAAGATAGGTGGCATCCCGGTGGTCTGTCAGTCGTTTGGCCTGACGGGTCTGAGAGAAGAAGAACTCATCAAGACTTATGGCGATCTTGGTAAGGTAGTCTCCACGTTCATCGCCTTTGAACTGGGCACCATGTTCGCCCCCTTCGGCAAAATCTATTCGCTGGAGGTGTATGCTGAACTCCTCAAGATCAAGTCGTGCATGGGGGCCAAGCACTCGTCCCTTTCCCGTGACCTCGAATGGCAGCGTCTGCAATTGCGTGATCGAGTTCGTCCTGACTTTCACGTACTCACTGGCAATGACTTGGCTATTGATATGGTGATGTACGGCAGCGACTATCTGCTGGGATTGTCAACATTTGCCCCGCAGTTGTTCGCTCAGCGGGATGCCTGGTGGACTACGGGCGATCCTCGTTTTTGTGAGTTGAATGATAAGCTACAGTACCTGGGTTTCTTCGCCTTCCGAGACCCAGTGCCGGCCTACAAGCACTCGGCGGCGCAGTTTCTGCATCTGTTGGGATGGATTGAGTCGTCTTGTACACATCCGAAGAGTGCCAAGAGGCCTGATAGCGATGTGGCGGTGCTGAAGGAGATAGCACAGCGGCTTGGCATGTAACAGATAGCAAGGCTTAAAAGCTTAATGTTGACTCAGCATGGTTACGCCGAGTACGGCGAAACCATGGCACCCATCTTGAATGTTGTTATGGTCTCTATTGTCACTTATGTAATCAATTCCTTGACGACCTTTGCCGGTTCCACGCCGGTCAGCTTTTGATCCAACCCTTGGTACTTGTACGTGAATCGTTCGTGATCGATGCCTAGGCGATTGAGGATGGTTGCATGGAAATCACGGACGTGGACCGGGTCTTTGACAATGTTGTAGCTAAAGTCGTCGGTTTCGCCGTAGACGGTGCCGGGCTTCATGCCGCCACCGGCCATCCACATGGTGAAGCAGCGGGGGTGATGATCTCGGCCATAGTTGGTCTTGCTGAGTTGGCCCTGAGAGTAGACGGTGCGGCCAAACTCACCGCCCCAGATGACGAGAGTTGAATCGAGCATGCCTCGTGACTTCAAATCCTGAATCAGTCCATAGCATGCCTGATCGACATCCTTGCATTGGCTGGGCAGTCGACCGGCGACGTTGCCGTGGGTATCCCAGTTATTGTGGTAGATCTGCACGAAGCGAACGCCTCGTTCGACGAGACGGCGGGCCATCAGGGCAGTGTTGGCGAAGGTGCCGGGCTTTTTGGCATCGTCGCCATAGAGTTTGTAGGTCGATTCGGGTTCCTTGTTGATGTCGGTCAGTTCCGGCACACTGGTTTGCATCCGGAAGGCCATCTCGTACTGCTGAATGCGAGTGTGGGTTTCGGGGTCGCCGACGATCTTGTAGTTGATTTCGTTCAACTGCTTCAGGCCGTCGAGGGTTTTGCGACGGACATCGCTGGTGACGCCTGGCGGATTGTTGATGTACAGAATGGGATCGCCTGCCGAGCGGAACGAGACGGCAGCATGTTCACCGGGGAGATAGCCAGACTGCCAGAGCCGGGCCGAGATGGCTTGCACCTGCTCGGTGTTCGAAGGCTTGGCGACCATGACGACAAAGGTTGGCAGGTTCTGGTTGAGTGCTCCCAGACCGTACGATACCCACGCACCCAGGCACGGTTTGCCAGTCACCTGGTTGCCCGTTTGCATGTAGGTGATGGCCGGTTCGTGGTTGATGGCATCGGTCTTCATGCTGCGGACAAAGCAGAGATCGTCCACCATCTTCGCTTTATTGGGCAGCAGTTCGCTCAGCCACATGCCCGATTTGCCGTACTGCTGGAATTTGTACTTCGACGGGGCGATGGGGAAGCGTGCCTGGCCTGAAGTCATCGTCGTCAGTCGTTGGCCCTGGCGGATCGATTCGGGCAGGTCTTTGTCATAGAAGTCGTTCATCTTCGGCTTGTAGTCGAAGAGATCCATCTGTGGCGGCCCGCCGACCATGTGCAGATAGATGATGTTCTTGGCCTTGGCGGGGAAGTGGGTTTCGGGGAGGGCAGCCCCGAAGCCGGTCTTGGAACCTTCTTTGGCTGAAGCTTTGCCGGGTCCCATCAAGCTGGCGAGAGCCGCAGCGCCGACGACATTCAATCCACGTCCGAAAAACTGACGGCGGGTTTCAGACCGAACATAGTCGTGGAAGGTGGATTCGTTGATCCAGTCGTTGACGGGAAGGTTCATGGGAATAGTTGTGGGTTGAGAGTGAGGAGTTGGCAGTTGGTGGGTAGGGTTATCATATCACGAACCACCGTGCTGTGCTACCGTCGATCACCACGGGGCGGGA
>DAOMFV010000083.1:0-23089 GCA_035430005.1 Gemmatales bacterium
ATCGATGAGAAAACCGATGTGGTTCTTCTTGGTAAGCCGGTAGGTAATTTCAGGATCGTTGAACGAAGAGATTTCAGGCTGTTCCTGCTTGGCCAGCGAAATGATCGTTCCGGCGTGCAGTTGTTTGGTGACGGGAGGTGTGTAGGGGGCATCCCGGTCAATCTCAACCTTGGCCCACTCGGACCAGAGATTGACGCCGGTTGCCGCTTCCACCATATCGGCGATGTTGGCTCCGCCCACTCGGGCACTGGTTTCGATGAGGTAGAACTTGTCATCCACCGGGGAGTGCATGTACTCGGTGTGGGACACGCCTTGCGTGAGGCCGAAGCCCAGCAGAATTTGCTCATTGAGTTTGCGTAGCACCGGAATCATTGGTTTGTTGCGACGCAGAGTGCGGGTCATGTAGATGCCGCCGCCGTGATAGACATCGAAGAGAGGCTTGGCGTACTTGTTCACTTCTGCAAACTTGACGAACCCCTTGGCGACGATGGAATCGACGTGGTAAAGTTCGCCGGGGATCATCTGCTCGATCAAATGGTTTGATTGTTCATCGCCGAGCGCGTCAATGGCCTTGAAGGCTTCATCAGCGTTATGCACTTTCTTGATGCCGATGGCATTGGCGCTCGCGCGAGGCTTGAGCAGCCAGGGTCCGGGAACACGAGCAAGGAATCGGCGAATATCATCGTGGTTGAAGACGCCTATGAACTCGGGAATGGGGATTCCCAGATCACGAGCCGTGGTGCGCATGGCGAGCTTGTCGCGGAAATGGCGTGCGGTGGTCTCGTAGAAGCCAGGCAGCCGAAAGTATTCTCGCAGGGCAGCACCCAGTTCGATGTCGAAATCATCGAGAGCGACAATGCGGTCGATAGGTCTTGTGCGCATCAGGTAGGCGACCGAGTTAATGACGTCTCGACGATCGTCAAAGCTCTTGAGAGCAAAGATCTCATCCAGAGCGTGACGGGGCCAGGGTTCCTTCAGCTTTTGCTCGGTGGTCAGCAGAATGGTACGGCATCCTTCAGCCTTGGCTCGTTCGATGAAGGAGTTGCCTTTGAAATAGCTGGTGAGGCAAAGGATGGTCGGACGGGTGGACATACTTACTTCCCAAACCACGATCGCTCTGAATGAATATCTTCATTATTTTTTAGTTACGGCTCGATGGTGGCAAGCAAATTATCGTGGAATCCGATAAAGACAGTTCAGATGACTACGAAAAGCCCGATCTGACGAGAACATCGTGCTGATCCTGAGCGTCTTGACGTAGAATAGAAGGGAAACAGCGGGTGGGCCGGATCGTCGCCGGCTATGCAAATAGCGGGAGGAAAGTCTGGGCTTCACAGGACACGGTGGTGGGTAACTCCCACCGGTCGCAAGACCAGGGATAGTGCAACAGAAAGTAAACCGCCCAGTCCTTCACGGGCCGGGTAAGGGTGAAACGGTGCGGTAAGAGCGCACCAGCGATGGGGCGACTCATCGGCTCGGCAAACCCCACCGGAAGCAAAGCCAAGCAGAGAGAAGGATCGGTCCGATCCATTTGACTCTCGGGTCGGCTGCTCGAGCGGCCCGGCAACGGGTCGCCTAGATAGATGACGATCCCGTTTCGCAAGAGGCGGACAAAACCCGGCTTACAGGCCTGCCCGCTGTTTCATTCAAGAACTACAAGGTCGGCGACGTCCACCTTGAACTTTTTGGGCAAAGACAAAGTGGCGCCAGCTCGTTGTGTTGCCAAGGGGCCCTGTTTCAGGCTTCGTGCCTGGCTGATTTCCTTGGGTACAAACTGGGTGGTCAGGTATGCTTGTTGTGGCGTGGCTGCCCAATTGACACAGATCAGGATGTTATTCTTTTTACCTTCCAGAAGGACAGTTTCCACATCCAGGTTATCTGTGATTACGTCCCATCGGGCATCACCTGTTGAGGCTGCTACCACATCGCCGGCGTCTCCATTCAAGCGGTTAAGCAGAATCTGATGGTTATAGCTATCCGGAGTGTTGCTGATTTTCCATTGACGCCCCAGCAGCGCCGACTTCAACCATCCAGACCCCAGGGGAGCGCAGTAAACCCAGCAATGCCCCAGCTTCTCCGGTACGTATTCATTGCGGGAAACGGCTGGCGACCCGTCACTGAATTTTCCAAAGGTAAAAAAGTGATCTTTCTGTTTTTCATCCTGGGTGATCTTGAGTTTGCCATAGACGGCGAAGAACTCAAGCTCTTTGCCCATGTAGGACCACTTGATCGTGTCATAGGGTTTCTGTTGCGCGAGAGTAATCTTCGCGGAGCCAGCGGTGGCGATGTTCTCCCAACTGGCTGAGGTAAGTCCCATGAGATCCAGCATCTCGGTGTTAGGTTTGTTATACTCATCCAGATACGGGCCACCGACACATGTGATGGTTGCCCCTCCAGAGACCCAGTTCTTCAGCACTTTCGAGGTTTGTCGCTGCAAGTGATTTCCGACGATGAATACCGTGGCCAGCTTTCCTAACTTGCCGTCCTGTATCTCTTCCTCGGTGACCATGATGATGTTGTGCCCTCCCATGCGAGCTGCCTGATAGATAGCTTTGCGTTCTTCATGAACCCAGGGGCTCGGGTCCCATACTTCCTGGGTAAGAGAAACCAAAATGGCAACATCCGGCATACGTGGTTTGGCATTCATCAAGATAGTATCGAATAGGCCCGCTTCATGCGTAAGCTCACGAATAGTCTTCCATGATTCGGTCTGGAGTATTTCAAGGCTCTCTTTTCCTTTGGCCAGCGAGGGCGGAATGGCCCCGACAAAACGAATGCCTTTGGCACCTTGAGCTAAAGCCAGATAGAAGGAGCGACGGATGGCAGTGGGGTAGTTGCCGGTGCCTACGTGAATATCGCACAGAATCGGATTCTTTGAATTGGCAGATCGGGCCAGAGCCAGGTAATAGCCAAGCACTTGTGGGCTGAACTCGCCGTTCTGCCAGGAAAGATCAGCGACCCAGGGTGTAAAGACCTTGTTCCGCCAGGCTTCGAGGATGAGAGCATCAGTGTTCTGATCGAAGGTGCCTGAATAAGGACCTCCCATCGTCAGTGTTGGTTTCAATTTGATCAGTTCTGCTTGAAGCTGGCGCATTTCCTCAATTGTCTTGTCAATAATGAACCGCTTGGAAAAATAGACTATCGGCGACTCTTTGCCCTCGAATGTCAGTTTGGCATCGTTAATCGAAGGCAGACCGGCTGCGGCGAGATCGACGTTCTGGCTTTTGAGGTAGTCTTGAAAGGCAATGTGATTGTTCCGCCATTTCTCCTTCGCCACTTTCATGCCGTTTTGGAGAGCTTCAATGGGTGAACCGATGTCGATGACTGTGACGCTTTTGAGCTTGCCTTCCTGGTGCATTTTCTTGACGACGTTTAGCCAGTCGGGAGTGGAAAGAGGCAGTGGGATGCACACCGGAGCCATGCTACCATCAGCATCGATGAAACCGAGTGATTTAACCAGAGATTTGGTGGTCTCCGAATTGCCGGGTTCCAGGCTATCAGTGATGCCGCGATTGAGAATGAGGTTCGTTCCAGCCTTGCCTTTCACTTGCAGTTCATTGAGCGTCTTGGCCAATTGATCGAAATTGACCTGAGCCATGCCCCATTCGGACAGTCCCAGAAACAGGAGAAGAGAAAAAGTCAATCGAGTGTATGAACGATTCATGAAGATGTCTCTCTATCAAGAGTTCAAAGGGCTAATTACAGTGTATCGGAGCAACACCGAGTTCGACGGGAAGTTCTGCTGGAATGATCTGAAAAAGATTGAAACCGTTTGTCAGTAAGCGTATGATCAGGGCCGCAAGGAAGGATGTCTTTACCATGGCTGTGTTGACTGTCATCAATGATCGCGGATACACCGAGCAGTTTCCGCTGAACGGCAGGGAATGCGTATTGGGCAGGCAGTCTGACACGGACCTGCGGTTGGACGCTCGGGATGTCAGCCGCCGTCATGCCCGAATCCTCACTGAAGGTGAGGGTTTCTTTGTCGAAGACCTGGGTAGCAGCAACGGTACTTTTCTGAATAATACCCGAGTCTCGGGTCGTCAGCCGCTTCAAGAGCAGGATCGCATCCAGATCGGGCCGTTCACCATCTGCTTCCAATTGCAGGATGAACCGGTTGAGAACGAGATCAGAATCACGGCCAGTATTCCATCGTCGATCACCAACTCCAAGCTGTTCCGGCTCGATGCGGCCCGCAAGCTCCAGGTCATTCTGGAGATTGCTCAACAACTTTCGCACACGCTCGACATCAAAGCCCTGTTGCCCCAGTTGCTGGAACGGCTGCTCACGTTGTTCCTACAGGCGGATCGGGGCATGGTCGTACTGCTGGATGAACGGGGGCGACCAGAAGTGCGTGCCATCCGGACTCGCTATGCCGACCAGGAAATCCCCAGGCAGTTCAGCCGGGCGGTGATCAAGAGGGTGCTCGAAGAAGGTGTTGGCATCGTCGCTGAAGATGCCTCGCATGATCAGCGATTTAATGCCACTCAGACCTTGACCACCATGGGCGTGCGCTCCTTTGTCTGTGCCCCGTTCAAGGCGCACGATGGCCGACCGATGGGCGTCGTGGTGCTGGATCGGTTCGGCAACGACAATCCGTTCAAGGAAGATGATCTGCACCTGCTGGCTGCAACGGCCCTGCTCTTTTCTGTGGTCATCGAGAATGCCTCGCTGCACGAGGAACTGGTCGAGAAAGCCCGGATGGATCGTGACCTCTCCCTGGCCCGTCAGGTACAGGAAGGTTTCCTTCCCAGGCAGTTACCTGAAGGGTTCAACAAGCAGCTTGAACTGTATGCCGAGGTCTACCCGGCCCGTGAAGTCGCTGGCGACTTCTACGACTTCTTCTCGGTTGGACCCAATCGATTGGGCTTCGCCGTTGCTGATATTTCGGGCAAGGGTGTCTCGGCAGCCATGCTGATGAGCGGCATTCGGACCATCTGTAGGCATCTGTTGCAGAGAGGTTCCACACCGGCGGATACTCTCCAGCAGGTCAACGACATGCTGGCCCAGGATAACCCTCATTCACTATTTGTGACGATGGTACTGGGGGTGCTGAACACCGACACCGGTGAAGTGGTGATGACCGGTGGTGGTCATCCGCCTGTCATGATTCGTCGTCACGATGGAAAGACGGAACGAGTGCCGCAACCAGCCGGGCGATTGCTGGGCTTCGTGGTCGGCCCGCAACAGTTCGTTAATACCCCTATCACCATGAATCATGGCGATACGCTGGTGCTCTATACCGATGGCCTGACCGAAACTTATGATGAGACCCGGCAGAATATGTTCGGAATGGATCGGCTGATGACGGCACTGGAAGCGCTGCCCGATAGCTCGACGTGCGAAAACTGGGAGCGAGCCATAAAGGCCAGCCTGGAGTTGTTCTCCGGGAAGACTGAGAATGATGATGATTTGACGATCTTCCTCCTGCGGCGGAAGTAGTAAACGAAAAATCATGTAGCCGTGGCAGGGGTCAGTGGTACTCCACCGACCCCTGCATGCTGCCGAGAGTGATGCACATTCCGCAGGGGGCAATGGAGTACCACTGACCCCTTGCTGCCACGGTTTCTTTCAATTACTTCAAATACACCTTCATAGCGCTCAGAAATTTATCCACATTCTCCAGGCTGCTGCCGTAGCCCATCAGGCCAATACGCCAGGCCTTGCCCTTGAGAGGCCCCAGGCCGCCACCGATTTCGATACCGAACTCGGTTAGCAGGCGCTTGCGGATTGTCATATCGTCAATGCCTTCGGGGATGCGTACAGCCGAGAGGGCCGGCAACTGGCAGTGTTCTTTCGTGAAATAGCTTAAGCCCATTGATTGCAGCCCGGTCTTCAGGATCGACCAGTTGGCCATGTGGCGCTTCCAGCGTATCTCCAGACCTTCTTCAAGAACGATGCCCAGGCCTTCGTGCAGGGCATAGACACTGCTGATGGGGGCGGTGTGATGGTAGAAGCGATCTGCGCCCCAGTATTTCACCAATTCCACCACATCGAGGTAGTAGCTCTGCACCGGTGTCTTGCGTTTCCTAATCGTTTCAACAGCCTGTTCACTGAAGGTGACCGGAGCCAACCCTGGAGGGCAGCCGAGGCCTTTCTGGGTGCCGCTGTAGAGGGCGTCAATCTGCCAGCCATCGACATGAAGCGGAGCGGTGGCCAGACTGGTGACCGCATCGACAGCCAGGAGGGCATCGTAACGATGGCAGAGTTCGCCGAGCTTATCGATGGGCTGGAGCACGCCGGTCGAGGTTTCAGCGTGAACGATACCAAACACCTTGGGGCGATGCTGCTTGAGGGCGGCTTCGATGGCATCCACGCTGAAACAATCGCCCCATTCACCGGGGATGGTGGTGACGTTGGCCCCGGCCCGTTGGGCGATGTTGGCCATGCGGTCGCCAAAGAAGCCTGCTGAGCAGACGACCATCTTGTCGCCCGGTTCGATCAGGTTGGCGACGACACATTCCATGCCTGCCATGCCGGTGCCACTAACTGGCAGGGTGAAGGCGTTCTTGGTTTGAAGCACAGCTCGCAGCTTGTCTTGAACTTCGGTCATGATCTGGAGGAAGGCCGGATCGAGGTGACCGAGGAGAGGTTGGGCTTGGGCCGCGAGCACACGGGGGTGAGGTTCACTGGGGCCGGGGCCGAGGAGGAGGCGCTTAGGAATGTTGAGTGGAGTTATCATGATGGAGGTTCTTGTTCCTGAGTTTATTTCGTGCTCTTCGAGCAAGTTCCAAGAGCATGGTCAAAGCAATGATCGTGGGAAACAGGATAAACACAATACCCCCAGCGAGCAAAGCCAATCCTGCGATCCAATTCCTTGATTCCAGTAGCTGATCTGGCTTCTGAACGACATCACCAAGAACACTGAGAATGAACGGGCCTGATGATAACGCCCAAAACGTGACGAAACCTGTAAAGAACAAGATCTGAATGAACAGATCTGCTGTGGTTTGTTGCTTGAGCGGCAGTATGCGACGGCGACCCATGCTTGGCAATGGTATTGTCCTCGGCTTGTTCCGCCCTCACCCCAGTGCCTCTCCCGAATGCGGGAGAGGTGAGACAGACTACAAACTCCATCCCTTCCGATATTCTTTCTTGAGCAGTGCCTCTACCTTGGGGTTGCTGTTCTTTACCCAATTCTTCCCCGCATCCCATTCGAGCTTCTGCCCGGCACGGTAGGAGACGGTGCCGAGCAGCACAGCGATGGAGAGCGGGCCGCTGTAGTCCCACCGGCATGATGGCTCACCATTGCCTTTGATGGCTTCGCACCATTCCTTGTGATGGCCGATCGACTTGGGTAGCTTCGGCGTGGGCCTATAGTCCTTGAACTTCTCTTCAGGTACGAGCTTGAGTCTGCCGTAATCAGCCAGTAGCATGCCTTGGGTACCGACGAAGAGGTTGCCATCGCCCCACTTGGGGAAGTTAGAGTCCGAGAACTGCGGCGGGCGCTTGTCGCCATCGTACCAGGTGACGCGGATCGGTTCTCCGCCGCCGGGACGATCAAAGAGGTAGCGGGAGATGACCCAACTGGGGCAGCCAACGGCATGAACGGGGGAGCCTTCGGTCTCGACAGAGGTGGGCATACCCAGGCCGAGCGCCCACTTCGGAAGGTCCATGTGATGGCAGGCCATATCGCCGAAGCGGCCAGTACCGAACTTCCAGAAGCGTCGCCAGGCGAATGGCAGGAAGACAGGGTGATAGGCCTGATATTCAGCCGGCCCGAGCCAGAGATCGTAATTGAGGCCGGCAGGTACGGGCGGCGTATCGGTCGGGAAGTCACCTGCTGTATAGTTGCCGCCTACCCAAGTGTGAACGTCGGTGATGGTGCCCAAGAGGCCGCTCTGGATGATTTCCACCACTCGGCGGTAATTGTCGCCGGCATGAATCTGCGTGCCCATCTGGGTAACGAGTTTGCACTTCTTCGCTTCGTTCATCAGGGCCTGGACTTCGTAGACCGTATGACAGAGCGGCTTCTCGCAGTAGACATGCTTGTTCTCTTTGAGAGCAGCCATCGCAATGGGAGCGTGAGTGTGATCGGGCGTGCAGACGGCGACAGCATCGACATCCTTACGACTGATCACATCGTGAAAGTCCTGGGTGAAGGCGGCGCTGGAATGCGTGGCCCGTTCCTTCTCGACTCGTTTGCTATCGACATCGCACAGCACGACGATGTTCTCAATCCTGGCGAGGTTGCCGAGGCTGAAGCCGCCTTGTCCTCCTACGCCGATGATACCGATGCCCAGTTTGGCGTTGGCACCAGGGACACGGGCATAGCTGTAGGGAGCCAGGCCGGCGACGGTGCTGGCGGCGAGGGTGGTTTGGAGGAAGCGGCGGCGGGAGAGGGGCATTGGAGACTTCCTGATAATGAGCCGAATCGTCATTTGAATTCCGGCAGAGCCGGAGATGCAGTGCGTCGTCGATCGGAGACCGGGGACGAGATAAGAGGAAAGTAAGCTTGCGATTGCTCCTCCTCACCCCCGGCCCCTCTCCTCTCCAGGGGAGAGGGGAGAAAAACAATTCCTAACCGGCGTTGTGCTTCTTGATTACTTCTATGCAGGCGGCGACGTCGGTGTAGGGATCCTGGGGATTGGCTTCGTATTCGATGCTGACCATGTATTTGAAGTTGACATCGTGTAGGGCTTTGAAGACTTCATCGACCTTGAGAGCAGCTTTGCCGACGACGACATCGGTCTTTCTGCCGTTATCGTGATCCTTGAGATGGATGCCGAAGTTGCGGGCTCCCATCTTGCGAATCTCATCGGCTGGGTCGAGGTTGTGGCCCTGCTGAGCGGACCGGATCAGGTGCCCGGTATCCAGGCACGAACCGATGAGCGGATTGTGATCCTTGACAGCCTTCATGATGAGGTCGGCGCTGTACCAGCGGTGCATTCTGTTTCCACCAGATGGGCCATGTGGATGGATGGCGATGGCGATCTTGTACTCGTCGCAGAGCTTATCGAGGCTGTCGAAGCTGTCGGGGTCAGGGTCGGCGCTAAAGACGGCGATGCCAACCGCTTTGCCGAAGTCGAACAGCTTCTTGTTGTTGTCATGGTTCTTGGTGAATGCCTGAACGCCATAGGCTTTAGGGGCGACGCCATACTCTTTGCAGAGCTTCAGGATCGCCTGGATTTGCTCAGGCTTGCTGTTGAGCGGAATGTGCTTCTGGTAAAACTCCGCCTGATTGATGCCCAGTTGCTGCATGAACTTCAGTGCCCGTTCCAGATCGAAGTTTCGGAATGTGTAGCTCTGCATGCCAATCGGGATCGCAGGAGACCTGGTGTGAGCCAAGGCAACTGAGCCTGCAACAAGAGTTGCGCCGGCGGCAAGGAACGAACGTCGATTCATGGTGGGAACCAGTCAAGTAGGAGGTAGGTAGATACCAGACTGTAACAAAGTTCCAGAGCGATGCAACCAGGTTAGCACAGATATCATCTGGAGGGCATTACCGCATGAAGAAGACGAGGGCCAGACCAAAGAGGCACAGAATTGAGAACATCACAAGTTCCATAATATGCGCACCCAGGATCAGGCCGACTGTGATGATCACAAACGGGACTCCCAGCAGGATCAGAGCGATAATCCACCCTGGCACTGGGGCACGCTTGCTGTTGCTGTTGGAGACTTTCGATGGCAGGTGTGGCGTGGGTTCTTTCATACTGACTATCTTAGAACCCGCCAGTGACAGTCTCAATATCACAGTAGGAACTTGTCAGCATGGGCTAGCCCAATGCATAGAAGAAGACTAGCGCCAACGAAAACAGGCAAAGCATTGAGAAGATCACAATCTCGACGACATGGGCACCGATCATCAGCCCCACGATAGTGATGATAATCGGAACGCCGAGGGCGAACATCAATATCAGCCAAGTGGGGATACGTCCTGCCTTCGACGATGTGTTGTTTTCCTTCATGAGGTTCATGATAGAAAGAAAACGGCACAGCCATCAGCTGTGCCGTTTGAGGTTGAATCGAATCCAGGACTACTTCACCGTCGCTGAATGGCCAGTCATGTTTCCCAGCTCTTCAGCTCGCCCGCCGAGGTGTTCGTAGAGGAACTTCTCAGTGATGGCGAAGAAGTGGAGACGGTTCTCCGGACGCTGGAAGCCATGTCCTTCATCGGCATAGATGACATACTGAACGGGTAAGCCGGCTTTCTTCATGGCATCGTAGATCTGATCGCTTTCAGGCTGCTTGACACGTGGATCATTTTTGCCCTGCCCGATGAGTAATGGAACCTTGATCTTATCAGCCTTGAAGAGTGGCGAACGCTCACGCAAGAACGACTCCTCGGTTTTCAGATCGCCGACACGCTTGGTGAAGACAGCCATCATCGGTGCCCAATAAGGCGGGATCGACTTGAGCAGTGTGATGATGCTGCTTGGCCCAACGATATCAACGCCACAGGCAAACTTGTCCGGAGTGAAGGTGAGGCCGACAAGTGTGGCATATCCGCCGTAGGAGCCGCCCATGATGGCGACCTTCTTTGGGTTCGAGTATCCCTTCTGCACAGCCCAATCGACAGCGTCAATCAAGTCCTGATGCATCTTTCCGGCCCACTCCTTGTTACCGGCGTTGAGGAACTGCTTGCCATAGCCAGTGGAGCCACGGAAGTTGACCTGTAGCACAGCGTAGCCTCGGTTGGCAAGGAACTGCACCAAAGGGTTGTAGCCCCATGCATCACGAGCCCACGGGCCGCCATGCACCAGAAGTACGGTGGGCAGGTTCTTGGGTTCGACACCTACGGGCAAGGTGAGGTAGCCACGAACGAGCAGGCCATCCTGAGCCTTGAACTCGATCGGTTCCATGCGTGCGAGTTGTATTTTCTCCAGCTTGCTGTTGTTGCTGTAGAGATAGGTCGCCTTCTTGTTGGCACGATCATAGAGGTAAGCCGTTGCGGGGCCATCGTCAGCGTTGTAGCTGACAATCCAGGTTTGATCATCCAGGGTAGCACTCGTGACATTAAAGTCGCCGCGGCGCAGTTGACTAAGGACTTTGAAGTCTTCTTCGACGCTGTTGTCGAGAGTTTTCCATTCGGTCCTGGCCTTGTCAAACGCCACGGCCAGGGGGATGCGACGTTTGCGATCCATGAAGGCGTTGCTGACGTCGAATTCAGCATCAGCGGCGATGACTTCTTCTTTGCCTGTAGAGATATCCACTTTCAGCAGTCGTTCGGTATTGGCATCGTGGTTGGCGATGACATAGATGCTGTTGCCATCGAGTGAAAAGGCAAGCGGGCCGCCCTGCTCTTCGGAGGGCCATGAGCGAAGCTTGCGCCAGGGATCGTTGACTTTGTCACGAACCATCAGCGTCTGCACGCCGTCCGCGGGGCTCATGGTCAACCCGGCACGGGGCTGCATCTGGGCATCGAGAATGAGGCCAACGAAGTTGCCGGGGTTCTTTTCGACGAGTTCTTCCTTCCCGGTGGCCAGATCGAGCTTGTGCAGATCGAATGCTGTCTTGTCACGCTGGTTCATCATGAAGGCGACGGTAGTAGGGAACTTCTCGTCGAGGAAGACGCCCTGCACTCTGGTATCTTTGTAAGGTGTAAGCTCACGAGTCTCGCCTGTGGCGAGTTCGACAGCGAAGAGATGGAAGTTTTCGTCGCCGCCTGTGTCTTGTAGGTAGATTAGGTTCTTGTTGTCGTAGGCCCAGAAGTACTGTCGGATACCACGCTTGGGGTCGTTGGTGACTTTGCGGGCATCGTCTTTGTCGCGGGAGCGCACCCAGACCTGGAGGACGTTCTTCTCGTCGGGAGCCAGATAAGAAAGATGCTTGCCATCCGGGGAGATTTGTGTGCCGGCTCGTTCGGGATTGCCGAAGAGGACATCACGAGGGATAATTGGCGGGAGTTTGTCTTCCGCGAGGCTGATCGCAGGCAGAAGGCCGATACTCAGGATTGCCAGAAGAAACAGTAACGTTCGCAAGGTATACTCCTTCAAGTTGAGTGACTAATATCATTCGCACCACCAGGTCATCCATTGGCCCGGTCGTACTCTCTTTCTAGGAAGTGTACTGCGGGTTGGTCTTCAATGTTTCGACGAAAGCAGGCATGCCTAATCCTGTACAAGACTGGCTGAGAGTGAGATTGCAACCGGCGTATCTGCGATTGATCGCCGGGGCAGTGGTTTTGATCGGTTTGGCGATGGCCATCGTGAGTTGGCATACGTCCAAACGAGGCACGTCAGCATTAGGTATCCCCTGGGGCGCGGACTTTGCCGGGTTCTATGTCGCTGCACAGATTCTTGATCAAAAGGATGTCAGCAAGCTTTATGATCGTGATCTGCACGCCAGATTCTACCACGAGTTGCTGCCGAACCTGCCGAAAGAGGAGATCATTCCGTATGTGCATCCGCCGTTTGTGGCGGGAGTGCTGAGGGTGCTTACTCCTTCCTCCTACGATACTGCGGTGGCCATCTGGTTGGTGATTTCGATGGCACTGTATGTTAGTGGGGTGCTGTTGATACTCAGAACATGCCCCTTTCTTGATAGCCAACATCGCTGGTTGGTGGTGCTGCTGGCTGTTTCATTCGAGCCGTTTCTGTTTGAAACGTGGTTAGGCGGACAGTTATCATCGGTGGCGTTCTTTAGTTATGCTCTGGCGTGGTACTTTTGGCGGCGGGGAATGGCTGGACCCACAGGCATGGCCCTGGGGCTGTGTTTGTACAAGCCCACACTGCTGATTCTGATCGTACCGATGCTGTTACTGGCTCGGCTTTGGAAAGTGTTGCTGGGGATGACGATTGCAGGATTGCTGCTACTGTGCGTATCACTACTGATGGTGGGGTGGGATTGCACCTTTAGCTATGTGGAAGTGGTGTTGGCGTTTCGTAAGGCGACAGCTGGCAATGAAGAGATAGCCATCAGGACGTGGAAATATATCGATTTCAATCATTTCTATTTACAACTCATCGGGCCATCCATGTTGAAGACGGTGATGTTTATATTCACTTCGCTGCTCTGCGTTGGTTTGATGCTGGTGCCACGCTGGTGGCGATGGAAGAAAGAGGAAGAGAATCAGGAAACTGCCTGGGCATGTACTCTTTTCCTGGTGCCGTTGATCAACATATATGTGGGTGTGTACGATTCGATCCTGGCGGTACAAACAGGCATCATCGTAACCGAAGTGATGTTGAGACGAACGAGCGGAAAGTTGCTTACGACATACTGGCCGTACTATTTGTTGATGTTGGCGGTGGTGCCCTGGTTTAACCAGCCATTAGCGAAGAGTGTGGGGGTGCAGTTGTATACTCTGACGCTGTTGTCTTGTGCTATCTACGCATCCAGAGCCACGGAGTGGCGCAATATGAATAGCCGGGGGTGAAACCCACGGAAAAGATATGGACACCGTTCAAGCCGCGTTAGCGGCGATATGGGTTGCGCGCTAATGCGGCTTGAAAATGAACCATTGACGAAGCCGTGGGTCTCGCTTCGCTCAACCCAGGCTATTCACATAACGCCACTCCGTGGCTGCGGACTGCGGATGATTTATCATCACAGGCCTGTGATACTCAAACCGGCGCAGGCATCTGCATTGTCATGCAATGTAGCGTTCCCAGGCCCCAGACGAGATCGCCACAGTAGATGCTAATGATTTCTCGATCCGGGAAGCAATGGGCCAATGTCGTCAACGCATGTCGGTCATGGGCATCGTTAAAGGTTGGCACAAAGACAGCACCATTGGCGATCAGGAAGTTGGCGTAACTGGCAGGCAGCCGCTGGCCATCGAAAATGATGGGGGCGGGCATAGGCAACGTGATGACACTAATCGGCTTGCCGTCAGCATTCTTGGAGTTGCGAAGAATCTCGACGTTCTCCTTCGTCGGTTCATGATTGACATCGTTCTTATCTGATTCGTAGACACAGACGACGGTATCACGATTGACAAAACGAGCCAGGTCATCAATGTGGCCGTGGGTATCGTCGCCGGCAATGCCCTTGTTCAGCCAGATGGTGTGGTTGATGCCGAGGTAATCTTTGAAGACAGCTTCGTAATCCGCCTGGGTGAAGCCGGGGTTTCGGCACTGCACGTCGCTGAGCAGGCATTCTCTTGTGGTCAACATCGTCCCGTGGCCGTTGCCATCGATGCTACCCCCTTCGAGGACGATGCGCCTGCCATTGCGTGAAGGCAGAATCGTATCATCATCAAATACTCTGATGCCCGCAGCTTCATCAGCCTGCCAGTTATCGTACTTGGCCCAGCCGTTAAACTGCCATTTTACCGCTGTAAGACCGTTGTTATCCATGAATTCACCGGACTCTTGTATCCAGGTGGAGCAAAAGTCACGGGTCCAGACACGATTCGTCGCATAGTCATGCAGCGTGTAATCTTCAGGCTTTATGCCGACACGTTCGAAAATGTCGAGCATATCGGGCCGCAGGTTCTTCTGGGCGAAGATGTGCAGATGTTCGAACCTGGCAAGTTTCTTAAGGAAATCAGCAAAGACCCACGGGACGGGTCCGAAACGGCCGGGCCAGTCCTCCTCGTTGTGAGGCCAGGCGACCCAGATGCCCTGGTGCGGCTCCCACTCGGCGGACCAGCGAATGCTCATGAGGCCCCTCCTTCACCGGCTCGTTGAGTAATGTTGCCATAGGCATCGATTCGACGGTCACGCAGGAACGGCCAATGTTGCCGGGTCGTTTCCGACTTTGCTGGATCGCAGTCGACGACGATGATTTCTTCCTTATCGTTGCTGGCACGGTGGAGCAATCGGCCAAAGGGATCGTAGACGAAAGAACCGCCCCAGAACTCGATACCGCCACCCTTGGGGCCTTCGTGACCCACCCGATTGACAGCGGCGACGTAACAGCCGTTGGCGATGGCGTGGCCACGCTGGATCGCTTCCCAGGCGCCTTGCTGGGCTTCGCCATACTCTGCCTTCTCGGCGGGGTGCCAGCCAATGGCGGTGGGATAGACGAGAATCTCAGCGCCAAGTAAGGCTGTCAGCCGGGCTGCTTCGGGGTACCATTGATCCCAGCAGACGAGAGTGCCGACTTTGGCATGCTGCGTGGTAAAGGTCTTGAAACCCAAGTCGCCGGGGGTGAAGTAGAACTTCTCGAGGTAGAGAGGATCATCGGGGATGTGCATCTTGCGATACTTGCCGAGGCAGGTACCATCTGCATCAGCGACGAAGGCGGTGTTGTGATAGACGCCGCTCATTCGACGTTCAAAGACCGAGCCGACGATGGCCATCTTAGTTTCTTTGGCGAGAATACATAGCGCTTCTGATGTCGGGCCGGGGACAGCTTCTGCCCAGTTGTAGAAGCGATGCTCTTCGGTCTGGCAGAAGTAGGGGCTGAGGAACAGTTCAGGCAGTACCGCCACCTGCACGCCTTGGCCAGCAGCTTGACTCAACATCGTCGAAGCGTGAGCCAGGTTCTCCGCAGCAGTACGGTTACAGTTCATCTGGATCAGACCTAAACGGAAGGGTTTCGTCATCGTGGGCCGAGGCCTCGTTGTACACCAAGTAGCTCTGGTTTGATCTTATACAGAAAATCGACCAGAAGTGCAGAAATGATGATCTCGATTACGAGGACGGGGATGTGCAGCACGAAGGCGATGTTGGCGAGGGCTTGCATGTCTTCTCCTTCGATGGAACCGAAGCGTAAAACGAGATAGTAGAGGACGAGAGTCATGATGACACCGAGCCCGCCTAGGCCGCCGCCGATGAGGTAACGTTTCCAGCGTTGCTTGAGACCAAGTGTCCTTCGTAACACGGAATACAAGTTGGCGACGATAAGCGCCGGTACGCCGATGGTGGTGCAGTTGACGCCGATGGAATAGAGGCCGCCGTGAGAGAAGAGTAACGCCTGAAGGATGAGGGCGATGGGGACAGCCAGGCCGACTTGTCTGCCAAGGAGGATGCCTGCCAAACCATTGAGAAGCAGATGCACCTTGGCAGCAGGTATCGGAGGATGGATGAGAGATGCGATGAATAGGACGGCCGTGAAAACGCCGGTGCGGGCGATCTTTTCTTCGGTCAATTCCCAACAGCCAATGGCCAGCATCACAGCCATGACAACCAGCCCGGCGTTGAGCCAGGTTGGGGCGAGGATGCCATCAGCGATGTGGACTGCGAACATACTCAACCTATCAAGCTCCTGGTATTCTTCATAGCACTGTGCCACGCTCCGGCGTGTACTCACGTCGGGGTGTGGTTGCATTGCACAAGACGTTGTTACATCGGTTTGGTGATTGCCATTGTGTACCTCGCCACCACACCTCGACGGAGTACCGTCGAAGTGTGGCACAGTCGATATCGTGAATGGATCTGGTGCAAAGCTTCCCCTCACCCCCAACCCCTCTCCCTCCAGGGGAGAGGGGAGAAAATCAGGCTCCCGTGCCAAAGGCACTCAACAACCCTTCACGTACTTCCTTGAGAAACTTGCCGACCCGAATGGGATCGAGGTCTTTGATCTTTGTGAACAGCAACTGGGCATCGTCGATCTTGGGCTTGCTGGTCACCAACTGCGTTTCGGGAGCCAGCCCTTCGAGGCGATCGAGGTTGAACTGCCCCTTCTTGCAGAAGCAGATGATCTCCAGTGCATCGGTCTGTTTCGTCTTGATCCGCAGCCAGAACGCTTTGCACTTGCTGGGCTTGATGTGGATAGCGTCGCGGATGTTGTAGTTGATTTCCGCTTCGGGATCGATCTTGGTGACGATGGTGAGGATTTGTTTGAGCAGCCCCGGTTCCCACTTGCAGCCCTGGCCCGGTGGAAAGCCTTTGGGGGAGAAGTGCCATTGTTCGCCGTTCTTGGCCCAGGGCATGAGCGATTCGATGTTAGTTTCGAGCTGATCGGTAACGGAAACGAACGACTTCAATGCCTCAGTAAGGAACTTCTTGAAGGCGGGTGTCTCGATATCTTCCTTCTTAAAGACGCCGATCTCGACACTCTGCCAGGGGCCTTTGGGGTTACTGACCTTGAGGCGGGACTGGCCGCTGTGGGAGACCATGCCGGGTATCTTTAGCAGCGAGGTCAGCTTCATCTGGTTCTCCAGTGTAGCTTCCTGGAAGGTGTTCTTGGCCACACGGAAGCTGAGCCAGAGCAGCCACTCTTCACCGGTGGAAGCGTGGAGGAACCAGCCTCGACTTTTGACCTTGTGGGCGATCTCGACCGTGGTGCGGTGGTTCCAGTTCACATCGCCGAGCGTGGGTGATTGCAATGCCTGTATCTGTTCGATGGCATATTCGAGCGCAGCCCCATCCCACTTGCAGGCTCGTCCACTGAAGCTGACTCGATCCTGGGTATGCCACTTGATGCCGTCCGCTTCCCAGGGCATGGCAATGGAACCGGCGTCGGTCTCGGCCAGGGTGAGTGGCACTTCCACAGGAGTAACTACTTCGTGGTTGCCAGTGTAGCGGGTGCGCTCTGCATACGGGCCTGCTTCAATCACTTCCGAGAGGATCGGTATGGTGACCGAGCCATGGGGATGACTGACGACCCATTCAGGGGTACCTTCAGTGACGATCCTGCCGCCTGCTTCGCCTGCTTCGGGACCAAGGTCGATGACCCAGTCAGCCGACTTGATCACATCAAGGTTATGCTCGACGACGATGACTGTGTTGCCAAGATCGACGAGGCGATGGAGGACTTCGAGGAGCTTGCGGATGTCGTCGAAGTGGAGGCCGGTGGTGGGTTCATCCAGCACATAGAGCGTCTTGCCGGTGTTGGGCCGACCCAGTTCCGCGGCCAGCTTGACGCGCTGGGCTTCGCCACCGGAGAGTGTCGGGGCAGCCTGGCCGAGTTCGAGGTAATCGAGGCCGACATCGGTGAGCGTTTGCAGCAGCGCTTTGATGCGGGGTACGTTAGTGAACACTTCAAGAGCCTGCTTGATCCGCATGTTCAGCACTTCGGAGATGTTGAAACCCTTGTAGCGAATCTCCAGCGTCTCCGGCGAGTAGCGAGCGCCGTTGCATACATCACAGGTGACCCAGACATCAGGCAGGAAGTGCATCTCGATCTTCTTCTGCCCCATGCCCACGCAGGCCTCGCAGCGCCCGCCCGGCTGATTGAAGCTGAACCGCCGAGGCTGATAGCCACGCACCTTGGCGTCGGGCACTTGGGCATAAAGCTGGCGGATAAGATCGAAGACGCCGGTGTAGGTAGCGGGATTCGAACTAGGGGCGTTGCCGATGGGCGACTGATCGACGTTGATGATCTTGTCGATGTGTTCCAGCCCGGTGATATCCCGGTAAGCCCCTGCCTGCATTTGGGCACGATGTAGCTTGCGAGCGAGCACAGGGTAGAGAACATCCTGCACCAGGGAGCTCTTGCCCGAGCCGCTAGGGCCGGTGACAGCGATCAGGCAGCCGAGCGGGAAGCGGGCATCGACATCCTTGAGGTTGTGATGGAACACGCCCTGGAGAGCCAGCCACTGCTTCTTGGGGGTGTTGATGGCATCGTCGCTCATCGTCACCCGGCGATTGCTGGGGATGGGAATGGAAAGACGATTGGACAGATAACCGCCGGTGAGCGAGTTCTTGTTCTTAGACACCTGAGCAGGTGATCCCGCAGCGGTTATGGTTCCGCCATCAATGCCGGCGCCGGGGCCGAAGTCGAGGAGGTGATCAGCTTTCTTGATGACTTCTCGATCATGTTCAACGAGTAAGAGTGTGTTGCCGAGGTTACGGAGTTTCTCAAGGGCGACGATGAGCCTGCGGTTATCACGGGGGTGCAGGCCGATGGTCGGTTCATCGAGGACGTAGAGCACGCCGGTGAGGCCGGAGCCGATCTGGCTGGCGAGGCGGATACGCTGGGCTTCGCCGCCGGAAAGTGTGGGGGCGGAACGGTTCAGAGTCAAATAATCGAGGCCGACATCGACAAGGAACAAGAGTCGGCTCATGATCTCACGCAGCAGATCGCCTGCAACTTTCTTCTCGCTGGCACTGAGCTTCAGCGTCTTGAAGAAGTTCAGCGAGTCTGCCAGCGACGACTGACCTACCTGGCCGATGGTCTTGTCGTGGAACCGTGAGGCAGCGGCATCATCACGCAAACGAGAACCCTGGCAGGTGCTGCACACGGACTGCGTAAGTTGATCTGATAGTCGCTGGCGAAGAACGTAGCTGACCCTGGAGGCTTCATCGATGGTCGGATAGATGCCCTTGTACTGGAACCGGATGGCGGGCTGGCCTTCGATGGGCGACGGCATGCTGATCCACTCGTTGCGGTTGCCATGCAGCACGACACTCTTGGCGGCGTTGCTCAGGCCGTCGTATTCGGAATCGAGGGTGAACTGTTCCTCCTGGCTCAGTGCTTCAAGGATCGGCAGCATTCCGGGGACGGTGAGCGTCGGCCAAACCGTGAGCGCTCCATCTCGAAGCGTTGCCTGAGGATCACGATAGAGAGAAGTCTGACTGGTACCCTGACGAACACCAAGACCTTCACAGGTGGGGCACCAACCGAGAGGGCTGTTGAACGAAAAGTGATGCGGCACCAACGGCTCGAAGCTGCGGGCACACTTCGTGCAGGCCAGATGCTGGCTGAAGCGTTCGACCTTCCACTTCTTCTCAGCCACACCATCCTGCACATGGGCGATGAGCATGACGCCCTTGCCGAAACTGAGGGCTGATTCAACAGCCTCGGCTAACCTACTCCGCTGGTTGCCGCGAACGATGGCCCGGTCGATGACCACTTCGACATCATGTTTACGGCGGTGATCGATCTCAGGGACCTGGTCAATGTCGTAGGTGGTGCCGTTGACGCGCACGCGCACAAAGCCGCTGCGGCGAATCTCATCCCAGATGGCGTCGTAGCTTTCCTGGCCCTTGCGATCAATAGGGGCGAGGAGGTATAGCTTGGTGCCTTCTTCGAGGCTCATGAGTTGGCCGATGATCTCATCAGCCGACTGGGTGCCGACAGGAATCTGGCAGCGGGGGCAGTAGGCCTGGCCGAGCCGGGCGAAGAGTACACGGAGGTAGTCGTGAATCTCGGTGACAGTACCCACCGTCGAACGAGGGCTCTTGCTGGCTGACTTCTGTTCGATGCAGATGGCGGGGGAAAGGCCATCGACATGTTCGACCTTGGGCTTCTGCAACTGACCCAGGAACTGGCGGGCATAAGAGGAGAGCGATTCGACGTAGCGCCGTTGTCCTTCAGTGTAGATGGTATCGATGGCCAGGGTACTCTTGCCCGAACCGCTGGGGCCGCAGAAGACAGTCATCGCCTCACGGGGGATGCTGACGTCGAGGTGCTTCAGGTTGTTCTGGGCTGCGCCTCGTACCGTGATCTCGGTGAGTTGTGGCACTCTGCCGTTCGGCTTCTTCCTGTTCTTCGTTTTCAGATCAGAGGCCTTGATATGGTGCTGGCCCTTGAGGATGGGCTTGAGCGAATGGCCGGTGTGAGACTTGGTGGACTGAGCCACCTGCTCCGGGGTGCCGACACATACGATCTCGCCGCCCGCTTTGCCGCCTTCGGGGCCGAGGTCGATCACCCAGTCTGCGGTCTTGATGACATCGAGGTTATGTTCGATGACGACGACCGTGTTTCCATCTTTGACGAACTGCTGCAACACATTGAGCAACTTGCTGATGTCGTCGAAATGTAAACCCGTGGTCGGTTCATCCAAGATGTACAGTGTGTGGCCAGTGCTCTTGTGACACAGTTCCTTGGCAAGCTTGATGCGCTGCGCCTCGCCGCCGGAGAGCGTGGGCGAAGGCTGGCCGAGCTTGATGTAATCGAGGCCGACATCGTGCAGGGTCTGGAGCATGCGCTGGATGCGGGGTATCTCGGAGAAGTGAGTCAGCGCCTGCTGCACGTCCATTTCAAGGATGTCGTTGATGTTCTTCTCTTTAAAGCGAACTTGGAGCGTCTCCCGGTTGAAGCGTTTACCTTCACACACGGGGCATGGCACCCAGATGTCGGCAAGGAAGTCCATTTCGAGCTTGGTGGAACCGTTGCCGGTGCAGGCTTCGCAGCGACCGCCGGGGACGTTGAAGCTGAATCGACCCGCTTTGTAGCCCCTGATCTTTGACTGGTTCATGGCTACGAACAGCCGCCGGATCTCGTCGAAGACCTTGATGTAGGTGCCCGGATTGGAACGGGGTGTGCGGCCGATCGGTGATTGATCGATGGCGATCACTTTATCGATGTCTTCCAGTCCCTTGATCTTGTCATGCTCGCCGGCGACGTAGGTGTTCGACTCTTCTTCAGTTTCTTCTTTGTCCTCATCAACTTTGTAGTTCTTGTTCTTCTTGAGTTGCTGCTTGGCGGCGACGAGGAGAATGTCGTTGATCAGCGAGCTTTTGCCGGAGCCACTGACGCCGGTGATACAGATGAAGGAGCCGAGAGGAAACTCGACATCGATGTCTTTGAGGTTATTATGCCTCGCTCCGACGATCTTGATCTTCTTCTTGCCGGGCGGGCGGCGCTCTTCAGGGACGGGGATGGCCAGCCTGCCGGAGAGGTAGCCGCCGGTGACGCTGCGTTCGGTAGAGAGAACGTCCTTGAGTTTGCCCTGCACGACGACTTCGCCGCCACGCACGCCGGGGCCGGGGCCGAAATCAACGATGTAGTCAGCGGCACGCATCGTCTCTTCGTCGTGTTCGACGACGATCACCGTGTTCCCCATGTCACGCAGCCGTTCGAGGCTGCCGAGGAGCATGGTGTTATCACGGGGGTGCAGGCCGATGCTCGGTTCATCGAGTATGTAGAGCACACCGACCAGTCCGCAGCCGATCTGGCTGGCGAGGCGGATACGCTGGGCTTCGCCGCCGGAGAGCGTGGGGGCGGTGCGATCAAGGCTGAGGTAATGCAGACCGACATCAACGAGAAATTGCAAACGGGTGCGGATTTCCTTGAGGGCTTCGATGGCGATGGTGGTCTGGGTCTTATCGAGACTCTTCTCCAGAGCACCACCGGGGGCAAACCAAGTGAGGAGATCGCCGACCGGAGTGTTGCCCGTCTCGACGATCGTTTTATCAGCCACTCTTACCGCAGCTGCTTGCGGGTTGAGCCGCTGGCCATGACAACTAGGGCAAGTCATGGTGCGCATATACTTTTCGAGCTGCATCTTTCTCGGCCCAGCCGCTACCTTCTTGTAGCCGGCCATCAGGTCGGGGACGATGCCGGCCCAGGTCTCAGCATGTCTCCAGATGAAACCGCCACGGGACTTCCACTCGCAGATGATCTTCTCATCGGTGCCGTGGAGAATCCAGTCCTTCTCCTGTTTGGTCAGGTTCTTCCAGGGCTTCTTGAGGTCGATCTTCTTCGTCTCAGCGAGGCCGGTGAAGATGTGCTTCCGCCAGCGGCCCATGTGAGTCAGCGGGCCGACGATTTCGATGGCACCTTTGGCGAAGCTCTTTTCAGGATCAGGGACGAGGAGTTCTTCAGCGAAATCAATCTTGTTGCCCAGGCCATCGCATTCCAAGCACATGCCGATGGGGCTGTTGAAACTGAAGAGTTGGGGGGACGGTGGTTCGTAGCTGCTGCCACACTTGGTGCAAGCGTATTTGGCGGAGAAGGTGAGGGACTGCCAGTTCCCCTCTCCCTCCTGGGGAGAGGGGTTAGGGGTTTGGGGCTCATCAATCGTGGCGAAGCCCTTCCTTTTTGTTTCTCGCCCCTTCTCCATCAGCAACATCAAGTTGCCTTCACCAAGCTTGAGGGCCGATTCAACTGCCTCCGCCAAACGGGTTCGGCTCTTCTCTTCGATGACGATGCGATCAATGATGATTTCGATGTTATGCTTGATCTGGCGATCGAGTTTCAGATCGTCAGTCAAATTGATGATGGCTCCGTCGACTCTGGCTCGGACGTAGCCTTGCTTGAGCAGGTCTTTGAAGAAGTCCTTGAACTCGCCCTTTTGGCCACGGACGACGGGGGCTAACACCTGGCAGCGAACGCCGGGCATGGTGGCGAGGAGCCTGCCAACGATCTGTTCCCGGGTTTGAGCCGAGATGGGGATGTTGCACTTGGGGCAATAGCCTTGGCCGATACGGGCATAGAGGACACGGAGGAAGTCGTTGATCTCGGTGATGGTGCCGACGGTCGAACGGGGGTTCTGTGCCCCAGCCTTCTGCTGAATACTAATGGAGGGGGAGAGGCCGGAGAGGAAATCGACATCTGGTTTAGGCAACTGGCCGAGGCACTGGCGGGC
>DAOMFV010000084.1:0-23032 GCA_035430005.1 Gemmatales bacterium
ACTGGCCGTAGCACGGGAAATGCTTGACGGGCTGAGGGGTACTCGCCCGCCGGGCAATGATGAATTGCTACACACCTTTTCTAACTACGCCTTCCTCCTGTTCAAGGCCGGCAAGGTACAAGAAGCGGAACAACTACAGCGTGAATGCCTGGCGGAATGTGAGAAACACCTGACAACGACTCATCCCTACACCATTCTGGTGATGAACAATCTGGCGACGTCGCTCCGTTCGCTCAATCGGCCGGAGGAAGCGGAACCGTTTATGAAACAGGTGGCTGTTGCCTCGAAACAAGTGAACGGCCCGGCTCACCCCGATACTCTTGCCTATCAGGGTAACTATGCCGGGCTGCTCCGGGAGATGGGGCGGCTCGATGAAGCCCAGAAATTCCTCGAAGATGCCTGGCAAGCTGCGCAAAAGAAGAAACTAAAGCACCCCATCGTTTTGAAGTTACTTGACGGCCTGGCCAGTTTGGCTGCAGAGCGGGGAATGTTGGAGCCTGCGACCGTTTACGCTCAGGAACTGTTGCAGGGAGTGCAGGCACAACTTGAAAGCAACCATCAGATGCAGGCGATGGTCCGGGCTACCTATGGCCACGTGCTGGTTTTGAAGAAAGATCATGCCCAGGCCGTAAAAATGCTGGAGGAAGCCGTCAGGCTGGCAGAACCCCATGGTGCAGCGCTGGGCAACATCCGCAGCCAGGCTATCAAAGATTTAGTTGCCAGTTACGAGGCCATGGGTAAGTCCACGGAGGTGGAAGCGATCAAGTCAAAATGGGGCAAGAAGGAGTAAGTAGGACTGTTTATCATTCTCGGTTGGCCAAAAAACCTCGCCGGAGGTTTTCCTTTTGATAGACTATTTTCAACGATCTACATCCCTGATGCCTTCCGCTTCGAAGAAATCTGGTGTGGACATCAGAGGAGTCTGTTATGGGTAAGAAGTTGTACGTCGGCAACCTGAGCTATGACCTCAACGACAGTGCATTGGCCAAGTTGTTTGAGCCGTTCGGCACCGTGGAATCTGCACAGATCATCATGGACCGAGATACTAATCGTTCCAAGGGCTTCGGCTTCGTGGAAATGAAAACTGATCAAGAAGCTCAGGCAGCCATCACTGGCCTCAATGGTCAGGAATCGAATGGCCGCTCCCTGACGGTCAACGAAGCACGCCCCAAGCCCGAAGGTGGCCGTGGCGGTGGTGGTGGCCGTGGTGGTTACGGCGGCGGCGGTGGTGGCCGTGGCGGCAACCGTTATTAATCGACGCTTTCGATAATTCACTCTCCAAGATGGCACGGTCTTCGACCGTGCTATCTTCGTTTAGAGTTGCCCTCACGCTCCGCGTGAGGGAGCGGAGAGCTGCTGCCAGTTTCGAAGTCAAATTGAATGGTAATGTCGCCGCCCCATCACGCGGAGCGTGATGGCAACTCTCAATGCTGATGAGCATACACGCCGGCATCAGCTCCGTAGATCTGTTTGATCATTTCCCCAGTAATAATCTCCTGGCCGGAACCTTCACAGAGGATGGCACCGTCTTTCATGCAGAAGACCCGGTGGGCATATTTGCTGACCACGCTTAACTCGTGGGAAACCAGGATCATCGTGATATGGGTCTGCTCGTTGACATGAGCGATCAGATCGTAGAAATCGTTCTGGCTGTTGAAATCAATCCCTTGAGCCGGTTCATCGAGAAGTAACAGTTCTGGTGTCGGTTCCAAAGCCAGGGCCAGCAACACTCGTTGCAGTTGGCCGCCGGAGAGGCCGCCGACCGGGACATCAATCAGCTGCTCGGCATGCACCTGCTGTAGCATCTTGATGGCCCGCTGGCGATGGGCTTTGCTGATGCCCAGGAACAGAGGGCGACGCTGCAGACTAAGTGCGAGCAGTTCCACAACGGTCAACGGTTGATTGAGATCAAACTGCAACCGCTGCGGCACGTAGCCGATCATGTGCGGATAGGTTTTGGAATGATCGTGCCCGCAGCGCCATTGCACTTTGCCGGTGTAGGCTACTTCCTTGAGGAGGGCTTTGAGGAACGTAGTCTTGCCTGAACCATTCAGACCGATGAGGGCCGAGATTTTGCCCCGGGGAATGCGGGCCGAGAGGTTCTTCAAGATCGTTTTGCCGCCAAGTTCAACGGTGAGATGATCGACAATCAAGAGGGGCGCAGGGCCTTTGCTCTGATCAGCGGTTGCGGCAGGAGATGGTTGAACCAGGCTCATTCGTAGGCTTTTTGCAGGTTGCGGAGATTCTGTTCGATCTTTTCGAAGTAGTAGTTCGGATTTACCTGGTAAGGCGAGCCGGGCAGCGTGGGGCCGGTCTCAATCGGATCGAGATCGATGATCTTGGCATTCTTGGTATCGATCTCCTTGGCCAGGTTCTCCGCCACGCCACGGGGGAACTGGGGCTCGACACCGATGACTTTGACGCCCTTCTTTTTGAACTCCTCGGCCTGTTCACGCAGGGCAGCGGGACTTAGCGGTTGATCGCCCTTTACATCACGAATCGTTCCGGCGATGTTAATTCCAAAGCAACGGCTGAAGTAGCGGAACGAATCGTGGAAGGTGATGAGGCCACCCTTGGCGTTCTTCAGTTGTTCGGTACCTTTGGTCTTGAGGGCCTTCAGCTTCTCTTTCAATTCGACGGTTCGCTTCTTGTAAACTCCAGCATTTTTGGGATCTCGATCAATCAGAGCCAGTGAGATACCATCAACCATGTAACCGGCCTCGTCCATGCCGAGCCAGATGTGGGGATCGATGGAGCCATGCTTGACGAGCTTGTCGCCATGATAATGCTCCCTGGTATCGCCATCAATCCGCAGTTCGCTGGGCATTTCCAGGCCGGTTCGTACTACTTTGAGATTCCGGTTATCGGCATTCTTGACCATATCACGCAGAAATTCCTCCAGCCCCAGCCCGACGACGCAAAAGATGTCTGCTTGGGCAAGCATCTTGACATCGTCGTGGGTTGGGGCATAGTCATGTGGGCCATGGCTGGTCATCAGGCACAGCACTTCAGCTTCATCGCCGGCAATCATCTTGGTCAGGCAATAGACCGGCACGATGGAAGTGAGAACTTTGACTTTCCCGGTCGATTTCCAGGGTGATGCAGAAGCCGGAGTGCCAGTAACCACGCCATTCGACGAACACCCGACGAGCAACGTCAGAAACAAGAGCAAACTGTACTTCGGAAGATGCATTACTGAACCCTGTCGGAGACCGGGGCAAAAAGGCAAAGGTTATTCTTCGTTATACATAATACGCACCAACCCGGATATAGGTTCTGAACCACCCTTCGGAACCGAACATTCTGCCCCTCGAGCGAAGCGGCGAAACCGACCCGTTTTGAAAACGAAGAATAAACAGGCTTGCGTTCGGAAGGATTCGCCCCTACGATGAGGGCAACTCAAAGTAATGGAGACATGGGTATGACAGCACCGATAGGCTCTAAGGGGACTGGAGGGACCAGTGCCGGGCCTGCCTTCATTCAGATTGAACGTCACGGCGACATTGCCATCATTGTTCCCACCGCTGATGTCGAAGCGATGCAGTGGGACCTGATTGAGCAAGCCGCTGACATTGTGCTACAGCCTCTTAAGAAAGAGCCGGCCAATGGCGTGATCGTCGATCTCAGCCAGGTTGCCTACTTTGGTTCGGTGTTTCTCTCACTACTCCTGCGCTGTCATAAGCTTGTGAAGCAGCAGGGGAACGAAATGGTTCTCTGCGGCGCAAGCGAACGTGCGAGGGAACTGCTCAAGCTCACCGCTCTGGATACGCTGTGGGCCATCTATCAGGATCGGGAGGAAGCTCTCGACGCGATGGCTGTATAGCCTCTGCTTCATCCTGCCTTCTTTGAGTCTCGAAGCAACCCCAGCTTCATCAGGCTTTCCGCGGTGGCGACGATGGCCTCTTCATTGGAGCGTGGTTCCCAGCCAAGCAGGCGTTTGGCCTTTTCATTGGTGGCGTTCTTGTACTTACCCAGTTCCGGCGTGATAAGCGCCACCGTGGGGTCGAACATCGAGACTAGATGTACGAGCCAGTTAGGCAGCACTCTAGTCGGGACTCGTCGGGCAGCATCACCGAGGCGAGTTTTCAGCACCTGAGCGATCTGTTGTATGGTCATGAAGTCGCCGGCAACAGCCAGGAATCGTTCACCCTTGGCGGCGGGGTTGGTCATGGCCCGCAGGTGTAGATCAGCCACGTCACGCACATCCACGATGCCAAAGTTAAGCTTGGGGCAGCCCGGCATCGCACCGTTCATGAGCTTCTGGATCAGCAGGATTGATGTAGCATAGTCGGGTCCCAGCACCGGCCCAAAGACGCCAACGGGATTCACGACTGCCAGTTCCATTTTGTTGTCAGCAGTTGCCATGAAGTTCCATGCCGCCCGCTCCGCCAGGGTCTTCGATTTGACATAGGCGCTGCCGGCACTGCCTTCGGTATTGGTCCAATTCTCTTCGTTAAAGGGACGAACCGGAGGAATGGAACTGTAGCCGATAGCGGCGAAGGACGAGGTCATCACCACACGTTTGACCTTGGCATCTCGCGCAGCACGCAACAGTCGCAGCGCCCCGTCACGGGCTGGGATGATCAGGTCATTCTCGTGTTTTGGAACTCCGGGAGGAAATGGCGAGGCGACGTGCAACACGAATTGACAGCCTGCCACCGCTTCGGGCCAGCCTGCATCGGAGGAGAGATCAGCAGCAACAAACGAGAGCTTGTCGCCCGGTTCAGCGCCGCCCGTCTTGAGCATGGCCCGAACTTCCGGCTCACGAGTGAGTGAACGCACCGTCGTCCGCACCCGAAAGCCTACTTCGAGTAGTTGCAGAATGCAGTGGGTGCCAATGAACCCCGATCCACCCGTCACCAAAACCAGTTCGCCAGCCATGCCCATCTCCAATGTTGTGTCTTATCAATGTAATGTACTGGAAGTTATCATGCTTTCCTCGCTCCCGGCGGGGACTGTGCCACTGCGTGACAGCGGCAGGGGTAAGTATGCGCTTCGCAAGACAGTCATTTCGCTGCCAGGCAGTGGCACGGTCACAAATGAGAAGTTCTTACTCCTCCGCTGCGTCGCCCTTGAATTGAGTATCGATAGCGAACGCATCGAGGCCTTTTTCCCGCAAATAGCGGACGAGGGTGGAGACGTAACCATGTGTGACACCGATGCGCTCGGCTCCGGTGGCATGGATGGTATTCAAAAGCCCGGGCCAGTCGGCATGGTCGGACAGCACAAAACCAGTTTCGACGTTGGCACGCCGCTTCGGCCCACGAATCGTCATCCAGCCCGAGGCGCTGGCGGTGGCACAGTCGCTAAACTTCGCCAGCCAGGGGGTGCCGTTGGCGGAAGGCGGAGCAATGATCAGCCCCCCCTGCTTAAATCGTTCCAGTTGGGCTTTGTCTTTGGTGTCAATCAACTCATAGGGCGGAAACGGAACGCCGAATTCTTCGTAGTAGGGGAGCAAAGCCTGAACCGCACCATGAATACCGATAGGGCCCAACTCCGGTCGCAAACTGGCCAGGATGCGTTGAGCCTTGCCCAGTGAATACCCGAAAATGACGCTGCACTGCTGATGTTCCTGGTTGAACTTCCACCAACGATGCAGGTCGTTCATCACCACGTCAGTGGGCGACCAACGGTAGATGGGCAAACCAAACGTCGATTCACTGATGAAGACATGGCACTTGATCGGCTCCATCGTGCGGCAGGTAGGGTCAGTTTGAGTCTTGTAGTCGCCTGAGAACACCCACACGATGCCTTGATATTCGACACGCACCATGCAGGAACCAAGTATGTGGCCTGCGGGATGCAGGCTGACTTTCACGCCATGCATATTGATGGCTTCGCCATACTGCACGCCCTGCACCTGGATATCCTGACCGAGACGATGCTTGAGTAGACCGACGCCATCGGTGGGGACGAGGTAGGAAACAGCGCCACGCCGGGCATGATCGCTATGGGCATGGGTAACAATAGCGCGATCGACCGCCCGCCATGGATCGATATAGAAATCGCCGATGGAGCAATAGAGGCCACGCTTGCTCATTTCGATGAGTTGCATGATCTAGGAACCTGACGATGACAGCCTGAAGCCCAAGCGAGGGTGGACCTTGAGATTGCACGCGCCCCTCGCTAGCGCTTCAGGCTGTCATTTGCTTAGCTAATGTACTGATGGCAAATAGCTTCTTCTCAAACGGCTGGTCGCCTTCGAGGCATTTGACCAGGGCGCTGCCTACGATGAGGCCATCGACGTGGGGCTTCAGTAATTGCACATGCTCTTTCGTGCTGATGCCGAAGCCTACGCAGAGGGGTAGCGTGGTAAGGTTGCGAAGTTCAGCCAGTTGATTGGTTATCTGCGTGGGCAGTGCCGTTCGGGCCCCGGTGATGCCGGTGACGATGACGACGTAGAGGAAACCTGTTGAGGTCTTAGTGATCTTCGCTGCCCGTTCTTTCGAGGTCGTGGGGGTCACCAATTGAATGAGGGCGAGTTGCCGGGCAGCAACCTGGGGAGCGATCGTTACTGCTTCTTCGTTGGGAAGATCAGGAATAATCAACCCTGTGAAACCTGCTTGATGGGCAGCTTCCAGGAAATGCTCAACACCCATGCGGAAGACGATACTGTAACTGACCATCGCCAGAAAGGGTGTGGTCTTGTGCTTCTGCGTCCACTGGGCAGCATGGGTGAAGATGTCCGCCAGCTTCGTCTTGGCATTGAGGGCACGAGCGTAGCTGGCTTGAATGACGGTGCCGTCAGCGAGGGGATCGCTGTAGGGAATGCCGATTTCAATAACATCGGCACCGGCAGTAATGAGGGCATCAATCACCTGGCCGGTCTTCTCCAGAGACGGGTCGCCGGCGGTGATGAATGGAATAAAGGCCGGCCTCTTCGCAGCCCGGCACTTCTGTAGCACTTCTTCCAACAAGGGCATTACTGAGGCACGCTCGATGTGTAGACAGGGTAGAGCGACGAATCGGAATAGCTGTCGAGTTGCTCAGCCATCTGAGGCCGATCAGGCGAAGGATCGCCCAGCATCACCACGATGTGAGCTTTGGCTCCTGCCAAAGATTCGAGGGCTTGTAGTTCGATACGACCATCACTGGAGATAGTCACTTCCCGTTCCATGACGATTGACATGGCCGAACTCCCTGCGACTGGTGAAAGGACTCCCTTGCAGCAAATTGTAACAAGGAACTTCCGGTTGTCATCCCAAATGTGGAAGAATCATGAAGATGTAAGATAGATGGGGTTTACAACGCCTTCTCAACGATTCATGCCGAGTAACCCTTTGAACCAATTGAGCAGACTTATCTCTTTGAATAGTTCCGGCTGGCGGGAATAGGTCACGAGCATTGCGGCAATATGAGGGCAGACTCCATGTTTTCCGATGGAACACGTACAAAACGCTTCCTCAATTTTGCCTTCGACGACTGTGGCACGAACTTGATAGCGCTGATTTGAATCGGTTCTTCCATCGCAAAAGGCAGTTATTTCGTAACCACGACGAAAAGTATAATGAACCAAGCCTTGTTGGACATACTGCATACCTCGATTGAACTGTGCTTCACCCACCCAGGTATGAATGATGTTCTCCGCAATCGGGCTGTTCTTCCTGACTCGCCGTTTCCGATTCTTCATTACTCGTTCCATGCGACCTGGATTCATGTATTAGCTCAGCAGTATCGATAAAGTGATATAAGGTTCATCGAGTAAAGTGCAGATGATGTTCAGTATTCTTCGCATCTATGAGAACGAAATCATTGACTTATTCGGCTCACCAGTTGTCGCAAACGAGTGATAACACGTGAATCGTCCGCAAAGCTGCGTCCTTCGAGTATCAACCAGCGTAGCCAATTACCTAGACCGACAATGGCGCCGGTTTCATCCAACAAAATCGAGAGTTGTTCCATTTCTGAGGTCATCGGAGAGTAATACGACAGGGCTAGTTGCCTGCGAACAGCATTGCCCTGAGAATAGGAGCCGATGAGCCGGGCAAGGTCTTGCGCGGGATGATCGTAGCGGACGCCGCCAAAATCGATCAGACCGGTGACGTCGTCACCTTCGAAGAGAACGTGGTCAGCCCAGATATCTCCCAGGCAGGGTTGAAGAGAGAATCGACGGTTGAGCCAAGGGGCGAGGCGTTGTAGGGCATGGGTTCGATGATGTTCAAAGAGATTCATCGCCTCACGAAAGAGCCCCGTTGAAGGAATCTTCCTATTCAGCAGTCCTAACTCGCAATCTGCCCATTCGTCCAGTCGGCGATGCTGAAGCAGAACAGCTGGGCAGACCCCGATCCGTCGTTCGTTCTGAGTGCGCCAAAGGGCATGAAGTCTGGACAATAGAGCCATCGCTGATTTCAAACGGCCCTCGCTAGGTTGGGAGTCCGACTGCCCCGGCTGCCAAGTACAGGCATCCCAGAGTACTCCACCATAGGTTAGCACGCTGTCGCGATGGATGGTTCGTTGCACTTCGGGAACAACATCCAACCTCGCTTGGCGAGCCTGTAGCATCAATTGATGAATGGTCTGTAAATCACAATATGGCGGTTGCCCGACCGGCCAGCGTTTCAGGGCGAATGAACGTTCTTGATGCGTGATCTTCCAGACTAAGGCCCCGGAGAAACCGGGCTGCGCCGCAAACACCTGTGTACGCGGGGTAAGCCATCCGAACGCTGCCAGAACCGCTTGGGGAACGCCAACCTGAATGTTCTGCGAAATCCCTGCTGTTCCCTCGCCAGCTTGTGCCTTAGAATGGTGCCACATGCGGATATTCTAGGAGTTAGCAGATAGTAGCTTGGAGCCAGTAGCTAGAGCCAAGAATTGACACTGACGATTGACCCTCACCGACAACCTGGAGAATCAACCATGCGGATGCTGAGTTTGCTGAGCCTGTTACTCTGTTGTGACTTCACCCAGGCACAGGACTTCTTCAACACCAAAGACCTCGCCGGCTGGAAAGGGCTGACCGAGCACTGGTCTGTCCAGGATGGGATGATTCATGGCACCACCCAGCCCAAGGGCATTAACTTCAATACCTTCCTGTGCAGCGACAAAGAATACACCGACTTTGAACTGACACTACAAGTCAGGCTCAACGAGGCGGGCAACAGCGGCGTGCAGATCCGATCCAAGATCGATGATCCAAAGAAGTTTGTCGTGGCAGGCCCACAGTGCGACATGGGACAAGCCTATTGGGGGAGCCTGTATGGCGAACGTTTTGGCGGAATGATGAAGGCTTCTGATGCTGCTCTCGTCAAGAAGGTGGTGAAGGTCAACGAGTTCAACGACTACCATATTCTTTGCCAGGGCAAGCGTGTCGTCATCAAGATCAACGGCACCACTATGCTCGATGGCGAGTTCGCTAAGATGCCCGACAAAGGCATCATTGCCTTCCAGATTCATGGCGGAGCAGCCATGGATGTCTATTTCAAGAATATCGTCTTCAAGGAACTGAAGTAACCCCTCATGGATGATCGGCTCCAACACGAGCAGGCGTTTCATGATGCACAGGCTGCCGAGCGCCGCCAGGGTTGGGAGAACGATCCAGCCCGGTTGCGTTTTGTGCCTCAGGAATACCTTGATCATGAACCGTGGGTGAGGCCGGCCCTGAAGAAGTTGGGAACCATTGTAGGGAAGCGAGTGCTCGACTTCGGATGTGGCCACGGCATGGCTGCTACCTGTCTGGCCCAGATGGGCGCTGAGGTTGTCGTCTTTGATTTGTCAGCGGGCTATGTGCATGAAGCAGTAGCGAGAGCCAAGGCCAACGGCATTCGCATTCAGGGGCTGCTCGCTGATGGAGCCCGGCTCCCGCTCGCCGATGCCAGCATGGACGCCATCTGGGGCGTAGCTATCTTGCATCATTTGAACATTGAACAGGCAGCGCTGGAGATTCATCGTATCCTTCAGCCCGGTGGGGTCGCTGTCTTCTGCGAGCCATGGGGCGGCAATCCTCTACTCCGCTGGGCCCGTCGGCGGTTGCCCTATCCCGGTAAGGAACGAACACCGGATGAGATGCCGTTAGAGGCACTCGATGTAGAAGTGTTGAAAAGTGTATTTCCCGATCTAGTTATCGAGCATGTGCAACTGCTTGGCATGATCCGACGGGCCTGGCGGACATTTCCGTTTCTGGGGGCGATGGATCGTTGGGATAAGTCGCTTATACGACGTTGGCCATCGATGGGATCATGGAGCCGGTATGTAGTGATTGAGTTGAGGAAGCCTGTTACTTCTCGCCCTTTAACTGCTTGATCTTCTCGTGCAAGATCTTGCCGCCGCCTGCGCCCTGCCATTCGAGTTCGCCATCCCAGCGGAAGCGGGCGTTGCCTTTCTTGTCGATCAAGTAAATGCAGGGCCATACGCGGTTGTCGTAGAGTTTCCAATTTGCGTAGTCGTTATCCACCAGCACAGGATGTGTCAGCTTGTTTTGAGTCAGTTGCTTCTTCAGCGATTCGATGTTGTATTCCGAGGTCAATTCCGGCGTATGGATGCCGATAATGACAATCTCGGAATCCTTGTACTTTTCCTGTACCTCTTTGTACCAGGGGTAGTTGTGCTTGCAGTTGAAGCAGTTAAAGGCAAAGAAGTGAACGACGACGACCTTGCCCTTGAGATCAGCGAGCTTAAGGGGTTTGCTGTTGATCCATTCGGTGGCTTTGGCAAACTCCGGAGCGGCGATAATGAAATCGGCAGGCTGATCTGAGATTAGCGCAATAAGCATGAACGACAACATGTAACACCTCGATGAAATGGATCGGTAGCATCATCTGGATGTAATACGCAGGAGGGTATGGTTACCTCGCCGACTATGAATAACATCATTCTAGCTGGATTTGGTCAGATTTGCAGACAACATCGTTGACATCGACGGCAAGATGGTTTTGAATCGGTCGTAACATAAGTGAACAGGGTCGAACCTTAGCCGACGGCTCGGCAAGAGCCTCGCCCTCCCAACGCACTCTAGGAACAAGGCATACACAATGGCTGGACAACCCCTTCGCATCGGCATGATCGGTTATGGCTTCATGGGTCGGGCTCACTCGAACGCTTACCGTAAGGTGGCTAACTTCTTCGATCTGGAACGAAAGCCCGTGCTGCAAGCTGCTTGTGCTCGTAATGAAGCTGCCATCAAGGCGTTTGCAGAGAAGTGGGGCTATGCCAGCATCGAGACCGATTGGCGGAAACTCGTCGAACGGAAGGACATTGATGCCATCGACATCTGCACTCCTAACAACACCCACAAAGAGATAGCCCTGGCAGCAGCAGCTAACGGCAAGATGATTCTGTGTGAGAAGCCTCTTTCGATGAATGGTCCCGAAGGGCGCGAGATGGTGGCAGCTATCGAGAAGGCCAAGGTGCCCAACATGGTTTGGTACAACTATCGCCGTGTACCTGCGGTGACGCTGGCTAAGCAACTCATTGATGAGGGCAAGCTGGGCCGCATCTTCCACTATCGGGCCAAGTTCCTGCAGGACTGGACGATTAGTCCCGATTTGCCCCAAGGCGGCAATGGCCTCTGGCGGCTCGATGTCGGTGCTGCCGGTAGCGGCGTGACGGGTGACCTGCTTGCCCACTGCATCGATACCGCCCTCTGGCTCAATGGCGACATCGATACGGTCAGTGCCATGACTGAAACATTCGTGAAAGAGCGGCAGCACAACCTTACCGGCAAGAAGGAAAAGGTGGGCATCGACGACGCCTGCGCCTTTCTGTGCCGATTTGAGAATGGGTCATTGGCGACGTTTGAATCAACCCGCTATGCCCGCGGCCACAAGGCTCTTTACACCTTTGAGATCAATGGCGAGCATGCCTCCATCGCCTGGGATCTGCATGACCTGCACCGGTTGCAGTACTTCGATCACCGGGATGAAAGCAAGACCCGTGGCTGGCACAATGTCCACGTCAGCGATGGCGACCACCCCTACATCGGCCACTGGTGGGTGCCAGGTTTGCAGATTGGGTATGAACATTCATTCGTGCATCAGGTGGCAGACTTCTGCGAAGGCCTGGCGAAGGGCAAGCCGGCCCAGCCTGACTTCCGTGATGCGCTGCGGACACAGTTTGTGTGTGATGCGGTGCTAGATTCGGCTAAGAGTGGGAAGTGGACGAAGGTGGAGCGGGTGTAGTGCTACCATTACTCCTTTGTGATCCTTTTTGCCTTTGTGGTTAGTATTTGAACCACAAAGGAGACAAAGACCAATCAGGTCAACTGGTTACTTGATGTCATGACGCCTGAATCACTACGAACACTAGCGAATGCTCCTACCCACCTCTCCCTCATTGTGCAGGCCCTCTGGCACGATGCTCAGGGTGATTGGGAAGCGGCACATAACTGCGCCCAGGATGATCATTCTGATCTTGGATCTTTGATGCACGCCTATCTGCACCGCAAGGAAGGGGATATGGGCAATGCCAGGTATTGGTACGGCAGTGCCGGGCGGTCGGTGTTTCAGGGAACATTGCAGCAGGAATGGGAGGCAATAGCTAAAGTGGTTTTGGGAAAGTGAACCCGAGCTATGGAATGAGCATCCATCTTTATTATGAACCAGGATAAGCCACTACTGCCAATTGAACTAATATTCCAGTTGCTGGGGATATGCTCGCAGGCATCCCGCTTTAAGCTTAACAACAAGTCACCCACTACTGACAGTATTGCTCACATTCAAGCAGTAACAGGTGTAACGATTCCTGAACTGTATATCCGTTATGCGAGTGAAACGCCAAATGGGCTAGATCTTTGGACCCTTGGAGATGATTTTGATGAACGAGGGCATATCCTTTGCCAAAATCGATATTGGCACGAAGAGGATGGACTACCTGAGAAATACATTATCTTTAACTCTGGACACGATGGAGACTGTTATTGTTGGGATCGAGAAGAAAAGAGTTTAGATTGCGAACAATGTATTTATCACGTTAGCGTTGGGGAGGATCGCTGCACGGTGCTTGGAGTAAGCAAGATCGCCAACAACTTCTATGAGTTCTTAGGCAGCGAGCTTCCCTCGATGATTGAATACTTGGAATACTCCGACAACAATGAACCGATACTTCAAGCCAAACGCATGCTCAATTCCTGGCTTGAATCGCAAGCTTTGGACATTCAACTGGCAAAGCAAGATCAACCTTGAGTAACGCGATTGCCGCATTTAAAGAAAAGAACCCAAGACTTCAGAACTTTTTGCGCATCGAGCTGAAAGGTCTTGCGCGACAACAAGTTGGGCTCCACAATAGGCACCTGAAGTACCACCTTCGGAGCCGATCATGGAGCACCAACTCTGGAATACTATTGTGACCATTCTTGCTGAACTCTGCAAGAAGGTAAAACCCACCCGTTTCCGATTCAGCTCTGCTGACATTATCAAAGTCTATTACTGGGCGGCGGTCCACGACCGACCCGTGTCGTGGGCTTGTCAGCGAATCCATTGGCCGCTGCATCTGCGGAAACGTCCGCTGCCTTCCAACACCACCATGTCGCGTCGGTTGCGTTCACACCCTGTGCTGGCGTTGCTCAAGCAGTTGGAAGATCGCGTGATCGCACCGGCCAGGCCGAACCTCTATTGGATCATTGACGGGAAATCGATGGTGATCGGCGGTTGCTCCAAGGATCGACAGGCGGGGTACGGTCAAGCAGCACAGTGCAAAGCCAAAGGCTACAAATTGCACCTGATTCATGGGCTTGATGGCTCGGTGGCAGCGTGGCGGATCGCTCCCATGAACAAGGACGAACGGGTGATGGCGGTACGCATGCTCAAGACCGCACCAGTGCAAGGTTATCTAGCGGCTGACGGTCACTACGATTCCAACAAGCTGCATGCCATCTGTGATCAGAGTGGAAATCTGCAACTGGTGTCGCCGCGGCCTTTGGGGAGAGGCAAAGGATTGGGGCATCGTCAGCATGCGCTGGGTCGATTAAGATCGAAAGAGTTGCTAGAAGCACCTTTCAATAACTTTGGTCAAGCACTGATGCATCGACGCGATGACATCGAACGGACCTTTGCCCACCTAACCAATTGGGGAGGTGGATTAGCCTGCCTCCCCGCCTGGGTGCGCGGACACCGACGAGTCCATCGATTTGTGCAAGCCAAACTCATCCTGACCGCGCTCAAACGTCAGGCACAATTAAGGACTTACGTCGCATGATGCAAAAAGTTCTTCAGTCTTGGGTAGTAGTTGCGAACCCTTACTAAATACTACTTCTTCTCAGTAATCACCGGCAGCGGTTCCGGTGTGGTGGCGTAGATCCACTTGTAGTTGACGAACTTCACCTGATCAGCTTTCAGGTTGTCGTCGTCGCCGATGCGTTTGAAGTTGAGTTGTAGCGTCTTCACTCGGACGATTTCCTTGCCATCGGGACCATCGACTTTGGTGAAGCCATTGGAGAGACCGAACACGAGGATGCTGAACTGTGTTGACTTGGGGTTGATGTCATCCCACATAGCTACGCCGGTCGTCCGCAGCGGGAAGGCGATGCGGTTGCCATTGTTGTCGAATTCTTTGCTGAACTCGATGGGCTTTTTGCTGATGGTCCAGGAGTTCTGGATGTTGAGGATATTCTGCTCGTCCTCTTTCTTGATGATTTCTTTTTGAATGGTGTGAAACACCTGATCGTTATGAAAGGTGTTTTCATCGTGGCAGACCCATAAGAAGCGGGGATTGAAGTTACGGGCTTCGCCGGTGGCGTTGGAAACCTGATACCACAGATACCAGACCACCTTGGTGCCCTTGCCGGGAACTTCGACGCGCATCGCGCGGGGATCCTTGAAGTGAAAATCGAGCATCCAGATGTTGGCTTCACGGTCTTCGGGGCTAGCGAGCTTTTCGACCACTCGTTCATTGAACCCCACACCTACCGGTGGAACGGATTGACCGGATGGTGGTTGTTGAGCGATGGCGACCACGGTCGTGCAGGCAAATATTGCCAAAAGGGGTCCGATACGCTTCATGATGCAATCTCCAGTGCCTGCCACGTCATAATCGTTACAGTCGGCCTACTAACTAGCCATATCGAAGAGGATGTTTCCCACCCTACGTTCGACCATACCCGCCCTGAGTCTCCCGGTCAAGCCATCCCCCGTCGGAAGAGATGGTAGGCGATCACTTTGAGTCGGCATAGAACGTACAAGTCTCACTCAGCACTCAGGACTTACTTGATGTCATCTATCGTATGCGTGGTTGGCTTGCAATGGGGCGATGAAGCCAAGGGAAAGATCGTCGATCTCCTGGCTGAAAAGCACCGGATCATTGTGCGTTACAATGGCGGGTCCAACGCCGGCCACACTATTGTACATGGCGACAAGGTGTTCAAGTTGTCCCTGCTCCCTGCCGGGGTACTGCGTCCTGACAAGACGGCGGTCATCGCCAACGGCGTGGTGGTCTACCCGCCCCGTTTCATCGAGGAAGTGACCAATCTTCGCCAGGCTGGTGTCTCCATCACCGGGCAAAACCTGAAACTCAGCGACCGTGCCCATGTCATCTTCCCCTACCACATGGCCGAGGAAGCAGCCCACGAAGGTCTGGCAGCCAAGCCGATCGGCACCACGGGCCGGGGTATCGGGCCTTGCTATTCTGACAAGGCTGGCCGCACTTATGCTATCCGTGTCGGTGAACTGCTACAGCCCGAGTGGCTGAGGGAACGGCTCAGCCGGATCGTGCCGGTCAAGAACAAGATTCTGCAGGCTCTAGGCTCCACTGCTGTCTTCGATGCCAACAAGCTGGCTGATGAGTACATCTGTTACGGTGACTATTTACGCGGGCATATCACCGATACCACCGAATTACTGCACCATGCACTGGCTACCAAGGACACCATTCTCTTTGAAGCCGCCCAAGGTAGCCTGCTGGACCTCGATCATGGCACTTTCCCCTACGTAACCAGTTCCTCCAGCACCGCAGCAGGCATCGGCAGCGCCGGTGTTCCGGCCCGTCGATTAACTAAGGTGCTTGGTGTCGTCAAGGCCTACACTACTCGTGTTGGTGGTGGCCCCTTCCCTACTGAACTCACCGACGCCATCGGCGAACAGATTCGCAAAGTGGGCAAAGAGTATGGAACTGTTACCGGTCGCCCCCGCCGCTGCGGCTGGTTCGATGCGGTGGCAGTTCGCTACACTGCCGCCCTCAGCGATGCTGATTCCATCTCCCTCATGCTTCTTGACGTGCTCAGCGGCTTGGACGAAGTGAAGGTCTGCACCGCTTACGACGTGGATGGTCACCGACTCGATCACTTCCCCAGCGATGCCCAGGTACTCGGACGCTGTCAGCCGATCTACACAACGATCCCCGGCTGGAAGGAAGACATCAGCAAGGTTCGCAAGCTCAACGACCTGCCACCCGCTGCCCGGCGATATATCGATGCCATCAGCGGCGCCGTCGGCCTGCCTGTTTCACTTGTTTCGGTCGGTCCTGATCGTGATCAAACCATATTGTGTTGATCGAAACCTGTGCCACACTCCGGCGTGTACTCACGCCGGAGTGTGGCACAACTGAATGACCGTTTCAGGAATCATGCCAACAAAGCCTCGCTACACTCCTGACGAACTGACCCACTTCGGGCTGAACCCGGAGAAGATTCCTCGTCACATTGCCATCATCATGGATGGTAACGGCCGCTGGGCGGGGCAGCGCGATGAAGTGCGTACTGTGGGGCATCGGCAGGGGGCTGACAGCGTTCGGATCGTCGTCGAAGAATGCTGTCGTTTGGGGCTGGATCAACTGACACTCTACTGTCTCAGTTCCGAGAACTGGAAACGGCCCCAGACCGAGATTGACTTCCTGATGGGTCTGCTCAAGGAGTTCCTCATCGAAGAACGGCAGGAGATACTCGATCAGGACATTCGCTTCACCATGATCGGTCGGCGTGACCCGCTGCCTGACGACGTGCTGCATGAACTCGATACCAACATCGAACTGAGCCGGCATAACAAAGGCATGACTCTCTGCCTGGCCATCAACTATGGCAGCAGAGTCGAAATTGTCGATGCGGTCAAGAAGCTGGCCAGGCAGGTGAAGGCCGGCGACCTGTTGGCCGACGACATCACCGAGGAGAGCATCAGTCAATCGCTCTACACCGCCGGGCAACCCGACCCTGATCTGTTGATCCGCACCGCCGGCGAGATGCGTATCAGCAACTTCCTGCTCTGGCAGATTTCGTACGCTGAGTTCTACGTCACCGACACCTACTGGCCCGACTTCGATCGATTTGCGCTGTTCCAGGCGGTTCGCAACTTTGGGAAACGGGAACGACGGTTCGGCGGGTTGATCGATATGCAGTCACAGTAAGAAAACCTACGGGATAAACCCGTAGGCTCTTTGAGCGATAGTGTTACTTTCTGCGTTTGTAGTCCATCGTGAAGACTTCCACAAACTTGCCGTCTTTTTCTTCGCTCATGGTGAAGGTGTATTCGTTGTCGTTCTTCCAGACGATGACTTCCTTAAACTTGGCATCTTTACCTTCTCCATTGACGCCCATGCCTTCCATGGTCATCGTTTTGGTGGCATCATCATACTTCCCATAAAGGGTCATGGAGTGAGGTGACATGCTGTCGATCCAGGTTCCCACATACATTTTCTTCCTGGGATCCCAGCCGCCACTGTCGCGGCCTTCGAACTTCATGCCGCCCAGATCGCCGTTGAACTTGCCGACGGTCCAGAAGTCGCCGAGCATTTCAACTTTGTGGGTACACTTGAACTCCATACCCATCATCTTCATGGTGCAGTCCCAATCGCCTGCGGTCTTCTTCAGATAGGCATGCTCGGCACTGGGCTTGGGCATCTCGGGCGGTTGGGCCTGAGCTAATCCATAACAACCGAGCACTAACAAAGTTAACGCTAACACACGACTATTCATACCGTACTCCTTGGAAGAGGAAAGAAAGCAGCTTGGCTAGGAAACTCTAGGCTGACGTGGAAAAAGTGGCCAGTGAACATCTTCAAGAACATCGACTCTTCTTGTTTTGACGCCGGAATTGGTAACATGAGAGCATGATCATCACGATTGATGGAACCAGTGCTTCGGGAAAGACCTCGGCGGCCCGCGACCTGGCGGCTCGGCTTGGGTTCGCGCTGCTGCGCACCGGGGCGATGTACCGTGCCCTGGCTCTGGCGGCCCATGCAGCTGGGTTCAATGAGCAGACCACCGTAGAGCAACTGGGATCCCGCCTGGCCGAGTGGCAGATCGATGCAGACGAAGATCATGTCTATCTTAATGGCACTGATGTCAGTCACCAGATTGATGGCAACCTGATGTCGCACTTGAGCAGTACCTGGGCCGAACTGCCCATCGTTCGCAAGCACATCACCGGGTTCATCCGTCAGCGTGCTCAGCAGTACCTCACCGCCGGCCGCAGCTTCGTGGCAGAGGGGCGCGACCAGGGTTCATTTGTCTTTCCCCAGGCTGATTGCAAGTTCTACATTGATGCTGATGTCAAAGTGCGTGCCGAGCGACGGCTCAAAGACCTGCATCATCAAGAAGACTGGAGCAAAACGACACAACAACTGGTAGATGAATTGAATCAAAGGGACAAGCGGGATCGTGGCCGAGCCTTCGCGCCGCTGTGTAAGCCCGACGATGCGATATTGATAGACTCCTCGAATATGACCAAAGCAGAAGTAGTGGAGAAACTCGTGCAAGCAGTCGAGACGTGTCGGGAGAAGTGTGGATGAACCCCAACACACTCGCCCATCGCATCTGGCACCAGCTGGGGCTTTGGTTCTTCGGTCTGCTCTTTGTTTTCGGCAACTCCTTCCGCACCTTCGGCAAACACCGCATGCCCAAAACCGGCCCGGTGCTCATCATCGCCAATCACGAGAGTTACTGGGACCCACCCATTGTGGGCATCACGCTCGATCGCCGTGTCACCTATATGGCTCGCAAGACGTTGTTCATCAACAAGATCGGCGGCTACCTGATTCGCATGCAAGGGGCCTTTCCGGTCGACCAGGATGGCACCGGTCTGGATGGCATCAAGTCGGCGCTGCAGTTGCTGGAGTTGGGTGAAGGCGTAATCGTTTTCCCCGAAGGCACCCGCACACCCGATGGTGAGATGAAGGAATTCATGGCGGGGATCGTGCTACTGATCCGCCGTGCCAAGGTACCGGTGCTGCCTGTGGGTGTGGCCGGGGCGTACGATGCCTGGGCTTGCCATGAAGCATGGCCAAGCTGGTCGCCGCTGCTGCTTCCGGTGAACAAGGCTTCTATTTGCTGTTGCGTGGGAGAGGTTATTCCGCCGGAGAAGTTGCTGAGCATGAAGCCGGCTGAAATGCTGAAGTATCTCACGGAGGAGGTGACGAAGGTGAGGACGGAGGCTTATGCGAGGAAGCGGAAGTGATGCCTCACCCTCGCTTCGCTTCAGGCTCTTTTTGCTACTTCCCCTTCACATCGAAGCACATCAGCACATCCATATCTCGGATGTAGAGTTTACCGTTGCAGATGACCGGGTGGGGCCAACTGGGTTTACCGCTGTCGTAGGGCAGCGTGAACTTGCTGACGACTTCATCCTTTTCGGGGTTGATCTTTACCAACGCCATCGTGCCGTCCTGATAGCGATAGTAGAGATGGCCATCGGCACAGAGAATGGCTGCGGAACCTTTACCTGGGCCTCGATTGCGATATTTGACCTTCCCCGTAGCAAAGTCAATACAGGTAAGTTGGCCATCGTTCTGGCCGTGGCCGCCATACAGGTAGCCGTCAACCAGTACGACGCCACCGTGATGGTTCATGAAACCCTTGGCGTCGAGATACCATTTCTCCTTAGCAACAAACTTGTCTCCCTCTTTAACGACCTGTAGAAGGACGGAGCCACCGTTGTACCCTGTGTAGCCGGTGGTGCAATAGACCAGATCATCCTTGATGATTGGCGTGGGGATGTTGGCCACCTTACCGGCGACTTTGTCGTTGCGCCAGAGTTCTTTGCCAGTCTGGGCATCGACGCCGACGATGCACTTGCCCAGCCAGGTGACGTATATCTTCGTCCCGCTGATGGTCATGATCATCGGGCTGGCGTACCCTGCCCCGCCGGCTTCTTTGATAGATGACTTCCAGAGGATGGAACCATTCTCTTTATTGAAGGCCACCAGAGTGTTATCATCGCCGCCAGGAGTGCCGATGACTTTGTCCCCATCGACCAGCACCGATTCGCTGAACCCCCAGACCGACATCATCTTGCCGCCCAGTTGTGTCTTGTAGCTCGACTTCCAGATCACTCGGCCAGTCGCCAGTTCCAGACACCCCAGATCGCCGTTAGCGGTAACCCCATAGATCTTGTCGCCATCAATGGTGGGCGAGGAACGGGGCCCATGATTGTAGTTGATCGCTTCATCCGCCGTGCCGATGGGGGCGAACCAGAGTTCTTTCTTGTTGGCTTCATCGAAGGCCCAGACGCCATCGACCATCGAACCCTTGGTGCCACGCCAGCTCATGCCGTAGATGATGCCGTTGTGAACAACCGGGGTGCTGTAGCCATCGCCGAAGCCCTTTTGCTGATAGAGCAGCGTCAGTCCTTTCTCCGGCCACTTGGCCAGCAGCCCGGTTTCGGCGCAGATAGCATCACGGTGTGGCCCCTGCCACTGTGACCAGTTATTCTTGTCAGGACCATCGAAACCATTGGAGAAGGATACGAGAACGAGGGCAACGAACGAAACGAAATACATCCGAATCGACATCACAAGACCTCTCTAGCAACTGAGTGCTTTTCCATACAGACTGATCGATGCATTCTAGGATATACTATGCCATCAGCCTCTGGAACTTCGAGAAGATCATGCATCGCATTCACAGTCTCTTCATCAGTCTGGCCAGCCTTGTAGCTGCCTGTACCGTTCTCCAAGCCGATGACTGGCCCGGCTTTCGAGGCACGGCGCGGGATGGCAAGTCGGCTGAAAAAGGCCTTCTCGACAAATGGCCCGAAGGCGGCCCCAAGCTGCTCTGGACGATCAGCGATGCCGGCGCAGCCCTAGCCGGGATGTCGATCAAAGGTGACCAGTTGTTCACGATGGGGCAACTTAAGGATGGGCAGTACGTCCTCTGCTACTCGTTGAAAGACGGCAAGCTCCTCTGGTCAAAGAAGAACGGCAAGGAGTTCATGAACAGTTTCGGCGATGGGCCACGCTGCACGCCGACGCTGGACGGCGATGTTCTCTATGCCCTGGGGGCCAATGGCGACCTGCAGTGCCTGAGCCAAGAGAACGGCAACGAACGATGGAAGCTGAACATCCTCGAAGAGTTTGGCGGAGACAACATCGGCTGGGGCATCAGTGAATCACCCCTGGTCGTGGGCGACAGGGTGATCGTCACCCCGGGCGGCACCGGGGCTACGCTGGTGGCTCTCGATAAAACCAGTGGCAGAACCATCTGGCGGTCGCGTGATCCCAACTCTACTGGAGCCGAGCAGGCTGGCTATGCTTCGCCCCAGCAGATTACTGTGGGCAACACACAGCAGATCGTCACCTTCACCAGCAAAGGAGCCATCGGCGTACAGGCGGCTGATGGCAAGTTTCTGTGGCGCTACGATCAGATGGCTAACGGCACCGCGAACTGTTCCTCACCCGTTTATTCCAACGGCAAGATTCTCTACAGCTCCGACTATGGCACCGGCTGTGCCCTCCTCGACCTCAAGCCCGATGGCACCGCCAGCGAAGTCTACTTCAACAAGAACTTCAAGAACCACCATGGCGGCTACGTGCTGGTCGATGAGCATGTCTACGGCTTCGACAGCGGCGTCCTCGTCTGCATGGAATGGGCTACGGGCAAGATCAAATGGAAAGACCGCAGCGTCGGCAAAGGTTCGGTCACTTATGCCGATGGCCTGCTCTATGTGCTGAGCGAAACAGGCAACATGGGCCTGGTAAAAGCTGTGCCTACGGGTTACCAGGAAGTGAGCCGGTTCAAGTTGCCTGAACTCAGCGGCAAGTCAACGTGGGTGTATCCGGTGATTGCGAATGGGAAGTTGTATCTGCGTGACCAAGATAAGATTTGGTGTTATGACGTGAAGGGGAAGTAGAGTTGCCATCATGCTCCGCGTGATGGAGCGGAGGGTAGATGCCATCGTCATGGTTGTTGGAATACGTCAAGCCCCCGCACCCTCATGACGGAGCGTGAGAACAACTCTCCCACCCCCGCTTGACCAACCTGCCCTACGCGGCGTACATTAAGCAGCGTACTATCCTCTCCCAGGGTGGAACCATGAAAGAGACACTGACAGAATATGGCGTCGAGATCGACGCACGGCAGATGATTGAACCGGCTGATCCCGAAATCCTGGAACTCGAAGCCAACCATCCAGGTGAGCATGATCTAGCCTATATCGAACGGCGGAAGTACCTGTTTGATCTGTGCCGCCGCCATCGTTTGCAGAACCTGGGGCCGCCACTGATCGAGTACACACCGGAAGAGACTCGCATCTGGCGCGAAGTCAGCCCACAGTTGGAAGAGCTGCACATCAAGCATGCCTGTTCCATCTACATGAAAGCCAAGCGGGAGCTCAAGATCAGCGAGGATGAGATTCCTCAGCTCAAGATCTTGAGCGAAAAAGTGAAGAAGGTCACCAACATGCATCTGGTTCCCGCTGAGGGACCGATCGCTTATCGCACCTTCTACAGCTACATCGCCGAACGGGGCTTCCCCGTGACGCAGTTCATTCGGCATGGCTCACATCCGGAGTTCACCCCCGAACCCGATATGCTTCACGACTGCCTGGGGCACGTGCCACCGCTCATGAACCAGGACTACGCCGAGCTTCTCACACTCATCGGCAAGGCAGCCTACACGACCAAGAACCCCAAGCATGTGCTGCTTCTGAAGCGTTTCAGTTGGTTCAGCATTGAGTTCGGCCTGATGGAAGAACATAACGATGTTAAAGTCTTTGGTGCCGGCATTCTTTCATCCACAGGCGAGATTCCCAATTCCCTCTTCTCCAAAGATGTGAAGCGAGAGCCGTTCGTTACGAATGTGGTGATTGAAACGGATTACGATCCTTCCCGCATGCAGGATCATCTCTTCATCGCTCCGTCGTTTGTCTTCCTGCGTCGAGAGATTGAACAGTTGATCCGCAGG
>DAOMFV010000085.1:0-22425 GCA_035430005.1 Gemmatales bacterium
TGACGAAGATGTCGGCCTTGTCGGCGGCGTATTCCATGGTGACGACGCGGTAACCTTCCATCGCAGCCTGCAGGGCACAGATCGGATCGACTTCGGTGACCCACACCTGAGCGGAGAGAGCACGCAGGGCCTGGGCGGAACCCTTGCCGACGTCGCCGTAGCCAGCGACGAGAGCGACCTTGCCGGCGACCATTACATCGGTGGCACGCTTGATGGCATCCACGAGTGATTCCCGGCAGCCATAGAGGTTGTCGAACTTCGACTTCGTCACGCTGTCGTTCACATTGATGGCAGGGAAGGCGAGCTTGCCTTCGGTGTGCATCTGGTAGAGACGCATGACGCCGGTGGTGGTTTCTTCGGTGACGCCCTTGATGGCCTTGAGGCGGGTGCTGTACCAAGTGGGGTCGGTTTTGAGCTTGGCCTTGATGCTGGCGTAGAGAACCTTCTCTTCTTCGCTGTGCGGGTTGGCCAGCACGCTCAGGTCCTTCTCAGCACGGGTGCCGAGGTGGAGGAGGAGGGTAGCGTCGCCACCGTCGTCGAGGATCATGTTGGAGAAGCCACCGTCGTGCCATTCAAAGATGCTGTGGGTGAACTTCCAGTAGTCTTCGAGGCTTTCACCCTTGTAGGCGAAGACCGGAGTGCCACCTTCAGCGATGGCAGCGGCGGCGTGATCCTGCGTGCTGAAGATATTGCACGACGCCCAGCGGACTTGGGCGCCGAGGGCTTCCAGCGTCTGGATGAGCACCGCGGTCTGGATGGTCATGTGCAGCGAGCCGGTGATGCGAGCACCCTTGAGCGGCTGCGTCTTGGCGTACTCATCACGGATCATCATGAGGCCGGGCATTTCGGTCTCAGCGATCTTGATTTCCTTACGGCCCCACTCGGCGAGCTTGAGGTCAGCAACGTGGTAATCGTTGCTGGCGATGTTTCGGGGCTGGAGCTTAGCGTTCATACAGGGTTCCTTTTCTGCCCGATGGGCAATGGTCCACGGTGCGGAAACGAAAAGACGCCCGCAACCGTTTTCGATTGCGGGCGCCGTTGTATGAGGTGTCGAGCCTGGTCCACCATCCACCTGGTGCGATCGCAGCGCCCCTCGACGGGGATATTATAGCATGGGAGTGGGGGTGTGGGGAGGGGGATTTATCCACAGAACAATAGATGATTTGAGAATATTCAGCACAGATTGGCTGGGTATGATAACCTCTGGCTCGTAGCAGTTCCAAGGACAAACCGTATGTCGTTCAAACGCGAAGAAGTGGCAGATCTCCTGGCAAAGTGCCATCGACGCTGTTGTATTTGTCAACGCTATTGTGGTGTAAAGATCGAGACAGATCACATCAAGCCACAGACTGAGGGCGGAGACGACAGTATTGACAACGCAATTCCAGTTTGCTTCGACTGCCATGCAGAGATTCATAGTTACAACAACGAGCATCCTCGTGGTCGAAAATTTACGGCCCAAGAACTCTTGAAGCACAAAGAGCAATGGTTGACATTATGCAAGACAATGCCCGAGAAAATTCTGATGCAGTCTAGAGTGGGAGACACAGAAGTTGGTCCGCTCCAAGCTCTTATTGATGAGATCGACTACAACCTTGAAGCTGCAGAATTGACAGTTAATAATGTGCTTGGTTGTCCGTTCCGCACTCAACAGTTTGATCGTGCAATTCATACTGGCTCAATATCCCTTTTGGCACCTACACTGAAAACAGCAATCATCAAGGCCTACGCAGCCGTTGGGATTGCCCACTATGCTACACTCGCACAAACAAAGGCAATGGCAGAGGAAGTTTTTCAGCCGAATGTAACCAAGATGTATGGTGCTTGTCATCAAGGCGCAGAATGCTTGAGACTATTAAAGGAAGCGCAAACGCAGCTGGTAAATTTTCTACAAGGGTAGTACCGTAGGGTGCGTAAGCCGTACTCCGCGCGACGCACCATTTTTATAAGATGCGAGTCGCTGTGAAGGTGTGTCTCCGGAGTACCGTTCGACGGCACCCTGCCAAATATAGTCTCACGCGAAATTTAGACTATCTTCAGTTCTTGCTGGGTGGCACAGCTTCAAACTCACAGAGATCCTTCCAACCGTTGTAATACCGCTCGAATACCCTACGCCATTGCCATGGGAGTTTCATAGACAGATCGCTACAGTATTAACATCAATCAGTGTTCCAGCAGTTTGTCAGTTCAATTCCGAGGTAATCCATGATGTTCAGAAAAAGCCTGTTTGCTATTTCATTGGTATGTATGTTTCTGGCAGGATGCAGTGACGATAAGGCCAGGAAACAAGAAGAGGATTTAGCACGGCGAAATGAAGCACTGCGTGCTGCAGCTTCCAGTGATAAGCTGAAGCAGGCGCAGCTCACTAATGTTCTGAATCCTGCAAAAGAAGCAATGATTCGCAAGGACTCAGCTGCGATTGCCCAATCAGTGAGTGAACTCAAAAAACTGGGAACTGGTGCAGTTGACCGGATTCTGGAAGATATTGGCAAGGCTGGCAAAAGCGACAAGATCGTACTGCTTCAGTTACTCGGCGAACTTGGTAAAGAAGCATCCTCAGCGGTGAATACTCTGGATGCCTCAGTGAAAACAGAATCCGATGGAGACATTAAGAAAGCCATGGAAAGCACGTTGGAGAAGATTCGCCCAGCCAAGTGATTCCAGTCCCGTAGCACCATTTGATGAGATGCCATTCGCTGTGAAGGTGCGTCTCCGGAGTACCGTTCGACGGCACCCTACCGATCAAGCACTTTGATTTTTTCGATATCGCTATGAATCTCTTCCGCATGACGGCCCCAATGTTCCTGGGAAATGTTTGACATGGCCACACTCTCTGGGGATTATTGTCGAAATGAATGAAGTGGGGTCGACGCATGATAGATTCTGATACGACTCAGAATGTCGTTATCTTTATTATCAAGATGGATGGAAAGCTGGTGGAACGTCTGGCTCGTGGGACGACGCGCTCTAACAACTGCATCAGGCAGGTGTGGGACGCGCTTTGCCTCATGGAGCAGTTGCGTGCCAAATGTGTTTACCAGATTTACTCCGAGTGGGAACCCTCGGCAAAAGATAAGGCGTTCATCGATGCCACGTTTCAGAGGAACTGCGTCGTTGAGTTCACGTACAAAAGGCCGACCAGTTCGGAGGGTTGGGATAAGGCTTTGCTCAAAGCCAAGAAGAAGATGATCCAGAAGCATTTCGAGGAAACCGGGGAAGTGGTGGATGATTCACCACCGATCGAAGGGGTAGCGCTCAATGATAGTGTCGATGATCTTTTTCCAGTTCTGCGGACGTATCATGCTGGCACCGATGTGTTCGCGGAGTCTGTCGTCAACAGAGGATTGGGAGCTGGGCTTGGCTTCTTCCTGGGGCACGTCAACTGGACACCTCACAAGACAGTAGGCACAGCGTACGTGATGAAAGGCGAGGTGGAGGCGTTCGGGAAGTCGGCCGAGGAGTTGATGGATATCGCCTGCCGCAACCTGGAGAAGGAGTTGCAGGTTATTCCGTATGAGGTTGATGGGGAGCGTGCTTTCCTGTTGAAGCATCCGATGGACATGGGGGCATCAGCGATTGGCCTGCCGGGCTTCTACCAGAACGCCTGTCAAATGGCCGAGGCTGAGAAGCTCTTTGTCGGGTTCGCCGACCCTGGCATGTTGTTCTTGACGTCGAGCAAGAACAAGTTGGCCGCCTCACGATTGGGTAAGACGATCCTGAAGTCCAACTATTGGGGTTCCGTCTACCTGACGCCGGCGTGCTATCTGTTGACTGCCAAGGGGTTGAAACTGATTGCGGCTCGGCCTGCTCCGAAGGAATAGGGTGGTATCGTTAAATGAGATGATGAGATGATGAGATGATAAGGTGCGTCTCACGGAGTACCGTTCGACGGCACCCTACGAAAGGACTCAGATGGATCGCTCAAGACTAATGATTGCAGCATCGTAGGGTGCGTAAGCGGTACTCCGCGCGACGCACCATTTAGAAAGAATCGCTTTTCGAAAAGGTGCGTCCGTTGCTGGCAGAGGAGATTATGGTTTCACCACCCTGCTAAAGGGAGCCAGGTACGATTTCGTCCATGATGGTCGAGGCGGAGTTTGACCGGTGGAGAGATTCTTGGCCCACTCACTATCTGTAAGTCGTACTCCAGTAGGCGTCTCAAATTCATAATGACTCAGCACTCCGCTGCCATACACGATCAATCCCTCCCGACTTTCGATGGCCACCAGCAGGAAATCAATATTGCCCACTCCCTGATTCAGGATGCATCCAGGATCAGGCGTAAGCCCGTCCGGCACATCAGTATGCACATCGGCAACGAGAGCATCGGGAATGCCTGAGTCGGTCTTTCCATTGTAAAACAGCTTGGGATACCAGCCGCCATACTTGGTGGTTCCACTTCCTTCTCTTTCAGTTTGAACAACCTCTTTCAGGAATTTGAGCTCATCAGAGGTGAGTTCTTGTCGGTTCAATTCCCTGGTGGAGATGTCCTTCAAGATGGACAGCTGAAGGGCGAAGTTACGTAAGAACTTGCTTTGCGCTTCCTTGATGGGCTTTCCTGTTTGCGGCATTTGGTTCATTCTTATGGCAATGCCTGGGGCGTCGTGAGGCTCCTTGCCTATTGCTATGTCATGAAAGCTGAGTTTCTCGATAGCATCGGCTGCATGTTGAGCCATCTTTTCCATCTTCGTCCAAAAGTGGGGCAGGGGCTCCACGTAGCCAGCAGGATAGACACAAGATGCCATACCGGTATAAGACTGCTTGGCATACAGGACCGTATCATGGCGGAGCTGCGTCCAACTGCCCAGTTGAGTATTGAGCGATTTCATCGACCATGCCGTGGTTCGCATGGCTTCAGGATACTTAGAGTCTGTTGTAGGTTGGGACAGTTCACGCAACGTATCCAGCCATCGTGAATAGAGATTCGTCTCCCATGCTTTTGGCTGCTGGCTTTCGATGACATTGTGAACAGCTGCAAGGTTATGCTGATAGTTTAATCCATCACGAAACTCTCGTCCTTTCGTATCCAGTATCCGACTCACGAGTTCCGGCACTACGTGACGATTATTGAAGGTGCTAAAAGCAACATCCAGGGCTGAAGGAATCCGTCGCTCCACTTTTTCGTTGTCCCACTTGATGTCGTCATAAACCACTTTCGATAGCGCCCAGCTATCGAGTACAAACCGCTGCCCCAGCACTGCGAAGGAACGAGGCAATGTTACTTTCATGCTGCCTGAAGGAGATTCATACACATCGCCACGAATCTGCTGCAAGCCAATTTTGCCCAATTCGATTTGCTGTTGCAGGCTCGTCAGGCTTTCCAGATCCTTGACTGTTCGGGGATCCTGCATTTTTGCTTCACGCAAAACGCCGTCGAGTTGAGCAAACGTCATCGAATCAGCTTTTCCAACAAACGTCTGCAAGGCCTGATCGAAGTCGGTCCATTTCTGAAACTGCCCGGAACGACGGAGCAAATCATTCATGACAATGGCGGCGGCCATCTCTCGTGGGGAAGATTCCTTCGGATTACCAGCCATACGCAGATCAATTCGGCCACACCACATCATGGCCCGGAAGTATCGTTGCAATGGAACAGTCTTTTCATAATGGCCACGGGGCTTGAACTGGGAAAAATCCATGTCGCGAGCCCGGCCAAACAGAGGAAATTGCAACAGCATCCCCAGGCTGTCGCAGGCTTTCAGCGTTTCTGCAACGCGGGCATCCTGTCCAAACTGGCTTTGATAAGGCGCACCCTTGAGCAGCGAAAGTGCTACAGCAAGGAAATAATCCACATCGATCATTCCATCGGACAACACTCCGTTGCCATATTCCTGTCGGGCCTCTTTGAGTTTATCGCTCATCCCTTTGAGTATTATTTCCAAAGTTGGCGCAAGGGCCAAAGTCTCTGTTTCCATCAAGATTGAATCAAACGAACGATGCCAGGCATGCAACACCGAATCAGTGGAAATGAAGACAGGCAGATCGCGGCTGAAGAGCCGGTAGTAGATTTCAGCAAAGCTGGGCGCATTCATTCGCTCGCTGACGACAAACCCCTGCTTCGTGAAAATATCCATTTCTGCTGGGTGTAATTTGAAATCATAACATGGCTGACCATAAAGATCCTTAGGAAGAATACTATCGATCAGTTGGAACTTGTCGAAGTACTTCGCTTGGGTTGGATCGATCGAAAGTTGCTTCAAGTAGTTATCGGGCAGTGCGTAACGCCTGGAAAATTGCTCCGTGGTGATCTGGCCTAGCTGTGCGATCTCATCATCGAATGCCACGCCATACCCCAGGCCATCTACATTAGCCTTGGCGTGTTTAGTGGGCGGGTCCATGGCTTGGTGTCCAGCAAAACTAAACGACCGGATGCACAGGGCCAATATCGCAGTAACGATCAACATAGCGCAGATGCACAGTAGACTTCGTCGGGATAGCCAGTGGTTCATGATTGCTCTCACTTGGTTTGAGATTCGAATGCGATAGAAACCATGTTCTAACTTCGTGTCACGAGTCTTGTTGCTCATACGTTCTAGACGTAAAGGCATCTTCTTTCGATTGGAGTCAAGCAGCTTAAATAACCTGGACACCAGAGGAGTTCTTTTGGAGTTCATTGTATTCTGATAGTCGCTGTCACTTTACAACATCCATCGGATGAGGATGCAAGTCAACAGGCATTCCTGGAATTTCACTGTACTATGGTGCTGGCAGAATTCGTGTCAGCTGAAACGCTCTCTAATATGATGCCGTTCTCCATACCGATGTGGTAGGATCACCCTAGTTGTCAAGGTACGTCTCACGGAGTACAGTTCGACAGCACCCTACCGAAGTATTCAGATGCGTCACTTGAGACATTTTGTTGCAGTTGCCCTGTTGGTTGGGTTGGTCATTGTTCATGTTCAGACCCAGCAGTCTGGCACAAGTGAAACCGTTATCCCTTTCACGCTCACCAGTCAGAACAACATCGTCGTGCAGGCGTTTCTGAATGGTGGCGGGGCGCTCAAGCTCATGCTGCACACCGCTTCGAGCGGGGTGACGTTGACCGAGGAGGGGGCGAAGAAAGCGAAGATGGTGTTTACGGGATCAACCGAGATGAAGTCGTGGGGCGGCGGAGGGACGTCACGCTGGAGCAAAGGGAACAAGTTGCTGATTGGCAGTTTCCAGCAAGGCAACCTCACCGTTCATGAGAACAAGAACTCCGGCGAAGGGACCGATGGAAAGTTCGGCCTCGACATCTTCGGAAAACGGATGGTGGAAATCGACTTTGGCCGCAGTCTGATTGTGCTTCATGAGAAGCTGCCGGCGAAGGCGGATCGGTATACACGACTGAAGATGGAGAATCGTGACGGCGACCTCTTCGTGCCGGGGAATTGCCTGATCGAAGGGAAGGATCATGTCACCAGGTTCCTTCTTCATACCGGCTACTCGGGCGGGTTGCTTCTCGATGATGAGTTTGTGGCCAAGGCTGGGGTGGAGGGGAGGATCAAGATCACCAGCGAATCGAGCTTGAAGGATTCGTTCGGACATACGATCAAGGTGAAGAACGGTATTCTGCCGGCGTTTGTTCTAGGGAAGACGACGATCAGCGAGGTACCGGTGGGCTTTTTCGCAGGTGCGGTGGGGGCGCAGAAGATGAGCGTGTTGGGTTGTGAAGTGCTCAAGCGGTTTAATGTCATCTTAGATCTGGCGAATAACGAGCTCTATCTGGATTTGATTCGTCGGTAATATCTGCTTCATACACTAATTGGTACGGTTTCGAAGTACCTCTCAGTTATCCTTACTTCTTTGGAGCAGCACCATGATGCAGTGGAATCCTTACCTGGCCTTCAATGGCAAGTGCGAGACAGCGTTCAAGTTTTACGAGAAGTGCCTGGGTGGCAAGATCGTTATGATGTCACGCTATAGCGAGATGCCACCGAGCGATCAGGCGGGTTGCGGGGAGATGCCCGCTGATGCGATGAACAGGATCATGCACGCCCGGCTGGTGGTGGGCACTCAGACTTTGATGGGCGGCGATTGTCCTCCCGGAATGCCCTACAACGGCGTTCATGGCTGTTCCGTGGCAGTTCAGGTCGATACCGCTGAGCAGGCGGAGAAGTTGTTCAAGGCTCTCAGCGAAAACGGTAATGTCACCATGCCGATCTGTGAGACTTTCTGGGCGGTCCGCTTCGGCATGCTCAGCGATCAATTCGGTGTGCCGTGGATGGTGAATTGCGAGAAGAAGATGTAAGGTTGGAATTGATTTGGGAAGGCGAGGCTCCTGCCGAGCTAGGAGCCACCGCGCTAATAACAGCTCGGCGCGAGCCTCGCCCTCCCGAAATACAGCGTCATACCAAACAACAGGGTCGTGACTGATTCAAGTCACGACCCATATTCGTTGTTCCTTATGGTGTTCTAGTGGCTTAGTAGTCGCCACCACCGCCACCGGAGTCGCCGCCGCTGAAATCGCCGCCGCCTCCACCGAAATCACTACCCCCGCCAAAATCTCCACCACCACCTGTGTCACCGCCGCCGAAGTCGCCACCACCACCAGTCATGTCCTGATCGTAGTCGCCACCGCCGCCGCCGGCTGGGGCAGAAGGTTCAGCCTGGTCATAGTCGCCGCCGCCGGCATAGCCGGTGCCCGGGTCACCAGACGGGGTAGTGTTGCCGCTACCGAAGTAGCCACCACCGGTGCTGGCTGAGGAGCCGCCGTAGCCACCGTAGTCGCCACCATGACTGCCGCCTCGGAAGAAGCGATCATACATGAAGTTGCCTGCAGCGGCACCGAGCATACCCGTCATCAGGCTGCCCATGAAACCCATGCCACCCGCCTGTTGCTGAGGAGCGTAGCCCATCGGCTGTCCACCGTAGGGTTGGCCATATCCAGGCGGGGGAGGAGGAGCCATGCCGCCACGATACCCGCCGGGAGGAGGCGGAGGAGCATTGTAATCGCCGGGCTGAACTCGTGGTCGGGTGAAGGCACGAACCAGACCGATGAGAATCCAGAAACCGAGCAAACCACCGATGATGTAGATCACGATCATGGTTACGTCCGTCCCTTCTTTGTTGTTGTGAACAGGAGCATTAGCATTGCCCACCGGTGTGGCAGCAGGTGGCCGACGTTGGGCAAAGTGTTTTTCCATGGTGCTATCGGTAAAGGCCACCATGTCCAACAGACCCTGATTGATATTGGTCGCCATCATCTTGCCGAGCTTATCCCGGGCGGCCTCAGCATCTTCCTTGGTGAAGAGCTTATTGGTCGCCGGATCAGCCCAGTATTCGATGCGGTTACGTGGCTTCGTACCGGTTGCAACATCGGCCGCTGTTTCCTCGCAGATCAGGAAGTAGACGCCGGAGATGCCCAGGGCCTTGCCCCGAGCCGTCACCCAGTCGAGATAGAACTTAGCCCGGTTGGCCTGGAAAGCTTCCCGCTTCTCGGCAGGGATGCCACGAAAGGTATCGATGACCACCGTTTTCTTGGTCTTCTGTTGAAGATCCTTCAGGGTATCGTTCGCCTTCTTCAACGTTTCACTGGAGAAGAGCTTGGCAGTATCGTGTACGCCGGCATCCGTTGCCTGCGCCAGGCTATTTATGCTCAGCCAGCACAATAGGACGAGTGCCGGCAGAGTTTTGGTCTTTAAGGCAAGGGACATAGCGTCTCCTCAAGGTGGAAAGGGGAACCGCAGACTATTGTACGCAGACAGCAGGATGAGGTTCTCGCTGATTATTCGTTTTGTGGGGGAAAAGATTTAGCTGTCAGCCATCAGCTTTCAGCTATCAGCGGGCGTGGTTATGCGTATAAATGGAACGTAGGGCACGCTGTGCGTGCCTCACATTGACATGACGTAACACAGTACACCGAATGTCTTTCATCATGGGATTGAGACATGGGTGTGGGGAGGCACGCACAGCGTGCCCTACAATGCAGCAAATTCATGCAACGACGATTCTCGCTGTCCGGCATCAGGGCAAAACTGCCGTTGGCGGCGATGGCCAAGTCACCCTGGGTAATGTGGTGATGAAGCAGGATGCCCAGAAGATTCGCAAGCTCGATGGAGGCAGGGTTCTCGTTGGTTTCGCCGGCGGGGCTGCCGATGCCTTTGCCCTGATGGAACGGTTTGAGGCCAAGCTGAAGGATCATGCCGGCAGTGTTCCTCGTGCCGCCGTCGAACTGGCCAAAGACTGGCGAACCGATCGTTCGATGCGACGGCTCGAAGCCATGATGATTGCTGCTGACAAAGAGAACCTTCTGCTCGTCAGTGGCACCGGCGATGTGATTCAGCCCAACGATGGTGTGATTGGGATAGGATCGGGTGGGTCGTATGCGCTGGCAGCGGCCCGGGCATTGGTGGCTCATTCCAAGTTGTCGGCGAAAGAGATCGTCAAGGCGGCTCTGGAAATAGCTGGTGAGCTTTGTATTTACACCAATCGGAACATTGTTGTTGAAGAAGTAGTTAGTAGCTAGGAGAAAGTAGCTAGTAGACTACAAGACCACAGCCAAGAAAGACGTTTTTTATCCATGAAGCCATTAACCCCCAAACAAATCGTTGCCGCTCTTGATCGACACATCGTAGGTCAGGCTGCTGCCAAGAAGTCGGTTGCTATTGCCCTGCGGAATCGCTGGCGGCGGCAACAGCTTCCGGAGGCGTTGCAGCAGGACATTACGCCGAAGAACATCCTGATGATCGGGCCCACGGGGGTCGGCAAGACCGAGATCGCCCGTCGTTTGGCACAACTCGTTGGGGCGCCGTTTGTGAAAGTCGAAGCGACCAAATACACCGAAGTGGGCTATCATGGCCGCGATGTCGACAGCATGGTGCGTGACCTGACCGAGGTCGCCATCGGCATGGTGCGGACCGAGCAGCGGAAGCTGGTTGAAACGAAGGCTGTCGATAAAGTCAACGAACGGCTGCTCGATCTGCTGGTGCCATCTACTGGGTGGGAACCCGACACGACGCCAGAACAGGCCGAACGTAACAGTCGCACACGGGAGAAAATAAAAACCAAGCTATTAGCCGGCGAGATGGAAGAGACCGAGGTCGAAATCCAGATCGAACAGAAGCAGCCTCAGGTGACAATGCTGGGGCTGGGGCAGATGGAATCGGACCTGCAGACGGTCATCGAGAAGATGATGCCCAAGAGTTCCGCCACCCGCAAGCTGCCGGTCAAGGAAGCGAGAAAGGTGCTGCTGGAGCAGGAGTCAGAGACGCTGATCGATAAGCAGGTCGTCATCGAGAAGGCGATCAAACTGGTCGAGAACCAGGGGATTCTGTTCATTGATGAACTCGATAAAGTGTGTGGCCCGCATGCCAGCAACGGCCCCGATGTCTCCCGGCAGGGCGTGCAGCGCGATCTGTTGCCCATCGTAGAAGGCACCACGGTCAGCACCCGCTATGGCCCGGTGAGCACCGATCATATTCTGTTTATTGCCGCCGGGGCGTTCCATGTCTCGAAGCCTTCCGACTTAATGCCTGAACTCCAGGGCCGCTTCCCGATCCGGGTGGAACTCGAAGACCTCAACAAGGCTGACTTCCTGCGCATCCTCACTGAGCCACAGCATGCTCTCACCAAGCAGTACAGCGAACTGCTGGCGACCGAAGGGGTCAAGATAAGCTTTACGGATGATGCCCTCAGCGAGATGGCTGAACTTGCCTACGAAGCCAACCGGGCGACGCAGAACATTGGGGCCCGCCGTTTGCATACCATCATCGAGAGATTGGTGGAGGAGATCAGCTACGCTGGGCCGGATTGGAAGCCAAAGAAGTTCTCCATCGATAAGGCCTATGTTCAGAAGCAATTGGGGCATCTGTTCAAGAAGGAAGACTTGAGCAAGTTTATTCTGTGATAGAGTTCTCCCCCTTTCCATGGGGGAGCTAGAGGGGGTAGTTGCGGAAGAATTTGTTGTCGTCGCTAACCCCACCTAACCTCCCCTTGGTAAGGGGAGGAACCAGACAACAATCCGGCTGAACCTGAACCGCTTGTGTTGTATCCTTCCCCTCATGGCTACGAACTGGATCGACATTGATGGCAGCGAAGGAGAGGGGGGTGGGCAGATGCTGCGCTCCAGCCTGGCGCTCAGCGTGTTGACAGGCAAACCTGTACGGCTCACGAACATCAGGGCAAAGAGATCGAAACCAGGGCTACAGGCGCAGCACTTGGCCAGCGTGCAGGCGGCAGCGATGATCTGCCAGGCGAATGTGGGCGGCGATCAACTGGGTAGTCAACAAGTGAGCTTCCGTCCGGGGCCAGTGCAGTCGGGCAAGTACTTCTTCAAGATTGGCACAGCCGGGGCGACGGCCCTGGTGCTGCATACTGTCTATCTGCCTCTCTTACTGAAGGGGCAGGGGCCCAGTTCGATTCGCATCGAAGGAGGCACTCACGCCCTGGCTGCGCCGAGCGGGGAATACCTCACCATCACCTGGGCAGGTTACTTGCAGACACTGGGCGCACAGATTGAGGTGAAGATCAACAAACCTGGTTTCTTCCCTAAAGGGGGCGGGTTGCTACAGGCCGACATCACACCGTGCCGATCACTGACATCTCTTTCGGCGGCTGATGCTCTGGCGACCAACACCGGCCGAGTGGAGTGCCTTGCCATCGTTGGTAGTAAGCTGCCGATCTCCATTGGCGAACGCATCGTGAAGGAGTCGATCACTCGACTCGGCACAGGATGCACGGGTCGGATCATCGAATACCCTCACGCCAAATCTCCCGGCGTGGTGGCAACTATAATTGATTATCGAGGCGCGGTGCCGAGCGTGTTCTATGGTCTGGGCGCCCGGGGCAAGCCTTCGGAAGCGGTGTGTGCTGAAGCGATTGATGCCTACCTGACTCATCGTGAAACGGGTTGCCCGATTGATCCTCATGCGGCGGACCAAATACTGTTGCCACTGGTGTTTGCTGCTGGCTCATCAGCGTATCGGACGAGTGCTATCACGCAACATCTGTTGACGCAGCGGGATATCATCAAACGGTTCGATGCACGAGACATCGAGATTGCTGGAGAGTTAGGGCAGCCTGGCGAGGTGAAGATTTCGTTATGAATTATCACTTTCCTCTTGCACGAAAACCAACTGCGACTATGCTCGTCCCATTCATCTCATTCGTTCTTCCGATTCGAGGAGCCGATGATGCAGGATGACAAACGCCGGCTGCGGGAAGAGAAACGTATCCTCAAGCGGGCGGGCCAAAAGCATGCTCGCCGCAAGGCCAAGCAGATCATTCGGGATGACCCGGAGAATGCTCAGGATGCCGGGATGGATTATGGGAGGTGGAGTACGGGGAAGAAGGAGCAGGGCGAGAGTTAAGAGAAGCACCGAAGGTGCGTGAGAGCGTAGCCCAGGCCGAAGGCCTGGGGAAGAAACCATAGCGTCATGTAAGCTCCGAAGGAGCGAGAGAAGGGACGTTGTCTTCTCTCGGCCCTTTGGGCCTTCCGTTCAAGGATTGGCCTTAACCCAGAGCTGCGATCTGGGCTTTGTTATCGCGCACCTTTGGTGCTACTGACAACACTCTAACAACTGACAACTAAAAACTGACAACTTGCGTTTACCCATCAACTCAAACGACACCATCGACGCCCGTATCCGGGCTGACCACCTCTGGCCTTTTGATCATCTTCACATCGCCCTTGGCAATCAGCCAGATGAAGTAAAAGAAGCAGCCCGCCCCTACTAACACCGCCAGGTGAAACAGTTCATGAGGCCCAAGAACATCGGAAATAAGGATGGGCCCCTTCAGAAAGTCGAGCACAGCCCCGAACGTGTATGCCATGCCGCCCCAGAAGAGCGGGCGGAAGAGCCAGCCGCCATAGTAGTACCAGATGAAGTAGCCGGAAAGCATGCCGATCCAGCCGAGGCCGAGGTAGAGTGAGAGGCCGAGGAACTCGGAGAGGTCGTTGAAGAAGATGCTCTTAAGCGTGACGCCGGTGATGGCACAGACCCACACCACCGTGAGGGGTAGCCAGCGTTTCCAGCCTCGGAACAGAATGTAGTGAGCCGGGACGAATGTTCCGGCAATCAGGAAGAAGATAGCGGCATGATCAAGCCGCTGCATCACCATGCGACTGGTCGATTCCCTTGGCAGCATGTGGTAGACGCCGCTCATGGCGAAAAGCGTCACGTTCGAGATACCATAGATGCCCAAGGCGATCATACGGCCCCAGTCGCCCCGGCCTCGCCAGACAAGCAGCACCGTCAGTGCAAGGAAGACGGGCACCCCGAAGAAGAGGTGCGACATCGAACTGAAGGGATCGCTGAATCCAGAAATAGCTGTGGGTAGCATCGTGCCTTAGCGGATTCCTTGTGAAGTGACCCGGGAACAAGAAGAGGCTTGGGGACATTGTATCACGATGGGGATCGGGATGTCCTGACTAAAGCTGTGCCACACTCCGGCGTGTACTCACGTCGGGGTGTGGTTGCGATGTACAAAGCGCACTTTGTCTCATCATCGTAATAACGTCATGTGCTATGCAACCACACCCCGTTGGAGTACCAACGGAGTGTGGCACAGTCGTTGATGACCATTAAGTTAGTGTGCTTCAGCAGACAGAGGCCCAGCGACGGCTTTCAGGATGAAGAGTCGGCCGGGCATGGTCGGCATCCAGGAACTGGGGACCCAGGGGTCGGGGCCATAGTGGAGCGTCATGCGGACCGACTGGCCCTGCCAGTTAAAGTTACCCTGGCAGCCATCGGCTCCGCCGATGCAGTAGTCGGCTTTAGTGAACAGACCGGGGCCGATGGTGTTGGCTCGCAGGGGGATCAGCGTCAGTCGGCTGGCGAAGCTGTGAAGCGAGTTTTGTTCAATGGTCAGCGGATGCAGTTGAGCGCCGAGGCGGAAGCAATCGCTCCGCCAGGCATCGACATTCTTATACTCGGTGGCGAAGTGGGGTTCCCAGAAAGCGATATGACAGGCTCTGCCGATGCCATAGACGACAACGAGCCTGGCCCCGTTCTTGCGAAGCTTGTCGATCTTCTCCGGGTACTGGGGCAGCAGCTTGCGGGTAGCGAAGAACCGCTGCGACTTGGGAACGGTCAGCTTGCCGAGGGGGCCGTAGAAGGCCTCTTCCATCGCTCCCTGAAAGCTGCCAGGCGCGCTGGCGGGGGCGCTGTTGCCTTCTTGATCAGACCATTCGTCCATGTTGAAGCCATGAACGTGCTTGCACGAGACGTTGTGCTTCTTGCAGAAGTAGACGACCCACTGATACATGCCCATGGGGCCAACGGGGAGAATCATCGCCAGTTCCCTGCCAGCGTCGGCTGCTTCCTTGATCTGGGTGAAGATCTCGTAGCCCATCTTGGCGTTGAGCGTTTCGAGGCCGCCGGTGCTGTCGTTGCAGATGTCGAGGTCGAACTGTTTGTGCCAGAACGGCTCACGTTGGGTGAAACGCTCCATTGGGTAGGCAGTGATCTTGTCAATTTTGGCGTAGTCCCAGCCGGTAGGGTAGAAGGGGCCGGCATAGGAGTCGTGATGGGTGGTGAGGAAGTTCATGAGCGGCCAAAGTTGTTGGTTGTCAGTGGGATACGGCCTCTAGAAACCTGTTGAAAAACAGTGAACAGTGGCAGGGGTCACGATGTACTCATCGTGCCCCCTGTGAAACAGCTAGGATTCTACACATTCAGCAGGGGGCAACGGCGTACCGCTGACCCCTGCCACGGTTATTCAACGATTCCTAGGTGGTGTAAGCAAGTGAGCCAAGGATTTTGGTCAACAGGCAGTCGGTGGGATAGCCATAGCCTCTGTGTTGTCTGAAGCCTTCTGCTCGTTTGGTGTTAATAGATTTGCCCCGCTTGGTGGACCATTCATCCAGCATCCTCGTGTACTCATCCACGCCGTAGTGAGCTTTGAGCCAGTCTCGTTGCGAGGCGTGGGCGCAGATCATCGCCATTTTCTTGCCGTAGACGCTGGTGATATCGACGACGACGCTGGTTTTCGCCAGATGACCATCGTGATCGATAATGCCCACCGGGTCGGTGTAGTAGAGATGAGGGATGCTTGAGCCGGGGAGCACGGGGCCGTTGCCACAGTTGGGGACGATGCAGCCATTGCTGGCGGCACGGGCGAGTTGGGCGGTCACTTCGTGATCCATCATGTAGTCTTGCTGGCTGTGGGTGAACATCAGCGTCGGGGCGATGGCCCGTGTCAGGTTGATGGCCCGGCGGATTGAGTCAGCATCGAAGGTCACATGGCAGTCACGCAGTTCCAGGCAGTGGTACTTCGCCCCAATGAGCTTGGCAGATGTGATGTTTTCCGCTCGGCGGATGGCGGCGATCTCGATGGGGTTCATCGTTGCGCTGCCACCATCCCCGGGGGTGCTGCTGGCGATGTGGATTTCCCAACCACGCTCAGCTAATAGGGCCAAGGTGCCGGCGGAGAGGAATTCGCAGTCATCGGGGTGAGCCATCAGGCACAGGGCGACTTGACGCATGGGATTCTCGGTAGTCATCTCGCTCCGCGTGATAGAGCGGGGAGTTGACAGAGTCACTGTATTGTTGAGGGGCCAAGTCGTCGCTTCCTCACGCGGAGCGTGAGGGCAACTCTAACAACGCAGCCGGCAGAGTAAACTCTGCCGGCTGCGGGGTGGATGTCAGTCACGCTGTTGTGCTTATTTGGCGTTCGTGAAGTTCGCGGGAATGATCGACTGTGGGTAATCCTTCAGGATATCCTTGACTAGCACATCATACTCTGGGCTGGAGGGGATGAACTGACTGATGCGCCAGAAGTTCAGGATCTGACGACAGAAAGGCGACTGGTGAGCGGTATAAAGGCCGTCACGCAGCTTCTTGACATCAGCTTCGGGGATGCTGCCTGGCTTGTAGACGATGGCAGCGGTCGGGAAGCTGGGGGATTCGGCCACCACCATCAGCTTTTTGGCCCGGGCCGGTTTGCGTTCCTGGAAAACATCCCAGGAGGTGCCATCGACGATGACTGCATCCACTTCCTTATCAAGCACCGATTCGATGGCGGCATCAGTATCAGGAGGAACGACAGAGGTGCCGAAGAAGCCCTGAGGTTGGCCGCCGGCGCGGGTAATGCGGTCGTGCAGGAAGACCTGGGCATGGTGTTGGGTGCGGCGGGGCATGGCCAGCTTCTTGCCTTTAAGTTCCAAGATGTTGTGGCTGTCTTTGTCTTTCAGCATCAGCACATAGGCTTTGAGCTTGATGTCGGAGGTGTAGGCGATAGCCAGCGGAGTCAGGCCTTTGGCTTTGTCGCCGAGCCAACCGAGTTCCACGCCGGTGATGACGCCGAGGTTAGCCTTGCCATCCTGCAGTTTCTTGGCCAGAACTTCGGGCGGCTCGAAGCTGAACGAAGGGCGAACGCCGCCGACAATGGCAAACACTTCGGTGAGGGGCTGCACCTGAATCATGGCGGCAGCGGGAGTGGTTTGGCCGTGGATCACCGAATCGGAGATCGAGATACTGATGGTTTTGGTGACCGGGGGGTCGCCTGCCAGGATGGTAGCACCCAGAAGGGGCATTGAAATGAGCAGGAACAGGAAGCCGCGACGGTTTTGCATGAGAGAGCCGCTTCGTCTGAGGGTTTGGTGACTGTGAGGTAAGTCAGAGAGTTGAGCGAGACGGGCAAGATGAAGCAACTCTACCACCGATCTGTGCTCGATAGCTCGGTGGTAGAGTATTTCTTGCCTGCTTCCTGTGTTTTGCTCAACTCACAGGTGTCAGACTCGTTACTTGTTATCAGGAATGAAGCATTCCCACAGATGACCAGCGGTGGCTCGTTGCAGGTAGGCCAGCGTCAGGCCGAACTGATAGTAGGCTTCGTTCAAGTCGGACTTGTTTTTGACATCGAGTGCGTAAGCAGTTAATAGAGCATCGGTTTTTAACTGATCCTGACGAAAGCTTTTTTCCGCCTTTTTGTAGAGAGCAGTGGATTTGGCGAAAGCCTGCTGTTGCAGCTCGATCGAATCGGAAGCCCGGTTGAGGCGGGCACAGCCTTCTTCGGCTTCTAAAGCCACCAGGCCGCGTACCTTATCGGTGAGTGCCAGTGAACGGTCATAGAGGATGCCGGCACGTTCGGTACGCTGACTATGGCTGCCATTGAGGAAAGCAGGCATTTCCGGCCCGACCGGGCCAGGCTTGTATTCGCCGTTGTTGACCATGGCGGGCAGCACCTTGGAGTGCAGATCAGTGGAAGCGGCAAAGGTGCGCGAGTAGAAGTGCAGGTAGACTCGGCTCTGGGCCTGAGCTTCGAGACAGGTCACGTCAGCCAGGACGGAGGCCTGGGCCAGTTCCGGGCGATAGCGGACAGCCATCTCAGCGGCGGTATCGCAACAGAGCTTAATTTTCTTCGACTTCGTGTATTCCTGAGCCGTCAGGAAGAACCGTTTCAGGTCGCCGTTGTCGATCTCGAACTTAGTATTGTAATCGAGGCCAATCGCTTCCCGCAGGGCAGCTTTAGCTCGCTGCATGCCCACCGTGGCTTCGCCGACCTTGGATTCAGCGAGCTTAACGTAGATATCAAGCTTATCGAGATCGTCCTGTGTGACGTTCTTGGATTCGCCTGATTTCAGGAGCTGATCTGCCACTTTGTAGGTGGCTTGCAACGTTTCGACCGCTTCCTTGGCTACTTTCAACTGTTCTTTAGCGAAGATGTAGCTGAGGTAGGTGCGGTTGACGGCGTTCTTGGTCTCCATTTCCACCTGCTGCATGTTGGCAGCGGCGGCGTTCAGGCCGGCGTTGGCCTGTTGCTTGCGAATCTTGCCTTCGGGGACAAGATTGATGAGAGGCGTATCGGTGACTTTCTTTGCCGAGATGGACGATTCATAGGAAAGACGGGCTGCGCGGATGGCGGGCTGCTTCTCCATCGACATGGCGATGGCATCATCCAAGGTCAAAAGCAGTTCTGCAGCCGATGCTGGTTTCAGCGTGGCGGGAGCAGGTGCCTTCTCCTGAGCGTTGGTACTGGCGCTGGTAACCACGCTGAGGCACAAAGTGGCAGTGCCGAACAGCACTCCCTGAATCAATCGGTTTTTCATAGTTGTCTTCGACATCTGTGGTGCCCTCCTGGCAACGGGCGTCGGCTACGACCTGGCACGCATCCACGTGCCCTTGATGGGGAACATCGTACTTTTCGTCCTGAGGTTGGGGAAAAGGCCAGCGATCTTGTCTAAGGAATGTGCTGAAATTGGCTCGGAACGTCGTGTCCTGCCTGACAATCAGCGAGTAACGGCTGCATCGGTTGTGCCAGGCGATGAAACGAGCGATACCGTTTGACACCATTTTGGCGAAGAGTTCTAAAATAGGTTCAAGTGTGAGAGAGAGTTGCCATCACGCTCCGCGTGATGGAGCGGAGACTTGTCGTAAGACAAGAACTTCGCTGATGGCAGCCACTCACCGCCCCCTCACGCGGAGCGTGAGGGCAACTCTACAGAAAGCCTGCTTTGCTCAAGAAATTCCTCTCGCCGATGACACATTGGTCAGCCCCGATTCCCAGCGATTGGGAGCGGGACTCGGCGGGGATATTGGTCAAGATTCAGTGGTTTGGCCTGCTCGTCGGCTTCCTTCTCGCCAATGTTCCAGGCAGAGAGCCTGATTCGCCGTTGCTTCTTAATGTGCTGCTGCTTGTCGGTCTGGTCTATGCCTGTGTCGATTCTTTCAGCTACTTCCGGGGCGAAGTGTTTCTCTTGTCCCGGTTTCCGCTCGTCGTCTCGTTCCTGGAAACGATCTTCATTACGCTCTTGTGCCGGTACGATATCGGCCTCAACAGCCCGTACCGGTTTTATTACCTGCTCTCGCTGCTGGTAGCGGCGATTCGATATCCGGTGATCGTGCCTTATCTCAGTTGCCTGATGCACTGCATCAGTTACACGCTCTTGTTCTTCGTCGTCTCCAGTGAGAAAAGTGATGTGCCGGGAGTTGCCCTCAATATTGTGGTGATGGGCTGGGTGACCTGGGCCGCTTCGACGTTGGCCTGGCACCTGCATCGTACCAGCGGGCGGCTCGGCGATGTCAATCGACAGTTACAGGAGTACCAAAGTCAACTCGAGACCCGCATCAAGGAGCGAACGACGGAGTTACAGGAAGCTCAAGCCCTGCTTATTCATCAAGAGAAGATGGCTGCCTTTGGTCTGCTGGCGGCAGGAATCGCTCATGAGGTGGGAAACCCGCTGACCTCGATCAGTTCCCTGGTTCAACTGGCCCAACGCCGGGTGCAGGACCCCTATGTGCAGGAACGGCTGGGTCTGGTGGGTGGGCAACTCGATCGTATCTCCGGCACGTTGCGCGAACTGGTCAACTTCAGCCGACCGACCACGGCGGAAAAGGTCATGACCGACTTTGCAGGCGTGGCCCAGGAGGCTCTGAGCATCGCAAAGTATTACAAGAGCAACCGGGGCAAGACGGTGAAGCTTCAGGTGCCAGGCGATCTGCCGAAGTTGCGCATCGCCAGGGATCAGTTAACGCAGGCACTCTTGAACCTGATTCTCAATGCTATCGACGCCACCGAAAAAGGGGGCACGGTGACCGTCTCCGGCGGTACCGATCAGTCCGAGGTCTGGATCGACGTGACCGACGATGGTTGTGGCATTGCCCCGGCTGCGTCGGATAAACTGTTCCAGCCCTACTATACGACCAAGTCCCACGGGACGGGGTTAGGGCTGTTCATGACCCGCCGCCTTGTAGAACAACAGGGAGGGACGGTGACCTTTACCTCGACCATGGGGCAAGGGACAGCGTTTCGGTTACACTTTCCGCTGGTGGGTGATATTGCTCCTCCCCTTACTAAGGGGAGGTTGGGTGGAGTTGTCTGATGCTGCTTCAACCCCCTCTAACTCCGCCTTGAAAAGGGGGAGAACCAAACCCTTGAAGCGCGATCCGCTAAGAGCAGACTCCTATGTCGATGCCAGTTCATAACGAGTTGAAGCAGCAGGTGGCGGGTCAAGCTTCCGTCCCGGCACGGTTGCTGATTATTGAAGATGAGCCCCTCATCCGCAGTTCGCTGGCTGAGTTCCTCGAACAGGAAGGCTTCCAGGTACAGACGGCAGCGAACGGCCCAGCCGGGCTGCAACTGGCGGAGAAGACACCGTTCGATCTGGTGCTCACCGATATCCAAATGCCCGGCATGGATGGAGTCGAGGTGCTCGAACGCATTCAACAGCGCAACCCCGAAACCTTCGTCATCCTCGTCACCGCTTATGGCACGGTGGAGACGGCTGTCGAAGCGTTCAAACGGGGCGCTCAGGACTATCTGCTGAAGCCTCTGCGGTTCGATGAGGTCGTCGCCAAGGTCAGGCAGCTTCTTCAGTATCGACAATGGAAACTGGAGAACCAGTGGCTACGACGGGAAGTACATCGTGCCCCAGCTTCGGAAATGGTCGTCGGGCAAAGTGCTGCGATGCAGACAGTCATGGCGACGCTGGGCAAGGTGGCCCGAACGAGGGCTACCGTCCTCATCCTCGGCGAGAGTGGCACCGGCAAGGAACTGATCGCCCGGGCGCTGCATCAGCAGGGGCCAGACCACGAAGAACGGTTCCTGGCCATCAACTGCGCTGCCATTCCCAACGAATTACTGGAAAGCCAGCTCTTCGGGCACCGCAAGGGGGCGTTCACGGGGGCCGACAAGGATATGGAGGGACTCTTCCAGCGGGCCGGCAATGGCACGCTGTTCCTCGATGAGATCGGCGAGATGAGTTTGCTCACCCAGGCAAAGATTCTGCGGGCGATTGAGCAGAAGGAGATTCTGCCGGTGGGGGCGTCGGAACCGGTGAAGGTGACGACCCGTATCATTGCAGCCACCAATAAGGATCTGGCCAAGAGTGTCGAAGCAGGCAAGTTCCGGGAAGACCTCTACTATCGGCTCAACGTCGTCTCGTTGAGGCTGCCTCCGCTGCGGGAACGGCACGAGGATATCCCCGAACTGGTGAACTATCTGCTGGGCAAGCAGGCGAAGGCGCTGGGGAAGCAGTTTGTAGGGGTCGATCATGCGGCCATGCGGGTGTTGCAGAATGGTACCTGGAAAGGAAACATCCGTGAACTGGACAACGTGCTGCAGCGGGCGGTGATCCTCAGTGATGGTCCCCTCATTGGGCTGGCTGATCTGCCCGCAGACCTGGTGCCTGATCCGAATGTGTGTTTAGACGAGGATCTGCGGGCAGCAGTGGCCCACTTCGAGAAACGGCATATCGAACGGATAATCAAGCAGTATCCCGACAAGCGCGAGGCGGCGAAACGTCTGGGGCTGGCACTGAGTTCGCTCTACCGCAAGATCGAAGAGTTAGGGGTGCAGTAGCGGAGATGTGTGGGTTCAGTCGAAACCCGTGCCACACTCCGTTGTGTATTCACGACGGGGTGTGGTTTCAGAGAACCATGTCTCATCCCATTATTCAGTGTGAGACGACGAGCAATGGTAACCACACCTCGTCGGAGTACCGTCGAAGTGTGGCACACAACGCCATAAACCTAAGGTCGCTGAAATAGGACAATTTGCCCGTAT
>DAOMFV010000086.1:0-22376 GCA_035430005.1 Gemmatales bacterium
CGCAAGCGTCCTTCTGATAATCACGGACGTTAAAGGCGATGCCGGATCGAGAAGGGTTGCGAAGCCCCAACGCCAGGTCGGCGCCTTCGGTGTAGCCAGCCAAGTCTTCAGCAGGATATCCTACCCCGACCAGAGCCTGTTTGAGCACACCCCGAAATGCAGTATCAACCTGGAAGGATTTCTCATCAAGTCTGTCACCCAGGTAGATGGCCACCTTCTTCTGCCGCAGCAGTTCCGCCAGCAGGGGCTTATCAGGGCAGACGAGCTTCAGCTGATCGCCGGAACGCTCCAGCCTGACTCGGCCATAGCGCTGAACCACTTCTTCGATGTCCGGAGCGACATTATGCGGGATGGGAAACTTGGTGAAGGTCCGTAGCACCTTGACCATCTGGGCAGCAGTCAGCCCTGCGGCGGCGGCGTTCCACAGCGATAAGTTCGTCAATCGGTACGTATGGATGTGCTCAGGGCTTTTCTCGAGTTCCGCAAACGGAGCGAGCGCATCCCGGGCCGCGGCATACTTCGGATTATTGACTTCGACCAGGATGGAACGGTCACCCTGGATAATGAGCGGATTCGTCGGATCGTATTGCATCTGGCTATGATAGGAAGCAGGAAAGCATCGGCTTGACTGGATACCGCAATCATGGCGATTGAATCAAGAATAGTTAGATATTCTTCCTCTCTTCATTACTTGAGGTCGGGGCAGCAGGCACGTCCTCGAAATCAAGCTTGCTTCGCTGAGAAGCCAGGTAGGCACGTACCGCAGGCATGAGAAATGCCAAGGTCAACATCAGATGAAACACGACCAGAACGACCACAAGCCAGTTATGACTGAGCACTCGACTCAGTTCAATAGTATTATCCTTGGCATGAATGGTTCTCCACGTTGTCCAAAGTTGCCAGCTGAAATGCCCGGTAGTGATGATGCCCCACATGATGACGAGCCAGTAGATCAGCATGTCGGAGGTGAACGCCAGAAAGAGCACCACGGCAATGTGCGTGAGGGGCAAAAGGACTGCAGTCCAGTTGACCTCTTTATTGTTGAGGTTCGCTAATGCCAGGCCAGCCAGCAATAATCGTTCCAGGATCAGCAGAGCCACTGCGATCACGAAAATGAGTCGGCCTCGGCTTACCGTGGAGTTCATGGTGAGTCCTGTTTCCGACCCTGCGGACAAAGTAGTGGAGAGAATGCTTGTGTTTGGCGAGTGCAAAGGGAATACTGAAGGAATCCTGCGTGCCAGACTAACGATACTCTAACCAAGTGTTCATATCAAGGGAAGAGATTGCTTCGATGATGTTGGTGTTTTTTTACATTCTTCTTGGTATCCAGTCGGGCACCCCAGCTACGGAGGATATCTACCTGAAACGGTCGGCTGCTTCGTGGTCGAACGATCTCAATCATCAAGATGCCAAGACGCGCCGAGCCGCCGCTTTTGCGATGGGGAAACTAGGCAAGCATGCCCTGCCATACGTCAGCACTCTTAAGACGTTGTTGCAGCACGATCAAGAGATAAGCGTACGCAGCGCCTGTGCGACTACGCTGGGAGAGTTGGGATCGCTGGCCGCCGGCGAGATTGCTTCCCTTGTAATTCAGGCTTTTGAAAAAGAAAAGGAGGTCAGCGTTCGAAGGGCACTCGCCCTGGCTATTGGCAAGGTGGGAGATCAGGCAAGTTCCGCGGAACCTCTCTTGCGGAAGGCCCTCGCCGAGAGTGATGCTGCGTTACGACAGAATGCCGCCTGGTCGCTGGGGCAACTCGGCAAGGCAGCGGAACCGGCCATCACCGGGTTAATGACCGCCCTGAACGATCCCGAAGCCGGGGTGCGTGCTGAGGCGGCACAGGCCTTGGGCAACCTGGGGTCCCTGGCGGAAGAGGCCATTCCTTCACTCCAGCGTACGCTTGCGGATCGTGATGCTCGGGTGCAGGAACAGGCGGTCATCGCTCTGAGACGGATGGGGCCTCTTGCCGCTTCTTCCATCGCTTCGCTTCTGACAGTGGCTGAGTCAACGAAGGCAGAGACGACGCTTCGCCAGGCTGCGCTCATTACCATTGAGAGCATTTGGCCGACAGGGTTAAAGGAACCTGCCTCATGGAATCGGTTGCAAGCGCTCGCCCAATCGGAAAAAGACGCAGCAGTTAGAGCTGCCGCTCAACAGGCGGAGAAGAAGATTGGTTCGCTGAGGAAGTAACTACCCACCGATGCGACGCAACGCATCGACCACTCTTTCAACCTCCTCCAGCGTGTTGTAGTGCAGGAAGCCTATCCGCAGCATGCCTTCAGGCTCAAGCCCCAGAACTTCGGTCAACGGCAGAGCATAGAAGTTGCCTGCCCAGGTGAAGATGCCTTCATCCGACAGTTGCCGGCTTAACTGAGTAGTGGTCAGCCGTTGGTGGGTGATCCCGAACGTTGAAACCCGATGGTTCATGGTTGGCTGGCCATAGAGGCGGTAGCCTTTCAGAGTGTTCAATCGCTGCAGGAAGCGTTCTCCCAGTCGGCGTTCATGTCCATCGATTCGCTGATAGGCTGAGATCAGTTTCTCTCTTAAGCTCGTTCCTCCTTCTGCCAGCGAGGCGAGATAGGCGATAGCAGCCCCTACCCCAGCAATGCCCTCGTGGTTCTGCGTGCCTGTCATCCAGCGGCCGGGCAGTTCATTGGTGGCTGGCCTTACCTTGTAGGGCGACAGTCGTTCGAGCTGTTCACGCTTCCCCCACAGGATGCCCACGTGCGGGCCGAAGAACTTGTAGGCAGAACAGGCAATGAAGTCGGCACCCGTGGCTGGGGCATCGATCAATAGATGCGGGGCATAGTGAACGGCGTCGAGAAACACCAGCGCACCAACGGAATGAGCCAGATCAGCGATCTGACGAACCGGATGGATCGTCCCCACCGCATTGGACGCCATGCCGACTGCGACCAGCCTGGTTCGTTTGTTCAATACGTGCTTCAAGGAGTCGAGGTTCAAAGTACAGTCCTGGGCATTGATCTCGATCCAGCGAACGTTGACATTTCTTTCCTGCGCCACCACCACCCAGGGAGTCACATTGGCATCGTGATCGCACCGGCTGAGGACGATCTCATCCCCCGGCTGCCAGGTTCGGGCCAATGCCCTGCTGAAGGCAAAGGTCAACGACGTCATGTTGTTGCCAAAGATGATGCAGTCGGGATCGCTGGTGCCCACGAAGGTCGCCACGTCCTGATGGACTCGATGCAGCATGGCATCGCTTTCGACGCTGGTGGTAAACGACCCTCCATGATTGGCGTTAGTATGCAGGAGCGCTGCACTAATCGCCTCAGCTACCCGAATCGGTACCTGGCTGCCGGCAGGCCCATCAGCGAAGATCGCCGGCTTACCAGCCATTTGCCGAGCCAGGCCGGGAAACTGAGATCGTATTTGAACAGGATCGAGTGAAGTCGGCATCGTCATACTCTCACGGCTTTTGCTAGTTATCGAATCTGCTGCCTGTTACAGTACAGGCTCAGGTGAACTGCTTCTATGGAAGACGACCATGAATCGACTCTACCATCTATTGATATTCTGGCTTGCCTTACTGATGGCTCACACGACCTTTGCTTTCGGGGAAGAGCGTAAGATACCCAACCGTCCCAATATTATCCTCATCTATGTAGACGACATGGGATATGGCGACCTTGGTTGCTATGGCAATACAGTCCATCGAACTCCCCATCTCGACCAACTGGCCCGTGAGGGGGCACGCTTTACCGATTTCTATGTTGCCCAGGCTGTCTGCTCCGCTTCCCGTGCATCGTTGCTCACGGGCTGTTATCCCAACCGCATCGGTATTCTTGGCGCGCTGGGCCCCAAAGCGGAGCATGGAATCAGCGATCAAGAAACGACGATTGCTCAACTCCTCAAGACCAAAGGGTACCACACCGCAATCTATGGTAAATGGCACCTGGGCCATCATCCTCAGTTCCTTCCCACCAGGCATGGTTTCGATGAATACTATGGCCTGCCCTACTCCAACGACATGTGGCCCAAACACCCTACTGCGGCAAAGAACTACCCCGACCTACCCTTGATCGAAGGCGAGAAGGCCATCGCTTTCAATTCCGATCAAACCCGACTGACAACCGATCTTACCGGCAAGACGGTGGATTTCATTCGTCGCCATCGAGCCGAGCCGTTCTTCATTTACCTCGCCCATCCGATGCCCCATGTCCCGTTGCACGTCTCCAAGGAGCGAGCAGGAAAATCAAAGGGCGGTCTGTATGGCGATGTGATCGAAGAGATTGACTGGTCGGTAGAGCAAATCCTCGACACGCTCCAGCAGACGGGCCTCTCTGACAAAACCCTTGTCATCTTCTCCTCAGACAATGGCCCCTGGCTGTCGTACGGCAATCATGGTGGAAGTTCCGGCGGGCTTCGGGAAGGCAAAGGCACCACCTTTGAAGGCGGTCAGCGCGAACCGTTCATCGCTCGTTGGCCGGGAGTCATACCAGCCGGGTTGGTCAGTCACGAGCCTTGCATGACGATAGACCTTTTGCCGACACTGGCTCAGATCACCGGAGCCAGGTTGCCCGATCATAAGATTGATGGCCTGAGCATATTGCCACTTTTGACCGAACGGAATGCGCCCTCGCCACATCAGGCGCTCTACTATTACTGGAATAAGGAGTTGCAGGCGGTTCGTTCGGGGCCGTGGAAGCTGCATTTACCTCATTCCTACTCATCTCTCAAAACTACACCCGGCAAAGATGGTGCCCCTGGGGTCTATGAACAGCGAATAATCCCACTCTCATTATTTCATCTGATGAATGATCCTGAGGAAACAACCAATCTTGTCGAGAAGGAACCCTCCGTTGTCAGCAGAATATTGAAGCATGTCGAACAGGCACGGCACGACCTGGGCGATAGCCTGACCAGGCAGAGCGGAAACGGACTGCGGGAACCGGGCAAGCTCAGGTAGGCTATTGATGTGCCAATTGCTCACTCATGAATAGGATTCGGGTATGATGTAATTGTCGCAATCTTACTCATTCGGGTGAGAAAACAGTGTTCTATCTCCTCAATTGCGCGGTACTATATTGAGCGAGACTCAACCGTTTACTACACTGTGTGCACCAAGCGGAAGTCGACAAAAGCTTATCATTATGGGGTTTGCGCGTGCCAATGATCGTGAACTGTCCAGCCTGCGGAACGCCGGCAAGTATTGAGCCAAACTTCTTCGGCAAGAAGCTCCGTTGTGCCAATCAAGAATGTCGCCAGATGTTTCGTGTCCAATCGGACGGTAGCGTACAACTGGACATGAACCGTCCGGGATCGCCCCAGACCTTCGACTGGCAGAATGCCCCGGCTCAGGAAGCCCAGAGCGGCGATTGGCTCGCCGCTCCGCCACCTCGCCCTGGCGAGCAGCCCATGGCTACTATCGTGAACCAGAGCGGCCAGATGCCGATGGCCCAGCTCGTTCCCATGGGTTCCGTGGTCGGAGGAGACAACGACTATTCCGCCGGCGACTATGGGTATGGCAGGAAGAAGAACAAGTTCCTTGTTATCTTGATCTTCCTCGTTCTCCTGCTTATCGGGGCCGGCGGCTTTGGCTATTGGCTCGTCATGCAGAATACCAAAAAAGGGATGGAGGCAAAGAAGCAACAGTACAATGAAAGCCTCCAAAAGAGGCACTGGGATGATGTGATTGCCATTGGCACTAACATTAAGGAAACCTCTAAGGACCCGGCAGATACCAAGGAGGTGGAGCTTGGTATCGCCTGGAGCCAAGTTCAACTGCAATTGAACCCGACCCAGCTCACCTCGAAAGAGAAAATACGCAACGGCATTAGTGAACTCCTGACGTTCTTTCGTACGCATCGCTCGAATGCAAACTTCAGTTCATTCCGAAAAGACTTCACCGAAGCAGCCTTTCATATGGTTAATACCGGAGCGGCTTTCCTCGAAACGAATCCCGATTCCAGCCTGTACGATGCCCTCCAGCCTCTTCTGGAAACAGCCAAGGAGGCAGGAAGCGAGTTGTCTGATAAAGACTTGGTAAAGCAGTGGGCAGATGAAGCCCAGGCGAAATATGTGACAGCACGTACCGCAATCGATGCGAGCTTGGCCAAGACCAACTGGATTGGGCGTCTACAGGATGTTCTCACCAAGGAAAACCTTGGTCAGATCGATACGGTGCAATCCGAGTACCAGGATCTGGTCAAGAAGCACCCCCTGCTCCAGACTGATAGCGATCTGACTTCCAAGCTCGACAATCTAAAACAGGTTGAACCAGGCTGGGTGAAGTACACCGCCAGTAACAGCGCCCCGGTCGCCAACAAACCCACGTTTGGACCGAGCATCCGCATCTGCCCGCCTGTGAAAACCCCTGAAGGGGTGCAGGATGATAAAAATGTTGTGCTCGCCATGACACGAGGCACCCTGTATGGTCTTTCAGCCAGAACAGGGAAAGATCGCTGGGCTTTGCGTGTAGGACAGGATGTTCGCGAGTTGCCCCCCCGTGTTTCACTGGGCGGTGAAGCCCCTGACCTGGCCTTTGTGGTCACCACTGAAGATGCCGGCCAAAGTTACCTGAGTCAGATGAATCTGCTTACGGGTGAACGGAACTGGACACGGAAACTGCCTGGCCCCTGTCCGGGCGGCCCCTTGTTGATCAGCAATAACCGTCTCGTAGTGCCCCTCAAAGAGACCATAGCCATTGTGGAAGCCGGCACGGGCAAGATGTCAGGCTACTATACGATCTCGGGCTACGATATCAGCTCCCAGCCTGCTCACGACAAGATGCGAGATCGCTTGTTTGTCCCCGTTGATCGTGGTCGTATTTTTGTAATCGACCTGACCGGTCGCAAATGTGTCAGCGTCATCTATACCGGACATGGTTCAGGTCAAATGAAAGGCGCTCCTCTCATCGTAGACAACCTGATGATCGCCTGCATCGCCACTGGTTCCGGTTCGGGTTCTACCCGCATTCGAGCCTACGACATTTCCGCCAAAGGAGAGTCGCCCACATTTGAGCCACCGATCGGCATATACGATATGCCCGGCCATGCCTCAACCACGCCGTACGTCGATGGAAACGAAACCCTGGGCATCGTATCCGATCAGGGTCTGCTGTGGCTCTTTGGTATCGGCAAGTCGAGCAGCGTTGCTACCAGCCAAAGCAAGGGAGCAACGCCGTTCTACCCGCTGACCCGCGATCCCATGAAGCTGAAGCTCCAGATTAATTCAGAACTCAAAAAGGATCAACCTCGGCCTCGAGTGCAAGTAGCCCACGTCTCATTGAACGACTGGTGGGTATTCAGTCATGAACATCTCATCCGAAATGTATATGACCCCTTCCGCAGCGTGCTGCTTCCTTCCCCTGTTGGATCACTTCCGCTGGGAACGCCATTGCATCGTGCCGAGATTACCCCAGACGGCAAGCTGATCGTGCTGGTAACGCAGACGAAAGGCCAGGCCCAGATGCTGGCCAGCGGAATCGACCTGACCACCGGCGCGGTTGTCTGGCAAACGCAATTAGGCACTGAAGCTTCACAAGAGCCGGTTGCAATGGCTGATTCGGTAGCCATGCTCGATCGAGCCGGCGCTGTTTTTACACTGAAGTCGAGCGATATCCCCACACTCAACAACTGGCAGGAAGTGGGCAATTGGCCTGCTCTGCCGCTTACTGCCGCCTCACACAGTCTGCTTAAGACCCTCACTGGCCAGACCCTGGTCAGCATGTCCTATGATCCCGTGCGTGCCCGCATCATCCTGAGGAAGATAGACTTGAACGGCATCGGCTCGACGATCAAGAAGGAGTTTCCCCACACCTTTGCCCCGATGGGCACGTCAATCGTCCTCGACGATGGTTCCGCGCTGATCCCCTGTAGGGATGGCAACATCTACCGGTTCAACTTTACCGATGGCACTTCCCAATCGCTGTTCTCATGGCGCGATCCCGTAGCACTCACGAATGTATTTGGTCACCTGCTGATGCCCTCGACAAACCAGTTCTTCGCCACCAATGGCCTCAACAAGGTGCTCCGCTGGGATAGATCGCCTCAAGGCATCTGGAAGAAAAACGCCAACGACTTCGAATTGCCTGCACGCATCGTGACCAATCTCTCAGCCATCTCCGGCAACCGTATCGTGGTCGGTGACGAAGCAGGGAATCTGCATGGGCTTTCCTTGGCATCACTGGGTACTTCTAAGCAGTGGAACCTCAAGGGCACCATCACCAAAGGTCCCTTTCCCATGGGCGTCGAAGGAGTCGGCTGCATTGTGGACGGCAAGAAATTGTGGTGGGTCAATTCTGTGGAAGATGACGAGGGAAGGTTTTTCACGGATCCGGCCATAGTTTCCATCATCGGGGATGGAGTTACCATTGGTGATGACATCCTACTGGCCGTGCTCAGAACAGACCCTTCGACCGGCATGCTGGCCAACTATCTCTGGATCGAGCGCGCTTCAGGTAAACTGGTGCAGTCTGAGAAACTGCCTGAGGGTCTGGCGCCCTCCTCCGGACCCACTGCACTCGGAAAGAACTGGGCGTTCGCACCGCTTTCCGATGGTACGGTTCGTATTCTGGTCAAGCCTGCTGCCACTACTGCCGCCAACCCACAGTAAACCTCCCCGCTTTCCTTGATAAACGAGTCAGCCCGATGAAATTGGTGAATGAGAATCACAACATGCCTTCGCAACCGAATCGAATCGTATTGTGCCTTTTTTCCCTGGTACTGGTTAGCGCCTCGCTGGTCGCTCAGCCGCCGGGTAAACCGAATAAAGTAAATGAAAACGAAGAGGGCGCACCCCCGACACAACAACCGACCCCGCCTACCACCATCAATCCCGAGAAAGAGCCCAAAAAACTACAACCCATCACCTGGGGGCCGTTCAACCTTGCTGAGGAAGCCAAGGTTGCCACCCATCCTGAAGCAAAGAAATACCTGCAGGACTTATCCCTCACCGCCGAGGAAGTGATCTCGACCTCCGGCAAGGTGTATCGTACCGCACCGATTCCTAAAATGTACGACGCCAAACTGGGCAAGTCTCTCGATTTTACACCGCTCGATGGCGCCAAGATGGTGTTAAACGCGGATCAAATCCGTTCCGTGAAGCACTATGAACAGCGTGTCGACGAGAAAACTCGCGCCTTTCTTGATCGCCGTTTCGATGGGCCAAGTGCGCAGCCGGCGCTTTCGCGATTCCTGCAGCTACGCGCAGCTGAGAAGGTGCTCACTGAAGCGCTTCGTTACCACCAGACCCTCCTGGCTCAGGGTAACCGTGAAGCCCGTTCCTGGGCTGGGACTGAGGCGGAACTCAAGAACGCACTAACCAACATTCGCATAGATGAACTGCGTGCGCTTGCATCCGAGAAGGACTATGCCACCGGCGAAGCCCTGGCTCACAAAATGTTCCTGGCCACGCCCGGTGATCGTGCCCTGCTTGAAGTCATCGAACTGCTCTACGTCAAGCAGTGTGAGGAATTGTTTGCGGAAAACCGGTTCCTCGAAGCCAGGCTGATGCTGGAAAGCCTTCAGACCAAATACCGTAACACTCTCTCTTCCATGCCGACTCGTCGAGTGATTGAGCGGTTGGAGGAGCAGGCTCGTAAGAACTTTGAGATCGCTAAGAAAGCCGACGACGAGAAGAACCGCAGCGCTGCACTTTCTGCTCTGGAAATTGCTGAACAGGCTTGGCCGACGCTACCTGGTCTTCGTGAGTTCAGAATCAAGACGCTCGGCGAATACTCGGTGCTCCGCATCGGAGTAAGACAGTTGCCTGCTGTCTTCTCCCCGCTCACCGCCATGACCGATGCCGACAAGATGGCGTGCCGTTTGATTTATGAGCCGCTGATCGAAGCCCGTTCCGCCCCTTCCACGTCCCAAGGCTACTTCCCGGTCGTCAGCGACACCCCCCGCCGTATCCCCCATGGGTATGAATTCATACTACCCAGTCACCTCAAATGGTCTGATGGCACGCCAGTCAAGTCAGATGATGTTCTTCGCAGCTTTGAGTTCGTCAGCAAGCCCGGAACCCCCCGATATGATCCGACTATCGACAACGATGGACTATTCCTGGTTAACCAAATTGACGAAACACGCTTTACCATCACCTTTAAATCTCCTGTTATTGATGACCTATCTCACTTGAACTTCCCTTTGCTGCCAGCCAGCCGCATGCCACGTGACCAGTCAGTTTCAGCGGCTGCCTCGGCATTCGCTAAGAACCCGCTCGGCACCGGGCCTTACATGTTCGGCAGCGTCGAAGGCGATGAAGTCGTGTTCAAGGTCAACCCGCATTACAAACGGCCACACTTGCCTAATGGCCCCGCCATCAAGGAAATCCGTTTCATCCGTTACCAGGAATGGGCGGTAGCCCGCCAGGCCTTACTCGATGGCCGCTGGCACATGCTGCTCGATGGCACCTCCAAAGAAATGGACGAAGTCACCGGCAACCCGCAGGTCATCCTCACCACACCGACAGAAGCCAGGCCGGTGGAAGGCTCCACCACGCTGCAACTGACCAATCCCCGCATCTATTTCATTGGCTTCAACTATCGCAAACCAATCTTCCAGAAGAAAGAGGCCCGTGAAGCGGTTTCGATGGCCATCAACCGTGAGAACATCATCGAGACGATCTATCGCGGAAAAACTAAGACCCATCACGCTGTTCTTAATGGACCATTCCCTCTGAATAGTTGGGCCTACGATACGGCCAGCTTTAATCAATCGCCTTACGCCGCAGTGCAGGCGGCAGCCAAGATACGTGCCGCGGGCGGCATCCCACCCGTTCGTCTGGCTGTGCTCGCCGAAGACATGCACGCTGTCGAAGCTTGCAACCTTATCAAGCTCGATCTAGAAAAGGCTGGCATCAAATGCTCCGTGGCCCCCATGCCGGCCAATTCATTCTTTGTCGAGATGAACAAGCCGTCGCCTGATTTCGACCTGCTCTATACCTCGTGGGATTTCCCCAACGAGAACTTCAACCTGCGCCCGCTGCTTGATCCTTCGGCAGCTAATGGCCAGGGGGCGAACTTCATGGGCTATCAGTTGCCTCCCATGCAGCAGGAAACCTCATTGATGCGATATATCAGCAACGCCATGAACAACCGTGATCTGGATAACGCCCGCCGTCAGATGTACTCCATCCACAAGTTCATGAATGACAACGCCGTCATCGCCCCGCTCTATCAACTCGATAAGCACGTAGCGGTGCATCGCAGCCTCGATCAGCATCAACGGTTCCACCCAGTCCATGTCTTCGATGGCGTCGAACGGTGGGTACTCAAAGCGAGCGGTCAATAAGCTTGTTCGTATCGGGAGGGCGATGCTCCTGCCGAGCATGGTATCCATTGCTAACGGCTCGACAGGAGCCTCACCCTCCCTACTACTCAGCCTCACTGCTGCTTCATTTTCTTGAGATACTCTTTGTACTTCTCATCCATATTGATGCCCCGCTGGGCAGGGTTCCAGAGGCGATAGCCCAGATCTTTGGCCGGCACCTCGCCGGGTAACACATCGCCGCCATCGTCTTTCCCATCCTTGCCGACTGAGTAGATCACCAAGCCATCGGGCAGAGCCTTCAGGAACAGAGGCTGCGCGGTGTAGGGATCAATGGGAGCTGATTTCAAATATGTGGGCACCAACTGTTCTAAGGACGTCGGCCAGCTTTTCTTCTCCAGGCGATAGCGTTCACAGGCGATAGCTGCGATGATGGCACGGAGAATGGCGCGATTCCTGAGATACACATGGGCCAGCTTTTCTATCGAGTCAATCTCGGGCTGAGCATTGTAAGAATTCCCCACGCTCCACATGTGGAACTGCCGTAAGAATAGCGTCAGAAACGGCCCTGTCTTCTTCCAGGTTTCCAGTGCCGGTATCAGAGTATGTTCCGGAAGCGCGCTCCAGCGAACGCCTTCCGTATAGAATTTGAGCAGTGCCACTCGTTCTTGCTTGAAATGCCCCGGTCGACTACCCCAGCCATAGAGCATCTCGGGGAAGAGATTAACGAGTTTCTGATCGAGTGGCGCATAGCCGGTCGAAAACTTGAGTCTCAGCCCGCTTGAGCGGGCGATGTCGCTGAAGCTGACTTTTTCTTGTACCAACTGTTCAAGATCATGATCCACTACCGCTCGTTCGCTACTCAACACTTCGATCAGCAACCTCTGCGTTTGAGCCTGATCCTGCTCAAACCCATCCTGTAGCAGTTTCAGTTGATCAGATATCAGTGGAAGGGGGAGTGCCAACAGCCTGGCGGCTTTGTTGCAAGCCTGATTTACGATAGCGCACCGTACGAGCAGTGAGATCATGAACGGATCATGTGTCAGGCAGCGGGCAGTACCCAACATCCCCTGAATCGATTCGATGGCCGGCCCTGCCTGTTTCCGGTCAGCCAGCAGATCGGCATCGTAGGCCAAAAGATTGCTTATCGCCCTCGTTCCCTGCATATCGGGCAGCAATGACAGCATCAGCAAGGTGCGGTAAGTATGGTCGATTCTGCCTTCCTGATACCGTTTCAAGCTTCTCGCCCGATTCAGAACGCCTGGCATAGGCTCCATGTTAAGCACTGGCTCAATCAGATTACGTACCTGCGAGGGAAGTTGAGCATTGGGATTCTGATCGAGAAAAGTATCGAAATACTCCATGTCATTCTTTTGCCACAGATCGAAATACTTTCGTGCCCATTCGCTCTTGGGCACCATGGTCTCCCGCAACGTCGTCAACTTGAGCAGTTCGACCAGCTCAATGCCGCCGTTCTCTTCCGGCTTCAAGGCGTTCCGTGCCTCCAGCCTTTGCTCCCAGGTCCAGTTGGGATCTTCCGCATAGATTTGTTCGAGCAGTGCCGCCAACTCCTGCTCATAGCTGGCCACCACCCAGTAGCGATACCCCGCGTACAACGCCGCAATGATCATCAGCCCCAGCAGCAACCGTTTCCACGTCTTTCGCTTTTTGGGTTTCTGAGCCGGAATCATGATGGAGATGGCCCTGTTGGTGTTCTGCCTGCGATATGTACTATACTTCAAAGTACCAGTTTATTACCAGAGGCGAAACGATGGATGGCTTTCACGTCGGCATTATTGCCGATGTCATTTGGAAACCCCTGAACGTCTATCACGATCAGCGTGGCTGGCTGTGCGAGTTCTTCCGCAACGACGAGGTGCCCAGCCAGTATCGCCCCGTGATGGCGTACAGTTCGATGACTCACCCCGGCATCGCCCGCGGCCCTCACGAACACGTGCATCAGTCAGACTATTTCTGCTTCATCGGCCCCAGCGATTTCAAGCTCTTTCTCTGGGATAATCGACCTGCATCTAAAACGTATGGCGTTTTTCAGAGCGAGATCGTCGGCATCAGCAAGCCGATGGCGGTAATCATCCCCCCTGGTATCGTGCATGCTTATCGTAACGTCGGCAAAGATCCCGGACTGGTCTTTAATGCCGCCAACCAACTCTACAAGGGCGAAGGGAAGCGAGAGACTGTTGACGAGATTCGGCACGAACACGATCCAAAGTCGCCGTTCAAACTGAATTGATAGCTGTCGTCTAAATCTTCAACAGGCTCAGCATCTCGCTCATATTCTTCAGCAGCTTTGTGGGTCTCTCGGCTGATAATTGCTCAGCCGTCATGGCCCCGGTCGGAATGGCCCAGATCGGTACGCCCGCCGCATGGGCACAATGAATATCCACAATCATATCGCCCACGTAGATAGTCTCTGAGGCACTGACCTGAAAGTATTTCAGTGCCGCCAGCAACATATCAGGAGCCGGCTTGTGACGAGGTACATCGTCTGGGCCAAAGACCTTTTTAATGGGCGGCATAATGCCCAGATGTTCGAGCAATTGTTCAGTGTAGATCCGCTTCTTGTTGCTGCACACACCCAGACGCACGCCGCGCTGATGCAGTGTTTGAACCACAGGCGCCGCTCCCGGCAACAATTCCGTGCCGGTCAGCATGGTGCCGGCATAGTGCTGCCGATAAAGCGGAATATCGACATCGAGATCGGCGTCAGGCACAATCTTCTTGATGAGATGATCCAGTCCCCAACCGACGTACTGCTTCACATGCTCCAACTCGACCGGTTCATGACCTCGGCTCATCCGAACGGCGTTGACCGCCTCAGCAATGCCTGGAAAACCGTCAGCCAGGGTGCCATCAAAATCGAACAATACCAGCTTGGGTAACATCACACGTTCCTGAGTCCAATAGGGTGATTGCTCAGTATATGACCACTCCGCACTCAGGGCGTTGTCTACTTGCTCCACTCCAGTTCGACTGGTACTTCGATTTTCTCGCCATCACGCAAGACTCCGAGGACCACCGTGTCGCCCGCCTTCCTCGTTTCCACAAGAGTGAGCATGTCGTCCAGAGTTTTGACTTTCTTTCCATCAACAGTTTGAATGAGATCAGCTTTCAAGCGGTTGATGCCGCGGAAGGTCAGGCCATTACGTCGCTCTACCCATTCCTGCGGCCCCTTCAGCCCTGCCAGGGCAGCTGCTCCTTTGGGGTTGAGCTGAGCGATGAGGAGTCCCTTATCGGTTTCGAAAACTGCATTGATGCCCAAATCAGCCCGCTGGATTTTACCGAACTTGATGAGGTCGTTGACGATCTTCTGTGCGTTGTTGCTGGGGATCGCCAGGCCAATACCTGCACTTTGACCGGAGCGAGTAACAATGGCGGTATTGATGCCAATAATCTCTCCCTTGCGATTGAGGAGCGGGCCTCCCGAGTTGCCAGGATTGATCGCCGCGTCCGTCTGAATGACGCCACGTATCGTTCGACTTTTGTCTGTTTTCAGCATGCGGTTCAGGCTGCTGACGATGCCCAGAGTTAAAGTGCGTTCCAGGCCGAACGGATTGCCCAGGGCATAGACGCGCATGCCCACCATCAGCTTGGACGAATCGCCCCAGCGGATAGGGAATAGCTTTGACTCAGGCGATTTGATGCGCAGCACCGCCAGTTCATTATTAGGATCAACGCCGATGAGTTCGCCCGGATAGGAACTGCCATCGTACAGATTGACCACGATCTGCCTGGCATCGTCGATGACATGGAAGTTGGTGACGATGTGGCCCTGTTTATCGAGAACAAACCCTGAGCCAGAACCTTCCCTGGGAACAGCTGTCATGAAGATGTCGTCCTGTTGCGCACCACGGGTGGTGATGTTGACGACAGCCCGGTCAGCTTCTTGATAGATGCGGACGTTGTTCTGTTCTTCGGGAGAAAGATCGAGGCCATCTGTGGAGGTAACCTGCTGAGCAGCAGCGTGTGCGACCAGAGGTAGACCTTGCACCACCCACGCAGTAACCAAAATGGTAAGAACGATGATCAGTGCCTGTATCGACAGCTTACGCCAGGGCATAGCTATTCTCCGACAGTGTGAGGAATTGATGGCTGACCGACTTGCAAGCAAGTGGCCTTTACGATTGCACGCAGCCCCTCGCTAGCGCTCGGGCTACCAACTATTCTATAGCCAGAAAGCGATGTATTTCTTGACTGCTGATGAGAGCGAAAGAGGAAGGTTGATTGAGCTGGGCTGCGAGCAACATGCCCACCAGTTTGCCCGAGTGAGGCAATACCAATGGCGAGCCACTGTAACCAAACTCCACAGGATGATCAGACTGGGCAACATAGAGCGCCACCGGCTGACTCGTCTTCGAATACGACAGACTGCGTGCGACCGAGGCAGTGACCATGGCTGAAAATGGATACCAGAGGCCTCCCCTTGTGAACGGCTGAGCCATACCGATGACTTTGGTGTTAGATTCAATCGCCCCCAGATGAAGCGACAATGGCTCAGACTGAGCGGGCGGTTCACTGCCAGCTTCCAGGAGAACGAGGTCTCGTGAAGCATCCTGGGCAATCAGTTTCGCGGCAGGTAGTTTCTTCTTCCTCATCTCCTGGAAGTAGTGATCACTGGTTGAAATGACATTTCCTTCTTGATCAGCACTGGGCCAGACGACGTAGAACCTGGGTATTAACCCGGTCGAAGGATCTTCCAGGGCATGACGGGCAGCAATCACCCGGCGTTTAGTTTTGTTGAGCAGGAAGCCTGAAGTCAAGGTGATGCCAGTCGGACGCTCCGCCCAGATGAGTACCGTGCTCCAGGACAGGCTGTCGGGGTTCCAGGTCTGCAGAGGCTTCGGGGATTCCTGGCGAACCACGGGTAGCGTCGCGGTGGTTGGCAACGCTGCTAACGGCAACACCAGCAAGAGCAACCAGGCGAATCGGGACATGGTAGTGGTCATCCTCTACGAAGCACTTTCGAAGCTACTCATCAGGCGAAAGACACCCAGCATCCCGAAGAAGATGGCGATGGCGATGAGGTGACCGATATTGGTCATATCGCCGGTATGAAACATGGTCAGACTTAAAGGCCGCAGGAGCGATACGAGAACGAACGCCCCGATGAGAACGGCGATCAGGTTCACCGTTCGTATCTGTTTGCCAGTGAGATGGGGAAGAAAGACATTGATCAGACAGCAGACGATCATGAGCAGTATGCCGCCCGTGGCGAGCAGCTTCATCGGCAGCGCATTCTGCTCGAACTCAATCCGGCGCGCCAATTGGGCCGTCTCCTCGTCTAACTCATCCTCTTCGCCGGGTTGAAAGATGACTTTCGCAGAAGTCGGAGGATGTTGACGCAATTGCTCCGCGGTAACGAGTCCCGCTTGCAATACCTTGAGCCGTTTCTTGGGCATGGATCCTTTGACCGGAGCCTGGGCCAATTCACTAACCACATCCATGCCATACTCAACATGGCCGACAATGGTGTATCCCAACTTATCCAGATGTGGCGCCGGCCCTAAGAGAATAGAGAACGATGACTTGGCGCTATTGATGTCTTTATCCTCACGGGCCATGCTGACAACGCCACGAACATGCTTGAGATTGCTGAACTCTGCCGGCAAGGCATGAATCAGTGATTTCAAATCGGGGGTAAGTGGCGGTCGTCGGTCTGATTCGGGAGAACTGAGTTGCAGCACAAAGTTCTTCTCCAGGCGTGGAAAGCAGGTACCGTTATACACGCCCGCGTTGGCCAGTGTCATGATCTGCCTGACATTCTGAGGGGCGACTTCAGGATAAAGTGCGATAACAATACTGCCCGCTTCGGTAACGAGAACCAGCCTTTCGTTCGCCACCTTAACTCCCGGCGGTGCCTGGACAGGCTGTCCCGGAGCAGGATTCCCTTGCAGGCAAAGCAACAATGCCATTAAACCGTAAATCGGCATGGTCATGCTCCCTTGGCCAGAGTCATCGAACCCGATGGAGCATGGATCAGGTCATCGAGATTCACCATGAGCGGCGACGAGACCGTCTTCTTCTTGAGTTTCCAGATCACGCCGTCGACGAAGAAATGGTGTATCTGCACCCCGGCGATCATAATGCCTAGCACGAAGATGAATGGATAATCGAGATCGAAGACATTTTGGAGGGCCCAGTGAATCGCATAGGGAATCCCGGTAAAAAGGAGTGCGCCCAGTACCAGATTGATCAAACCCCATCGAATCGATTCCTTCACCACGTAGTTGACCGACGGGGTAATCTTCTGCATGTCCATCTTCTCCTTCAATTGCAGCGACCAAGCAATCAGGAGATACTGCAAGCTGTGGAACATGGGTACCAGAAGATAAAACGACCTGACGTATGAGCCGGGGATGAACCAGACAATTTGCGTAACCACAGGCAATAGGACAATCAGCGGCAACATTTTCTTCTGTTCCCTGCACCACTTGGCAATCAAATAGAGAAAGCCTGTGGCGTTGATCACCATCCAGACGAGAATGATCTGGGAGACCCACATTGGCAGTCCCAAACGAAACCGTTCGATGTTGTATTCAGGAGGAAGAATCAGGTCGGAAGCTGCGGTGATCGCTTCCCCCCGCGCAGTCATGTAAAGGAACGAGGCATAGATCAAGTTAGAAAGCGTGAAGCGTTCCCATTTGCCAACAAAGAACCCGGCACGCCGCGCATAAATCAGTGTGATCCCCAGCGTCTGTCCGCTGAAATGGTAAGGCGACCAATAGAGGAAGATCATTAGGAACGTAACAGCGATGAAATTGGGAGAATAGAACGAGCCAATCATGCCGGCCAGAATGATCCAGGGAATAACCAGTGCGGTTATGGGATACTGTCGAATATTCTCTTTGTTGTGATACAAGCGGTAGTTGGTGGCTGCAAAGTGTGGATAGTTGACAACATAGACCAGCCAGCCGGCAATCGTGCTGGCCAGAGGCACAGCCTCGGTACCAAAGACTAGAAACAACGTTAAGAAGGCAATGATCGATCCCAGTCCGATGATCAAGAAATCAACAGGGGCATTCACGAAATAGAGATGTTGCTGGGGCTTTACTACCGGCGGAGCGGCTGCAGCTTCGGCGCGAACGTTCAGCGTGGGCGAGATGGTCACCGCCTGCTGAAAGCTCTGCTTGTTCTTTACTCGGGGCATGGCTGTTCACCACTCCGGACGCTCACGCGGCCCGGCTCTTTGTTTCGATCAGTAGTCGATTTCGTTGAATTGCACGGCACCGATCCACACACTGGCGATCATGAACAGGCACGAGGCAGCCACCGACAGGAGCGGTTGGAAAGCGCCTCTCTCCTGTAGTGCATGATATTCAAATACCTGCTGAAAGTAGTTGGAGGCGTCAAGCGTCGAGGAAAGTAGAATGACCAGATCGACCGGTTTCGGCAGGAACCAGTACCCCGCCTCCACCATTGCAGGCATCGTCGTCAGGTAGCCAGGCTCGCCGACGTGCAGCACCAGCGAATGCCGTGCGGTATTCATCACAATGCACGCTGCAAAGAACAGCAACGTACCAAAGGCACAGGCCACGGTATTGCGAGTGACAACCGCCAGCATCACCGAAAAGCTGTAGAAGATGGCGAATTGGAGTGTCATCACCGGGATCGTTGTCAGGTAGTGAAGGTCCCAAACCCCCGTTCGCCAGCCCAAAGCCAGCCAGGTGAGCAGCACGAAGAGAAAGACCTGCACCCCGACGAAGGCCACGACACCGATGTATTTGCCGACGATGAGCTGCCAGCGCGGCAGCGGTTTGACCAGCAGCACAGCGGCGGCGCTCGGTTCCAGGAACGTTGGGAGAAACCCCGCTGTCCAGATGATGGCCAGCACCATCCCCACCATGCCGCACATGGTGCTGGCCAATAGCACTTGAAGAAAGCGAACCGCATCGCCGGCCTGACGGGAACGGGTCACTTCGATCATGCCGAAGCCGACATACAGCTTGCCCTGAGCTGGAATGACACCGGTACGCTTCGCTTCATTGCGAAAAATCACGTCACGTACATGATTCTGCCCGATACCGGCAAACACTGTCCCGGAGGCCCCCAGGAAAACAAGGTTATCGCATATCTGATCACCATTCAACTTGAAGGCCTCGACACCCGGAGGCAGAAACTCGTTCGCTTCCTCCTTCGGTCCCAGTGTCAGAAAGCCTTCCACGCTGACGCTCAGGCACAGTAGAAAGCCGACGAGCGTTACGGTCAGCATGATCCATAGCACCGCCGAGGCACGGGCCTGGCGGTACGTATCCACAATCAGCGCTAGGAAGGCTCGATGCATTTGCTGTGGAGCAACAGGAGTATTTGGCGTTTCAAGCATGAAGGTTGAAGTTACAGTTGTTGTTGGGCGTAGTAGGGTTTCAAGGCATCAGCTAGGGTTCGCTCGTGCCCGGTGTCTGCGTCGCGCCGAAACTCGCTGAGCGTTCCCATGTAGGCAAATCGGCCATTGATGAGCACACCCAATCGGTCACAGAGCAACTCGATGTCGCTGAGAACATGCGAGACCAGAAGAATGGTCTTGCCCCGTTTCCGCAAGTCGTTCACGACATCATACACAATCTGCCTACCATCCAGATCGAGTCCTTCGGTAGGTTCATCGAGCACGAGCAAATCAGGATCGTTGAGCAGAGCCTGGGCAACAGCCAGCCGCTGCACCATGCCCTTGCTGAAGTTCCTGATCGGCTCGTGACTGCGCCGGGCTAGGCCGACACGTTGGAGAAGTTCAGGGACACGCTTTTGAAGAACCTCATCCGAAAGATAGGTCAGCGTTCCGTAGTAGTGCAGCAAATCAGAGGCGGAGAGGTACCGGGGAAACGCCTGGTTCTCGTGAACATAGCCGATACGTGCCAGGGTCGAACGATCACTGACCGGTTGCCCCCATCGAGAGATGGAACCTTTGCTGGGCTTGCACAGACTCAGCAGCAACTTCACCAGCGTGGTCTTGCCGGCGCGGTTGGGACCAACCAGGGCAAACACTTCACCGGGTGATACCGCCAATGAAACGCCGCCGAGCGCTTCGATCTGCCTGGGTTCACCAAACAGACGGCGGTAGGTCTTGCCGGCGTCTTTCAGCTCAAACGTAGAAACGGCTGTCATGATCAGAGCATTTCCTGGGGATGAAATGCGGCCAATCCAATGGGCGCAGCAAAGGAGGGTGATCTTGCGAATCACCCTCCTAACCATAGCATCTTTTTCCCGCACAAGCCCGATTAACGGATGATTGTCACTGTCACGGCGTCCTGCATCGAGCGACTGAACGCCTGACGCAGTGCTTCAATGCGGGCTGCGTAATTGGTCTGGTTGATGATCTTGTAGTCCTCCAACGCAGTGGTAGCATCGGGCTGCGTGCCACCCTTGTATTGAGCGTATTGCAGCAAACCGAGAGCCTTGTTACGGGCAGTCACTGTAGCTGGTAGAGTATTCGAGGTATCAAACAGGCTGCCAAAAGCGATGCAGTGAATCGTCACAGGCTTCGTGTTGGTGGCAAACCCAGGCACAGCATCGGTGGTCTTGGAGGTAATGATGTCGCACATCGTTTTAGTCTGTGTGACCGCATCATCAACAGGGCCATAGATACCATCTGGATACTCTGGCGTACCTCCTGAATCACGCCAACGCACTTTGAAATAAGACTTGGCCTGATTCCTCACCAGGTGCGTAGCGTCACTCTCCGTTCCCAGCAGGAACGCGGTGGCGGAAGCAACGCCGTCGGTTTCAAAGATGATGAGGCGTTGAGCGCCATTTCTTCCGTTACCTCCAGCCTCCCAATCGGGCGCCGGCGAAGGGTTATAGTTTTTCATAGTCTGCTCGCCGCTGAACTGGTTATAAGCCAGCGCAAATGCCATCGGACTATCCGTACCTTTGACCGCACGCGGAACCGTCGCCATACCAGCGGCATCGAACGGATTGATTTCCGTAAAGGGCGATGAGTTAATCACCGTGCTCGGGAACCAGAGCGCATTCTTCATACGCTTATAGTTATTGTTGAACAACGGCGACAAGGGTGACAAGACCTTGTTGTAATAGCCAACAAGCATGTTGCCGTTTGAATAGCCCTTTGGCTGGCTGAAGCCAACGACAGCCAGATAGTCGTTGGGATGGTTATTGCGCACATCGCCAATAACTGTCTGGACTCCCACCTTCAGCTGCCACATAGGGGCCTGGTGAGCGGTTCCGGGCAACCAGAACCTCGCTCCAGACGCTCCAGCGGTATTAACATAGGAGTTATAATTGTAGTTCTCGATGAAATCGAGCATCGTGAGGGGCCCAAACCAGTATCTGGTCTTGGGCCGCATGGGGCTGTCACGATAGTTCATGTAACGTGAATCAAGAACATAGGTGGGATACAGGGTGGTGTTGTAGAACGAAGAGGGCTGGTTGGGTCTCGGGTTAATGACAACCTTGCCACCGGTTGCGCCAATGACAAAAGCCTGTGAACCCGTCAAAGCCGATTCATCGATACCGACATCCCACCCATAGCCAGCCTTTTGCTGCATGGTGGTATCGTATCCACGGCTTCCCGTGCCGAGTTCGGGATCACCGCTCGACCAGTTGTATTCGTAGATGCCCAGAACATAGTCGATATATTCCTTCCAAAATCGCATATTCTTTTGTGCCTGGGTTCCCGTCGGCATATTCCCGCTGGGACTGGTTATGGTGTCTGGTATTGCATCGTAATAGAGGATGCCGCCAGCTCGCATGACATCTGGGAACGGGTTAGCTCCGGAATTGCCATCCTTGTTCTTGAGCCAGTAGAGAATCGCATCGTAGTTGATGCGCATGCGGAATCGATAGGTATCTGGCCCCAGATACGAGGTATCGTTGTAGGCAAGAATAGGCGAATTCGTGCTGACGCTGTAACCAGTGGAGGCATTCGTCAGGGTATAGTACCGAATATTGTGCGGACGACTGACATTGAATCGTGTCACTCTGTAAGGCGCAACAGGGTAGCCAACACTAGCTGACATGTTCAACGGGCCCTGATAGTAGGTGCCGGGAGAACTGTTCCAAGTAGTGTTTGCATACCAGAGCAAAGCATTGTTTTTCAATGGCTTCGAGGAAACGATCGCTGAAGTCAAAGCCATATCCGTTCCGCCGGGAGGAGGCGGTGGAGGAGGTGGTGGCGG
>DAOMFV010000087.1:0-18945 GCA_035430005.1 Gemmatales bacterium
ATCTTCATCGCTGACTTCCCCCTCACCCCCAACCCCTCTCCCTCCAGGGGAGAGGGGAGACAGATAGCCCTTCTCCCTTGTATTCTGGAAGATGGGAGTAATTCCTATCTTTTACCATAATCCGCGACACATTCGAGGACATTCCAGAGTATCCTCAGTGTCGAATAGGTTCTTTATAGTCACACGAAGGAGTTTTCATGTTCCGAATAAACCCTGTCCGCTGGGGAAGTATGCTGGTTCTGCTGTTGGCGATCAGCCAGCAGACAGTCCAGGCTCAGTTGATGTCCGTCACCGTCACCAGCGTCGATGGCATGATGGACACCGCCAAATACGGTCTGACGATGGCGGGCAAGAAGGATTTGGCCGATCAGCTCGATAGCCTGCTGGAGGCGTTCACCCAGGCAAAAGGGCTAAAGGGTATCGATCGCAAGAAGCCTATGGGGGCGTATCTCAAAAAGTTCCCCACCAATCCGACAACTCCACCGCTGGTTCTGTATGTTCCCATCACCGATGAAAAAGACTTCCTCGACCTGCTCGATACCTTTAACATTACTCCCTCCAAACCCGAGAACGGGATTCGGAGCGTGGAAATCCCCTTCACCGGTCAGCGAGCTTATTTACTCTTCAAAGGCAACTATGCTTACGTCAGTCTGGATGAGGAAGAACTCAAGAACCCCGTGGATCCCGCCAAGATCTTCGCCCGGTTCCCTGCGAATGCCCTCTTCCATATGCATCTGGGGTTGGGCGACATTCCCAAGGAGATGAAGGAGAAGTTCCTCGCTGAGGTGGACAAGAACATTGCCAAAGATAAGGCCAAGAAACCCGAAGAGAGCGATGCCGAATATCAGTTCCGTCTGGCCGGGATGAACTATACCCGCAGCGCCCTCGAACACCTGGTGATGGAAGCCCAGGGACTGAGTTTCTCGGTACTGCTGGATAAGGGTCAGCATCTATTGTCGGTAGACACCCTGCTTACCGCCACGCCAGGTTCCCGGCTGCAATTGGAGATGCAGGCCCTCAACAACTCCAAGAGCCAGTTCGCTGGCGTGATCGATGCTGCACCAGCTTCGCTGATCTATCATGGCGCTCTGTCGGACCAGGTTCGCAAAGATCTGGATACCTTCCTCGATAAGGTCGTCAAGGCAGCCATCGCCGATGAAAAGAGCATTATGAAAAAGGCAATCGCTGAAAAGATCTTTCAGGTGATTGAGCCGACGTTGAAATCCAAGACCTACGATGTCGCCTTTTCCGTGCGAAGCGGCGGCGACAAGGAACCGTTGACCGGCTTGGGTGCCCTGCGGGTCGTCAACGGCAAGCAGTTGGAAGAACTGGTCAAAGGTCTCATCGTGGAGATGAAGGAGAAGGAACGGAAGGCCATCCAGATTGACGCTGATAAGATCGGTGATGTGAACATTCATCTGATCAACATCCCCACCGACGACAAGGGCGCCAAGGAAATGGTCGAGGCATTCGGCGAGGCCAAGATAGCCATCGCTTTCCATAACGAAGCCATCGTCGTCGGGCTGGGCAAGAATAGCGTAGACGAAGTGAAGCGAGTGGTGTCATCAATCAATAAGACCGGTGGAATGAACCCACCGCCAATGCAGGTACTTGTTCATGTGAAGCCTTTTACGCGGTTCAGCAAGGAAGCCGCTGTCCGCAAGGCTTTTGAGACAATCTTCACCACCCCCGGCAGCGATGCCATCAAGTTCACCATGACCGGCGGCGATCAGCTACGCTGGAAGGCGGAGGTGAGCACGCAATTCCTCAAGTTGATTGAGGCGTCGGAAAAAGCGAAGGGTGAGTAGTTTTAAGCAACTGAATAGAAATACCGTGGCAGGGGTCAGTTGTACTCAACTGACCCCTGCTTCATTTAACATCGACATTATTTGTGCGAGGCTCGCAGGGGGCAACGGCGTACCGTTGCCCCCTGCCACGGTCTACAGATGTAAGGTAGAACATTACGCTGCTTGTTTCACTTCCTGCTCCAACTTCTGTGGGTGGAACAACGGTCCTTGATGAATGGGCAGTTCAGTCGGGCCGAAGAAGTGGCCATTGCCTTCCCAGTCGTGGGCGGTGAGGTTGTCGAGAATGGAATGAGCAAGGGTGACAGCCGCCAGGCCATCTTCGCCGGTGACTTTGGGCTGCTTGCCGGTCTTAACGCAGTCGATGAAGTCGGCCAACTCGGCTGTCAACTGATCGGCCTTTGATTCTGGAGTCTGCTCGGTCTGCAGATAATCGGCAAAGAGCGTTTCCTTGAATCGTGTCATGCTCTGGGGATCGAGGTTTCTCACGTCAGGCACACCATTGCGGAACGACAGGCTTGGTTGCACCAGCTTGCAGGCCTTCTTGCCGAAGTCGATGCCGGCGTAGCCTTCGGAACCGAAGATATTCATGGTACGCACAGCCTGGGGATGCACCCGACTGGCAGTGAGCGAAGCGACACAGCCGTTGGCGAAATGGAGCCGGACATTGGCCAAGTCTTCGCACTGTCCCATGATGCTGACACCGATGGCGTCAACGGAGACGATGGGCGAACGAGTCAAGGATAAGACCAGATCGAGATCGTGGATCATCAGGTCGAGTACGACACCGACATCGAGGGCACGTCCGCTGAACGGGGCCAACCGCTGGGCTTCGATGTACTTGGCCCGTAGACAACTCTTTTCCACCACAGAGAAGCCAGGATTGAAGCGTTCAATGTGGCCGACTTGCAGGGTCGTCTTGGCACGCTTGGCGGCGTTGACGATGAGCTTGGCCTCGGGCACGGTGCCGGCCAGCGGCTTCTCTACCAGGCACGGAACGCCGGCGGCGAGGAACTCGATGGCGGTGCTGCAATGGAACTTGGTGGGCGTGACGATGGAGACCGCGTCGATCTCGCCCTTGAGGCTTTGAGCATTGGCGAAGACCTTGCAATCGTGCTTGGCTGCGATAGTCTCGGCCTGCTTGGCGTTCGGATCGACAACACCGACCAGTTTCACCCCAGGCATGCCGGCGAGGATACGGGCATGATGCTGGCCCAGGCTGCCGACACCGACGACTGCGATACGGAGAGGGTTCATGGTGACTTCCTTGAGACAGTATCTCGTACTCTGCTCCCCCTCACCCCTAACCCCTCTCCCTCCAGGGGAGAGGGGAATCAGATCACATCTTGAAGGGGTGATTCTTGTCAATTCTCCCTCGATCACTTCAGGCTACTCGGAGCAGCGGGCGGATCGAATGGTTCTGACTTGCCTGTGGCTTCGCCAGGTCTTGTACCAGGCGGCGAACCATGACAGCGTTCAGTGCATGGCCCGATTTGAAGCCGACGACGTGTCCCTGTAGATCGCCAGGGAACAGTGCGAAGTCGCCAAGAATATCGAGGGCCTTGTGGCGAGCTGGTTCGTTAGCAAACCGAACTGAATTGCCACCGATGGGGCCATGTTCGCCGTAGACGAGCAGATCAGCGGCAGTGGTATTGCTGCCGATGCCCAGTTGCTGAAGCGTAGTCGCTTCCGATGAAGTCAGGAACGTGCGGCACATGGCCAATTCGTTCAGGAAGCGGTCAGGCATAATCCGCTGCGTGTGGCGATGGCAGCCAATCGGGCTGTGGTAGCCATAGTCGAGAATGTAGCTGACGGTGAGCCCCGGTTCATCGCTGGGATGCCAGGTCAAGGTAGCACGGCCATCGGTAACGGTGATCGGTTCATCAACCGTGTAGATCGGATGCTTCTCCCGCTGAAGAACGATGCCACCCTCTTCGGTGAGAGCTTCAACAAAGCACAGAGCGGAGCCATCCAGGCCGGGCGGCTCAGGAGCGGTCAGTTCGACTATGCAGTTATCGATCTTGAGGCCGGCCAGTGCAGCCATCACATGTTCGATGAGTTCGACTTGAGCAGGGGCATGGCCGATAATGGTGCGGCGGTTGGCCCCGGTGACGTATTCAATCCTGGCAGGAATAATGGGAGCGTCACGAAGATCGATACGCTGGAAGAGGATGCCGGAACCTGGCCGAGCGGGCCTGAACCGAACTCTTGACCAGTGCCCGGTGATGTAGCCAATGCCTTCGACAATCACCGGTTGATCAATGGTCCGTTGGTAACGCCAACCTACCTGATGCATCATGCCAGCACTCCCCCCAGAGTCGAACACCCGCCCGGCATCTCGGCCAGACGGGTGCTTATTCGGCAGAGATCGGTCAAAACACCCGACAAACTTTACTTGTTTGGAGTGTTTGGCGTACCAGTAGCAGGGGTTGCAGTGCCACCAGTTTGCTGCACGCCAGTGGCGGGAGCAGTTGGGGCAGGATACTTCTGCGAAAGAAGGCTCACGACACGGTAGGTGATGTCGTAGCGTTCACGATCGTAGTACATGGGGAAGACGGGGTTGGAAGCCATCCGGCGTACGATGGCTTCAGGCTTGGAGTAGGTATCCTTGTTCCAATCTTCGGTGTAGCGCCAGACGATGTCGAAGCCATTGCTCTTGGAGACTTCGGCGACAGCGGTGTAGAACTCAACATAAATCTTGGCGACTTCTTCGTCGAAGTACTTGCCGAGAGTCTTCTTGGCATCGGAAGCGATGGTATCGATTTCGAGCTTGATGGAACGCACTTCTGTTTCGATAGCGTCCTTGCGCTTTTGATCGGCGCTGGCGGCGTATTCTTTCTGCAGAACTTCCATCCGTTCCTGCTTCTTGCGGACGAGACCCATGAACTCATCGTCCTTCTTCTTGAGCTCATCCTGCAGGGCTTTGTAGCGGGGATAGAGCTTGAGCACTTCCTGCATATTGACAAAGCCGACACGCACCGGAGTGACCGGAGCGGAAGCCTGAGCGCCCGGAGTTTGAGCAGTGGCCAGCGTCGGAACCAGGCCAATAGAGAAAGCAGCGAGGCCACAGGCCAAGGCAAACTTACGGATCACGTTTCATCCTCCCTGAATCCCGTGGAAGAGGCGTTCGGGATATCCCCCGAGAAAGAACTGGTGAACGAACCTCCCTGGTCGTTCCCCGGCTCCGCCCGCCCCGCGGTAGCGGTGTATCAGGCATAGCGTATAGCCTGATTCAGAAATGGGGTCAAGCCGAGGTGGAAGGGGGAATAGTGGGTATTTTCAGTGAAAATGAGTAAGGAATCGTTCAATCTCAGCATTCTCTGCGTTGTTCTCTTTGCGTTCTCTGCAGCAAGAGAACAGATAACCGCAGAGAACACAGAGCTAAAATGCCGCAGAATGCGCAGAGAGAACCATTCACCACGTTCACAAAAAGGGACGGCTCATGCTGACACTGATATCGTGTCGAGCATGAGCCGTTATTTCTACGATCTGGACTAAGCAGTTAGTCCTTGCTGCGTTTGGCTTCGAACTTCATGGGTTCGCCCTGACCACGATCGATCGTGCCGGTCATTTTGTCGCCGTCGACCTTGGCCTTGTAGGTGGTCACGGTCTTGGTGCCATTGCGCTCACGGGTGATCTTGAAGGAAATCTCACCGTTCTTGAAGGTGCCTTCTTCGATCTGGGTTTCGGTGTCACCACGGCCGGGCATGCTGCCGGTCAGCTTGTCGCCATCAAGCTTGAGCTTGAGGGTCATCTCACGGGGAGTGCCTTTCTTACCCCCGCCGCCGCCGGCTGCTGCAGGGGTCCATTTCCAGGTACCCGTGGGGTTGTTCTTGTCATCAGCCTGTACGCCGCTGACAAAGGCGACCATCGCCACGATCAATGCCAACTTCATGAAACGATTCATCTGACTCTCCTCGAATGGGGGTAAATTCCAAGATGGCTATTTCGCTATCTCTCCACTTACATTCAACCCTCATTGTATGTGGCGGTTTCGATTATTACGCAAATTGGTATTCATCAAGGTTTCATCTGTATCCGAAACATGTTCTTTGCCTTGTTCTGCCAGTTCAACAAGTAGTTGATGGTCACTTCGCCTTCTGAAGTATGAAGCACCGCCATGCATTGGCGTTCTTGCTTCTGTGGGTCGTAACTGCTCTCGCGATGGCCATCGATGGATTTCAGTTCATTTCCCAGCGCCGTCTTGCGAACGATCTCCTCAAGAAGCGTTTTGGCTTCCAAGCTGGTGCATAATGGCAATTCAACAAGGGGTGTGACATAAAAAGCAGTCCTGTCGTCCCCCTGCCATTCAACGATGAACTTGAAAACCTCTTTATCCGTGTCTGTATGCAGCGTGCATTGCCCCACCCGCTTCTGGGCTGCTTCATCAAAGCTGATTTCCTGATGACCATCAATACGAGTGACCGTTGCTGCCAGTTCAGGAGAACGACGAATCATGTCTTGAATCAATTCCTTAACATCCGGGCTATCGCATTTGGGTAAGCCGGGAGGCACCAGGTATAAATAAATCCAGGGACCGGCGGCAAAGAGAATGGTCACCAGCAGGGCATAGAGCGACAAGTTAGGGCCGGTGATGCGACTGCGACGCACAAACGAAACGGGAAAGAAGCCGATCCAAAACACCAGACTGCCCAGGAACATATAGCCCGACGGGGTTTCTTTCCTCCCTTTCTTGTTGAGGTTGCCCAGGGGCAAAGCATCGAACAACACCAGCAGTGACGAAAGGACCACCATCGTAACACCAACGATCACCCCATTAGCGGTGGTATCTGCCAGATTGAAGGAGTTCGGAAAAATCAGAACTACGAAGCCCAGGATCGGCACCAGGAGAGCTGCGACCGCGAGGGCGATGCCAGGCCTGGGCTTTTCGGGTTCGGGAGTTCCAGGGGGTGCCCATTGGCCGTGGGTTTCGTGAACATCGTGAGACATGGCAAACTCCGGTGGTTACGATCCATTCTTATGGTTTCTTGGCCTTGGCTGCATTGAGCACCATCTCCATCTCGATATCTGCTTCCGAAGGGATTACGGCCGCACAGAGGGCGCTGTCGAAAGTGGTGCAGTCGATTTGATTCTGGATGAATCCGGACGGGGTGGACTTGGACGTCGGCTCATTGCCTTGGTTGTCAAAGGCTCTGCACTCAGAATGATTACACTGCCATCGTTACCGACAGCCAGGCATTGCCCGTCGGGGCGGAACGTAAGTTGCCCGCCCTCAGACCGTATTGTAAAGACTTCATCACCGGTAAGTGGGTTCCAGAACCTGATATTACCGTCAAAGTCTATCGAAACCATTCGTGCGCCGTCTGGAGTGAAGGCAATATGTATTATCAAATCGGCGGTGTGCTCTCGCGTAACTTTCAGAAGCTTTCCGGTAGCTGCATCCCACAATTGTATTGTCGAGTTCCCCTTGTTTTGACCAGGTACCGGCTCTGAAGAAGTGCTTGTAGCCAGTATCTTCCCGTTCGGACTATAAGCTATATTGCAAAACACCTGTTGGCGGACTTTTTCATTTGGAAGGGCCGCATCGCTAGCATCCAGAGTATAAACAACATTTCCAGTCCTCAACTCCCATACCTTGATAAATGACTTCTGGTCAATGCTATTGAGCGAAGCGCTATGGCGACCATCCGGACTGATCGCCAGGTCCATTACCCCTGTATGTTGACGAAATCGCATCTTTTCAGCGCCTGTTTTGGCATCCAGGACCCACACATCTCCTTCCACTCGATCGGGATAGACCTTGCGTAGAGCCGCGGCCAGAGTCTTCCCATCGGGAGTGTAACTTACCCGATGCACTACCCCGGGCAGAGCACTTTTCTTCCAGATGAGTTTTCCACTGGATGTATCCCAGACTTGAATCTCTCCTTCGTCGTCTCTCGGCTGCCCTGTCCCTGCCACGAGAAAACGACTATCCGGGCTGAACTCGATGCAGCGAAAATCATCACTCAGTTCTTCTTGAAATAAGACGGTTTTCTGTACATGGGAAGCCGCATCCCAGATGGTGAGCACTCCCTCTTTGTTCAGTGCTGCAAGCCATTTTCCATCCGGACTGTACGCAATGGGGCCTTGAGCGCCAGCCAATGTCATGTACTCGGGATGCTTCGAGATATCCCAAACCTTGATGGATTCGCCTCGAGAGACCAATCGATCTCCAGATTCGTCGAAGGCGATTTCAGTAATGGAATCACCGTGGCCTCGCAGTCTGAACTTTTCCTTGCCTGTCTCCGTATCCCAGAGAAGCACTACCCGATCATATCCTCCCGAAGCTATCAGCTTGCCGGCAGGATGAAAAGTCACGCACAGGGCTGTGTTTGGATGACCGTGAAAAGTATTCAGAAGGGTACCCTGGTTCACATCAAATATTCTGACCCCATGTCCGGCTACCGCCAGCCGTTGACCATCAGGACTAAATGAGATACCTTCAGCCCTGCCCTCGGAGTCAGATTTGGAGTCGAATAACACGCACAATTCCTTGCCAGTGTCCACCTTGACCACTTTTGTCTTACCACTCCATAATCCGATGGCTAGCAACTGTTCGTCAGGACTAAATGCCAGACTGTAAATGCTATCCTGAGCATCAAGAGTAAACAGTTCCTTGCCACTTTCGCAGGCCCATAGTTTCACTGAATGATGAGTAGGCACTTTGGCGGAAGGCACGGTCCCTGCAACGTACGTACTGTTCGCGCTTAAGAGAACATGGCCGATCTTGGAGTTCCCTGCCTGGAGGGTTTTCAGTACCTGATTTGTTTTCGTGTTCAAAACAACTAATCCGTTTTCGGAAACCCTGACGTACAACTTCCAGTCTCGACTAGCCGTTCCAATCTCAGGAGGAGGATCTTTCAGCGTAAATATCTTCTCTCCCGTGATAACATTTGTGACAACCAGCATATTGGTCGATTCGTCCAGAGTTTCGCAATAAAGTCCTTTTCCACCGCCCCTGAGTGTGAGCGATTCCGCATGGCATTGGCGTTTCAGATACCTCCATTCCCATTGTCGCAAGGATTCCGGACACTCTTCAAGCAATTCATTGGCACGTTGTACGTCGTTAGCCTGCCACTCGCTTTGTGCAAAGGCCACAAGTCGGTAGTAACCAGTTTGCTTTTCACGGTCGAGTGCATGGAGAGTTTCGTTTTTGGCAGTCGTCTCTGCTTGTAATGCATTGGAGATCAACACCACGCTCACAGTCAGTCCTGCGAGTAAGAGTATGGCAGCCAACGAGCTGACACCGATTAGCGCTGCAATCGCAGGCCTTCGTTTAGCCCATTTAATGGTCCGTTCAAAAGTCGTTATGGGCCTTGCCAAGATTGGCTCTCCACGGCACCAACGCGCCAACTCTTCCGCAAGTGCGTCCGTTGAACCATACCGTTGGGTTGCGTTCTTCTCTAAGCACTTCAGCGTGATCGTCTCCAGGTCACGATCTACCGATTGAACAATGGAACTGGGCCTCGCCGGTTCCTTCTCCAGCACCTCCAGAATCGTATCGAGCGGTGAATCAGCTTTGAACGGCGGACGACCGGTCAACAATTCATACAGGATCGCCCCAAGGCTATAGACATCGACAGCAGTGCTTAACCCCTTCTCGCAACGTGCTTGTTCTGGAGCCATGTAGGCGGGGGTGCCGACGATGGCACCGGTGTTGGTGAGATCGCTGCCGCCTTCGACTTTCTTAGCGAGGCCGAAGTCGGTGACGTGGGGTTCGCCTTCTGCATCCAAGAGTATGTTGCCAGGTTTCAGGTCACGGTGGAGGATGCCCCGCTGGTGAGCGTGATGGACGGCTTTTGCCACCTGAGCGACTAACGCTGCGGCCCAACGCTGTTGCTCCTTCGGACTCTCATTTTTTGGCCTATTGTTCTGGGCGGCACTCAGGCTGCTACCTTCGATCAACTTCATGCTGAAGTAGTGCTGGCCCTCGTGCTCGCCAACTTCATAGATCGGCACGATGTGGGGATGATCGAGATTCGCGGCTGCTTCCGCCTCGGCCTGGAACCGCTGCACATCGCTTGGGTCAGCCAGGTTGCCGGAGAGGATCATCTTGACCGCGACCACTCGATTGAGGCTGACTTGTCGAGCTTTGAAGACAACCCCCATACCGCCCCGGGCGATTTCGCTCAGCAGTTCATAGTCGCCAAAGTAGCGGATTCGTTGCCCTTGGCCGGCTTCAGTATTACCGCCAATCGTCGCGGCTTCCACATCCACCACCGCCCGTGGCCCCAGCACTTCTTCGAGCTTGCCCCGATTGGCAAAGAAGCTATGGATCTGCGCTGCATACTGCGGATACTTCTCGGTCCATTGATTCACATCAACAGGCTGATGCTTTGCCTGTTCCTGGGCTTCGATCAGCGAAGCGAGGATTGAATCAAAGCTTGCTGGTTTATCGTTCATGCTTCACCTTCGGTATGGGAGGAGATGCCCCACCCTAAGAAATCCCTCAGAAATCATTAGGTAGCACAGACATTCCTGTCTGTGCCTGCCAGACAGGAATGTCTGGCAGGAATGTCTGGCCCACCATCCAAATACTTGCGCAAAAGTACTTAAGTTATGGACGGTCGAGTGGGTTGGTATCACAAGGATTTACCCCCTCCTTGGAAAGGAGGAGAGGCGACGATGGAGCGCAGTTGCTGCATGGCCCGGTAGAGTAACGCAGCTACCGCACTTTTGGATCGTTTCATCTCCAGGGCGATTTCAGCGAGGGGGATACCACGCAGGTGATGCATCTCGACCGCTTGCCGCTGTTCGTCTGGTAGTGTGAGCAAGGCATCAGCCATGCGGGCCAGGTCTTCGTTCTGAATGGCTTTCATGCTGGGAGAAGAGGGCTGGGCGGCGAGCATGCCAGCAAGGTTCGTCGACGACTGTTCCATCGACCGTTCCAAATCGACATTGCGGGCAGCAGCCATCCATTTGCGGGCTTCATCGGTAAGATTGTGGATGAGGATACGGCGTATCCAGGCGGCCTGTTCCTGGGTGCCTTTGTCGGCAACTATCTCCCAGTCTTGATGAGCTTCCAACAGCGTCTGCTGAACGATCCCCGAAAGATCAACTTTGGCCCGCAGACGGGCATCGAGCCCTTGCTTGGCGAGCAGGAAGAGGTAGGAACGGTAGCGTTCGGCGGGGATGGTCATTCGGGAGTACCCGGAAGAGTCAGGAGCTAGAAGCTAGGAGCTAGAATTATTCATGAGGAGCTATGCTTCTTGTATCGTGGAGAAAAGCTAACTCTATGGCAGTAAGCGTACCGGCGAGGCAGGGATGACGCGAGAATATTCTACATTTCGGCCCCATGCTGGTGATTCTTCCTTACGACGGGGCGCAAGGACAACTAACCAGCCCCTATTGACGTTCTCATCATGTCCCTGAACAATGTTTCTATCCTCTATTTTGTTGCAAACCCTCCCCAGCCTTGTGGCGTAGTATCTTTAGGATGGAAGGCATCAGACTCGTGAGACAGCCTCGTCCTGAACTCGAATTGATGTCGGGCGAAAGCGATGAAGCGCTCCTGGCCCGGTTTGTAGCCGGCGATGCCGCTGCTTATGGCGATCTGCTCCGGCGTTTTCAACGGGAGATCTATGCGTATCTGCGTCGCTACCTGGGTCAGGATGCCCTGGCGGATGATGTGTTCCAGAACACGTTCCTTCAGGTCTATCAGAAAGCCGGGCAGTTCGACCGCAGTCGTAAAGTTCGCCCTTGGCTGTATGCGATTGCCACGCACCAGGCCATTGATATGCTCCGCCGGGTAAACCGACGGTCAGCGGTCAGCCTGGAGCAGATAGCTTCGAGTGAGGATAGCGAGAATCAGAACTGGTCTGATATGCTTTCCTCCGATGAACCGGAACCCTCGACGGGTTTGGAACTCGCCGAGCAGAAAGAACGAATCAAGGAAGCACTGGAGACGTTGCCGGAGCACTTGCGGATGACAGTGATCCTGGCTTACTACCAGGGTCTGAAGTATAAGGACATCGCCGACATGATGGAGATTCCTGTCGGCACCGTGAAATCGAGACTGCATGCGGCAATGAGCAAGCTGCATGAGGTGCTATTGGTAACGGAGCCGACAGCCTCCTAAGCCAACGGCTCGGCGCGACCCTCACCCTTCCCTTACCATGTTAGACTCGCAGGATGGGAACCATGAAACCTGATCTTCTTGGCTATGTACTGCAGATGCTGGAACCCGAGGAAGAGCGGGCGGTAGAAGAGTATCTCGAAGCGACACCGAAAGCCCGCCGGGAAGTGATGCGAATGCATCCGCTGCTTAAGGCAATGCAGGATGAGGCTATCGAACCCTCCAAGGATCTGGTCTACAAGACATTGCGTGCTGTTGCTCGCCAGAGCAGTGCAGCAACCATGCCATCACTTCAAGGGCCAGTGGTAACCCCGGCCAAGGCCGCCGCCACACCTCCGGTTGGTAGCTCTGCCAAGCTGCCCAAGCTGGAACCGTGGGCCATCAAAGAATACGAAGCAGCCCCAAACACATGGCGTCGAGCTGATGCTTGGGCACTTATCGCTGTAGTCATGCTCATTCTGCTGGCCATTCCTCCGGTGCTTCAGTTTGTCCGTGATCGAGCCGGGCAGATGGAATGCCGTGAGAACATGAGGCAACTTTATCTCCCGTTCAGTGAATACATGAGTACTCATGGTGGAGCTATCCCTGCTTTGTCTACTTCAGGCCCTGGTGCACATGCCGGTACCTATGCCACTTTGTTGAAAGAGGGGGGCTACTGGGGTGATCGCCTGCGGCTGGGATGCCCGCCCGGCAGCCCGACGGTGCCTCAATCTATGGCGGAAGTGGCGACGCATCAGGATGATGAAATACCTTACTGGAAAAAGTTTGCCGGCAGCTATGCTTATAACCTGGGCTATATCAAAGAGAACAATGGACAGCCTCAAATCATGCAGGTAAAGCGTGGCGATGGCGACTGCATTCCGATCCTTGCTGACCGCCCTGCTCGCTTCGGTGAAGTGTCTGACTGGGCGACAGCGAACAGCCCCAATCATGGCGGCCAGGGGCAGAACATCCTCTGTCTGGGCGGTAATGTCTACTTCCAGAAGAACCGATGCGCCATGCAAGGGGGCGATCAGGACATCTACCGGAATGCCCTGGGTCTGCCTCACGCCGGCAAGACGATCTCCGACTATGTACTGGGAGCTTCTGAAGCGACAGCCATGCCAAACCAGCTCATGAAGCCGACGAATCCGAATGATTGAGCCCCTCACCCCCAGCCCCTCTCCCGATGTACAGGAGAGGGGAGAATACACGCCTATGCCCCGCCTGATTCTTGGCACCCGTAACAAGAAGAAGATCAAAGAGATCACTCCCCTCCTGGCTGATCTGGCCATTGAGTTGATCGATGTGGGCCAACTGCACGATGTACCTGAGATTGCTGAAGAAGGACGTACCTTCCTGGCGAACGCTTCTGCCAAAGCTCAAGGTGTAGCACGCGCTGCCAACTGTTGGACTCTTGCCGAAGACAGCGGGTTAGTGGTCCCAGCCCTGCATGGTGAACCAGGCGTCGATTCGGCTCTCTATGCCGGTACGCATGGCGATGATGCCGCCAACAATGCCAAGCTGCTGGTGAAGATAGCGACAATCCCCGAAGCGAATCGTAGCGCTTACTACGTTTGCGTAGCGGTGTTATGCAACCCTGAAGGGGAGATCAAAGCTGTCACCGAAGGTCGATGTCATGGCCGCATCGTTAGCCATGCCGAGGGCAATAGCGGTTTCGGGTATGATCCGCTGTTCCTCATTCCGGAGTATCATCGCACCTTCGGCGAACTGGCACCGATAGTCAAGGCTGCCCTCAGTCATCGAGCGAAGGCGATTACGAACCTGAGGCCGGCGATTGTGGAGTTTGTGTTGAGGCAAGCGAATGCCAGCGATTAGCGGTGCCCAGACGGGTTGACCAGTCAATAATGTAAGCAATATCGAGTCGTTCTTTTCTCAATTGTATCAGCATCCGGATATCTTCCTGGTCTTTATCTCTTGGCGAGAAGAGTTTCAGCAGGATGATGTCTTCTGGAGACGATACACATATAGATTGATCCCGCAGCGTTCCTTTCCGACGACGTTGCATGATGGATAAGGACCATGCAGCATCTACAACAAGCAGGTCGATGATGACCACTTCTGTGCCTGCTGCCGACATCAGACCACGGACGATCTTCATGTGGGGGCATCGTCATTTCGTCAGGCTGCATGATGAAGAGTGTGTTGTCTTCTGACTTTAGCTGATCATAGCTCTGTTGAGAAAGGGCAATGATAATATCAACATCAATCGTGCTGCGAGGAAAGCCCCAGAAAGCCAGAGCAAGTCCTCCTGTTAAGGCACGCAGAATTCCCAACTGATCCAGATGCTTGCCTACCTGGATTGCTTTTGCAGTTAGATCAGCGCTGGGCTGCATCGGACGGTCCATGGCCTTTCCATTTCCCCTCTCGAACCTGTTGGATACGCTGAGCAAGTAGTTGGCGTACCTGTTCTGGAGAAGCTTGCGGATAATCCAGCTTTACTCCTGCTTCCGCTAACTCCATGTTGAGATCATAAAGTTGGAGGTATTGTTCCAGTCTTTGATTTATTTCGCCACTATCGAAGTCTGGTTGCATGGTTCGCTCCTCCTTCGCATCATGATTTTATCATAAATAACGAGCTCCAGTAGATCTTCTGGCATCTGATAGCGGGCGGGGGTAATATTGCTGTAGTACCATCCCACCCCAACTGACAGTTGTTGCGCCATGTATTCTACCACTTTCCACCTCGCTTCGGTTCTGGTTCTGTTAAGCCCGCTTATGTTGTCTGCGCAGGAAACCAAGCCGCATCCATGGGACCCCCGCATGCAGGATCGCGCTTCGGTTCTGGAAGGATATGTGGAATTGCGGCAAGTGATCACAACTGAGCCGCCCAAGACCTGGAACGTTTCAGAAGTGCAGCCCCAGGCGGGCTACGTCGGCATTCATCTCGATCCGCCCAGTGCCGGCAGCAGCTACTGGAAAGTGGGCAGCGTTGCCATAGATTCGCCGGCAGCCAAGGCGGGCCTCAAGAAGGGTGATGCTGTCATCCAGGTGGGCGATGAGAATGTCGTCGATGCACGGCTCGTTGCTGAACTCTTTCGTGGCAGAACCGCAGGCGAGAAGCTCAAGTTGGTCATTGAACGCAACGGCGTCAAGCAGGATGTGGTGGTCACCGTCGAAGCGACCAGCCGGCCTCTTTCTGCCAGCGGCCCGACACCAACGATTGGCATTACGACTACCGAATCTACCGAAGGTGTCAAAGTTGAACGGGTCATGCCTGCTTCCCCTGCCGAAACAGGCGGACTGAAGACCGGCGACGTCATCACCAGGATTGACAACACGCCGATCAGCGGGTCGGAACTCTTCTCCGCAGCAATTGCCAGCCGCAAGGTGGGCGATCAGATTCAGCTCGTCGTCAAACGGGCCAACGAAGAACTGAAGATCTCAGTCAAGGCCAGCGCCAACACCGGCAACGAGGGCCGTCGGGGAGGTGGCGGAGGAAACCAGCGTTGGGATGAACGCACTGCTACCACGTTCAAGAAAGACGTCTACCGCCTGGCAATCATCCCCATTGAATACACCGATGTGAAGCACAATCCCCGCTTCGCCCTGGGCGATTGGGAACGGATGCTGTTCAGCACCGGCAACTATGTTGGCACCAGCCCTTCCGGCCAACCGGTGCATGGAAGCATGAACGATTTCTATCGGGAACAATCGTACGGCAAGTTCCGAGTCGAGGGGCAGGCCTTCCAGTGGATTACAGTTAATAAGAAACGGGCTGAGTATGCCAACGATACCGTTCGCAATGCCCTACTGACTGAGGCCCTCGACAAGATTCTGGCCCGTGATGGGTCACACGCCCTGGATGGGTACGATGGCATCTTCTTCATTTACGCCGGCGGTCGATATCAGACCAATCGCGGCGGACTTTATTGGCCCCACCGCTCGAACCAGTTCTACAACGGCAAACGCTGGGCATATTTCATCTGCCCTGAGAGCGAAGGCGGCAGCAACGAACGGTTCAGCACCAACAGCGTGCTGACCCATGAGTTCGGTCACATGCTGGGTCTGCCCGATCTCTACGCCCGCCCCGAAGCTCCCGGCTCCGAAGGTCTGGGCATCTGGTGCACGATGGCTAATGGGCACGGTCAGGCTGGTCGGCCAAGGCACTTCTCGGCCTGGTGCAAGGAATCGATGGGCTGGCTGAAGCCAACGGTGGTCGATCCGACGGTGCCACAACATGTCGTCCTGGGGCCAATTACTTCCGGCGACAAGGAATGCCTGAAGATTCTGGTGCGTAAGGATGGCAGCGAGTATCTGCTGCTGGAGAACCGCTATGCCCGCAGCTTCGATAAAGACCTGCCTGCCGAGGGCCTGCTCATCTGGCGCATCGTCGATGGCCGCCCGCTGCTGGAAGAATCGCACGGCATCGCCGGCCCCGAAGGCCCAAACCGCTTCCTGACAGTGATCCCCTTCCCCAGCTTGTCGAACAATTCGTTCACTCCCTACACCACGCCTTCGAGCCGATCGCAAAAAGGGGGCGGGCTGCCGGTGAATATCACCAACATCAGGCGGCTGCCCGATGGACGTGTGGCGTTTGATTTGGGGATTGAGTATTACTAACGGGTTGCGGTATTTAACATTTAGCGCCCGGCTCTTCAAGCCGGGGGTGCGGTCGTGCGAAACAGATACCCCCTTCCCTAATTAACTTCCAAACATCACAACCCCCGCACAAGAGATTTCGTCTCCGCGCGGACCCGCCCCCGGCTTAAAGAGCCGGGGCTAAATGATTACTTCTTCGCTTTTGCCGCCTCCTGCACCGCATCCGCGAGGAGCCAGTTCTGGTGGAAGAAGGCGGCGGGGAGGTTGCGTTCCTTGCAGTAGATTTGCTGGTATTGCCTCTATTAGGAATGGTTAGCAATGTTCACTTCGGCAGAGCGAACTTCTCTTCGTCGATCTTCTCATTGAGTCGGTACTGATATTCTTCTCTAAGGTTCATTAAAGCGGGTGTAATTCGTGCTACAGGCAAGTATGTCTTCGCGTCAATATAGAGAGTCGTTTCGAACTTTCTGTCCTCGTTTGTGAAAGCATACTGATAGTGAAGCACATAGACGTCCCTGCCTCCGATCTTTTCCTGCTTATCCAGCCAGAAATCCGAGACTTGCAGATTGTCCTTTGGGTCAGATTCAACGGGTAGCTCTGATTGCATGGGCAAGAGGCTTTGAGTAAAGCCTATGCAAGACAGGTCATGGATGAGTTTAGCGCGTAGGAAGTTGGAAGTTTTAATTTCTATATAATTTGTTTTGTTATGCCGAGTTGACTGTTTCCTACCATCAGAGACAATTGTTGTTTCTTCGGCCGGGGCTCTACTCTGAACAAGATAGTCCAGATGCAACTTGTTGCCTTGCGCAATCAAAACACTGGCCTTGACAGTGCCGTCATCGGCATTAGGAGGAACTTCAGTAGGGATCCTGTTTTGTAAAGTCATCTTTCCTACTAACGTGAGTTGGATTGTGTCAGCCTCAGCAAGTTTTTTCTCCATCCGATCAAACAGAGCCCTAGCTTCATTGTTTTCAGTTGTTGGTAAATTACCATTATTGATTACAGTTTCAGAAGAAGGTGTCATTCGATTGGAAACGAATGGTAGAGTCCTTGACGGACGGAAACCGTTACTGCGGATCGAATTCGATGGCTCGTTGTAAAACGGCTCAAGCGACCATCCGGTCAACTCTAGGAAGCAAGACCCGCCTCGCAAAATTCGGCTTTCATCGGGCTTTATTTCCAGGACCTCTTCAATATCATCAAGAACTTGCCCTTTTTTCGGATACTCCCTGTGAGCAGTTTGTGTCCATTCAAATGCGTTACCATACATATCCGACAATCCTAAATCATTGGGTTTGAGCGAGCCTACCGGATGAGTTTTTGAAAGAGAATTGGTTTTGTACCAAGCGTAACTCCCCAATACATCTACCGACTCACCAAAAGAGTACGCAGAATCAGCTTTTGCTTTACAAGCATATTCCCATTCTGCCTCTGTTGGCAGGCGGTAACCCGTCAGGGTTAAATAATTGGGGGCCATTTTCATTCCTACAGCATATTTGCCTGCATTATTTGGGAGATAGCACCACTGATCTTTCGGGATCCCATCCTTCTCACTTAGCCAATTGCAATACTCGACCGCATCATACCAACTCACGGAGTTCACCGGACAGTTACTTGTGGGGGCATGCTCTTCGTAGAAGTTATGGTCTTTCCGGAACCGAAGAAACTGTTCAACTGTTACTTCCTTGGAAGCTATTGCAAAGCTCCGGCCTATTTTACGTTTGTGTTTCAAATGTCCTTCTCCCATCCATAACACTACTGAATTGGGAATTACCACCAATGTCTGACCTTGCTTATTAACATACCACTGGCGTTTTCCTTCCACTTTTCCGGTCCCCAATTCCTTGTCGATTTCCTGGAGTTTTGCTTCCTGTTCCCACTGTCGCAATAGCCACTCAATGGCTCCATGCATTCCTGAATCAGGCTCATCCCAATAAAGTTGTCGTAGTCGAGTTACCAGGTTCAATCGAAGGTTAATAGATATGCTGTTTTTTTCAAACCCACCCAGACTTAACAAGATGGCCCGTTTCACCGATACTTCCTTCTCCTCTTCCAGTCGGGCGATCAAGAGTCCAGCATTGACACCTGCTGGTCCCATCCGTTCAATAAGATAACTCCTCAATGTGGGATCAGGCTGATGCTTGAGCAATGGCCATACCTTCTCGGTCCGCCCCATTACCATCAAGGCCTCCACGATATTCGCTTGCTTTCTGGCCAAGGCAATCTTCACTTCCGCAAACGCACTTGGCTTAAGTGGTTCGGCCAACTCCTTCTCCAACCAATCATAACCATTTGGTAAGTCTGCGGCAAAGGTGCCATAAACGCTCGCAATCAATCCTCGTTCGGTTAGTGTACGTTTCTCGTCAACCAGAAAGTTGGCCAATGATGGCAAGAGCCATTTGCCTGCACCTTTCACTGCTTCTGTCCATTTCAGAATTGTTAAGGGTTTCTGGATCACAACCGTTGACGCCACGTCCAGACTGACTTTTTGCCATCGTGAATCGTCTGGGGCAAACGTAGCCA
>DAOMFV010000087.1:18966-22310 GCA_035430005.1 Gemmatales bacterium
AGGCAGCGTGAAAGCGTTCATCCTGTTCATTCTTTGGATTCTCTAACAGCGTCCATAATCGCTCCATTAAGTCCTGTTTGTGGTCAAACAGAGCTTCTCGAATAACGACAAGCTCTTGCGGCTCAGCTTTGAGTAACCGGCCAAAAAGATACTCCATCTGCTCGGTGTCTATTGGTAGCAGGGCAAGGCTAACATGGAGTTGCTTTCGAGGATCTTTATGAACTTCATCCTCTTTGGACGCAATTCGCAACAGTGGATCGAGCCAACGGCGATATGAACTCATGTCATTTACAATAGCTGGCACGTCTGCCGTGTTCGCATCGAGAAGCCGATCTCGTAATGCCTCAGCCTTAAGTTTGCCTTGTGCTTCGTACCAACCCCAGCTCAAGAGTGCAAGAAATACTACAATCCCAACAGTCAGACTTGTCGCCATAGGATGCCGCTTACACCACCGCCAACTCCTTTCCAACTGCCCAACCGGTCTTGCCTCGATCGGCTCGCCGCGCTGCCAGCGTCCCAACTCCTCAGCCAAGGCTTCCGCCGAACCGTAACGGCGTGTGGCGTCCTTCTCGATGCACTTGAGGGCAATCGTCTCCAAGTCCCGATCAACGGTCGGCACCAGGCTCCTTGGCTTCGCCGGTTCCTTTTCCAACACTTCCAGAATCGTATCCAGTGGGGTGTTTGCCTGGAATGGAGGGCGGTCCGTGAGAAGATCATACAGAATGGCACCCAAGCTGTAGACGTCGGCGGCGGTGCTGAGGCTTTTGTCGCATCTGGCTTGTTCGGGGGCCATGTAGGCGGGGGTGCCGACGATGGCGCCGGTGTTGGTCAGGTCGCTGCCACCTTCGACCTTCTTGGCAAGGCCGAAGTCGGTGACGTGGGGTTCGCCATTATTATCGAGGAGTACGTTGCCTGGTTTCAGATCACGATGCAGGATGCCCCGCTGGTGGGCGTGATGCACTGCCCGGGCGACCTGTGCGACCAGCGAGGCGGCCCAGCGCTGCTGGTCTTTGGGCGTCTCCCCCTTGGGTCGCTGATTCTTGGCCTGACTGAGACTGCTGCCTTCAATCAGCTTCATGCTGAAGTAGTGTTGCCCTTCGTGCTCGCCTACTTCGTAGATCGGCACGATGTGGGGATGATCAAGATGGGCGGCTGCTTCAGCCTCGGCATGGAACCGCTGCACATCGCTGGGGCCGGCCAGGTTGCCTGAAAGGATCATTTTGACCGCGACAGTTCGATTGAGGCTTACCTGCCTGGCTCGGAAGACAACGCCCATGCCACCCCGGGCGATCTCGCTGAGCAATTCGTAGTCGCCGAAGTAACGAATCCGTGGGCCGGCCTCAGACTTGTTATCCCTACCAATGGTGGGGGCTTCAGCATCGATGGCCCGTGTCCCGACGATCTCTTCGAGTCGCCCCCGGTTGCCGAAGTAACTGCGTATCTGGGCGGCGTGCTGGGGATACTTGTCCGTCCAGGCACTCACATCGATCGGCTGATCCTTGGCTCGTTCTTCGGCTTCGATGAGTGCAGCCAGGATCGAATCAAAGCCCGGTTCCTGGGGAGGAGTGGAGTTACTGTTCATGCGATACCTGTGGGAATGGTTGCACGATGATAGCGTACCTATGGTAACAAGCGTAGAGCGAAGCGAAAGATGACGGGGAATTTATTTGATATGAGTGAGGTTGTGTAAAGTCTTTCAGTAACCATAGAATCACCTGATGCCCAAACTCTTCATTGAGACCGTTGGCTGCCAGATGAACGTGCTCGACAGCGAGCTGGTGGTGGGTAGCCTGCGCCGGCAGGGATACGAGTTGACGAGCGATCCGAAGGCGGCGGATGTCATTCTGTTCAACACCTGTTCGGTGCGAGAACATGCGGATGAGAAGATTTACTCCTCGCTCGGCACTTTGAGGCAGCACAAGCAGGCACATCCGGAGACGATCATTGGCGTGCTCGGCTGCATGGCTCAGAAGGATCGGGAGATCGTCACCAAGCGGGCGCCTTATGTGGATATCGTCTGCGGGCCGGGGCAACTGGCTCGGGTGCCGGAGTTGATTGACGAAGCGAAGAAGACGAAGAAGAAGCAGTACGCCTTTTCGCTGGGCCGGGCGGCGGCGGGCAAGCTGGAAGTGACGCAGAGCTTCGAGAGCTACGACCCGAACCGCGATCCATCGATGCGACCTTCGCCGTTCCAGGCCTATATCCGTATTCAGCTAGGCTGCGATAAGTTCTGCACCTACTGCATCGTGCCAAGTGTTCGTGGGCCTGAACAAGGTCGGCATCCCGTTCACATCCTGGCCGAAGTGAAGCAACTGGCCGGCGAAGGGTGTAAGGAGATCACGCTGCTGGGGCAGACGGTCAACAGCTACAAGTTTGCCCATGGCGACGGACGAACGGATCGGCTCTCCGATTTGATGTACCGCATACAGGACGTAGCGGGCATCGAACGCATCAAGTTCGTGACCAGCTTTCCCAAGGACATGACCGACGACCTCTTGCAGGCAGTCCGCGATCTGCCCAAGGCGTGCCGATATCTGCACGTCCCCGCCCAGCATGGCGACGATGTCATGCTCAAGCGGATGAAACGGCTCTACACGGTGGGCTTCTACAAAGAAATGGTGCAGCGGTGCAGGGAGACGATTCCGAATGTGGCCATCAGCAGCGATTTCATTGTGGGCTTCTGTGGCGAGACCGAAGAACAGTTCCAGACTTGCGGCGAACTGCTGCGTTTCGCCCAGTTCAAGAACAGCTTTATCTTCAAGTACAGCCCCCGGCCCGGCACCAAGGCCCATGAACTCTACGAAGACGATGTGCCTGAAGAGGTGAAGAAACGGCGGAACAACGATCTGCTGGCGGTGCAGACTGAAGTCAGCGCTGCCGATCATCAACGGCAACTTGGAAGAATCGCTTCAATTCTGGTCGAAGGACCAAGCAAGTCAGCCCTCAAGGAACGTGGCCAGCAGGCTTATCATGAGATGACGCAATTGACAGGCCGGACGATGACTGATCACATTGTGGTGTTCGATGGACATCCACGATTGATTGGACAAACCGTTAATGTGCGAATTGATGAAATTTCGCCCTGGACGTTGTTTGGCACGGTCGAAACACTGGAGGCAGCGGAAGTGACGGATAAGTTGATGCCGATAGAAAATGCAATGATTACCAACAGACGCATTGAGTTGTCACTGGCTTGATTATTGAACACACGTCTAATCGCCATTCGCTGGAGGGTGGGTGGGTGGGTTTGATATTTCGGAGAAATTACCCCCTCCAACTCCCCCTTGGAAAGGGGGAGAGAATGAAAATGACCCACTAACTGAGACTCGATTATTGTTGCACTT
>DAOMFV010000088.1:0-22288 GCA_035430005.1 Gemmatales bacterium
ATACGGGCAAATTGTCCTATTTCAGCGACCTTAGGTTTATGGCGTTGTGTGCCACTGCGTGACAGCGTCGAAGACAGTTAGCCATTCACTTGATAGTAACCTCCCTGTCACGCAGTGCTGAGGTGCAATCGCTTCGCAGCAGTGCGTGATGGCCTCGAATAGACTGGACATAGTTTTCAGCCAACGCGGCCATCACACAGTGGCACAGTCAATAAGTTCGGTGATTATCGTTTCGTTTTCCACTAACTCTTGCGATGAATAATCCGTCTGGTCATCTCATCCAGCGTCTGCCTGGCCTCGCTAGCCGGCAATACTTTCAGCAGTTCACGAGCCTCTTTGACGTAGCGTTCCGCTTCGTGATGGGCATACGAGATGGCATGACTCTCCGCCAGCAGCGTGCGCAGTCTCTGCATGCCGGCATCATTCGGGGCTTCCAGAATATCTCTTGCCTCGTTGCTGCGGGCAGAACCCTGTTGCAACAGATGGATCAACGGCAGAGTTAGCTTCTTTTGCAGCACATCGGTGCCGAGCGACTTGCCCGCTTCCTGTTCGGTTCCCATCAAATCCAGCACATCGTCGGCGACCTGGAAAGCGATGCCCAGTAAATTGCCGAACTTCGTCATCACTTCAACTTGCGAAGACGTTGCCCCCGCATAGTGTGCGCCCAACTGGCAACAACAGGCAGTCAGTGCCGCAGTCTTGCCTTCGATGATCGAATAGTAGTCCGCTTCGGTAAGCTGCATGTTGCCCTGCTCGCCGATCTGCCGCAACTCCCCTTCGCATACTTTGTTGGTTGCCTCGCCGATGACCTGACAGGCCAGGGCACTGCCGGTCTTGCTGGCCAGGTGAAAGGCGTGCGTGAAGAGCATATCGCCCAGGAGCACGCTGCTGGCATTGCCCCAGCGGGCATTGATGGTGGCCACATGCCGGCGAATGTCGGCTGAATCGAGCACATCATCATGAACCAGCGTGGCGGTGTGGATCATTTCCACCACTGCCGCCAGCATCGGATGCTCCGGCCGTAGCGTGCCTGAAGCCTTGGCTGTCAGAAGGAGCAGTGTCGGTCGCAGTCTCTTGCCACGATAGTGGGCCAGATGAGCAATCAGATCTCGCACATAGGGAGCTTTGGTATCCAGTTCGCCCTCGAAGATCTTCTCTGCCTGGGCCAACTCATGGATGATCTGTTGATACAAGAAATTCTCTGACTGCCCGGAAGCACCGCCTCCCGGCGTGGCAGCTACACGCACCAGGGCTTCTTGAGCTGTGGCCGTGGGCATCAGTTGACCTTTCTTCAAATTCGCAACTTTCAGATTACATTGAAACTTTATAGCCCAATGAACGGACTGTCAATGACAACTTCAGAGGCCTGCCCTTGATCTCAAGCCTTCTATCGATCCCATCGACGAATAATGAAGGGAAACTGCCCCTCTTGTGCCTGAGCTAGTTCAATCAGTAACTTTGACAACCGATCCGCCATCACCGCCATCAACCTGGTCCCCTTCTCTGCCGTCGCCGCCTGCGGATCGCCATCGCCGGTATCAGCCGTCAGCGTCTGCCAATCTCGCGGAAACCATGCCCCTGGCGTCGAAGACAGCACCGGCAACTGGCTGGGGGTCGTCGCTCCCGTTCCCGCCTGCTCCAACGGCGCAACCCACTTTGGTTTCAGATGCAATAGCAGCGATGTCTCAAACTCATCGGCATGCCCGGTACGTGGGTCATCCAGTATTACTTTCAACTGCTCAGCGACTAACTGGTAGCCATTCACCTGCACGATGAAGATGGGCAAATCGAGCATCACATCACGGATGATCGCCTTGAAGTCGTTGCCGCCATGGAAGTTGAGAAGCACCAGTCGATGGATGCCTTGTTTGACCAGGCTGTCTGCCACGTCAAAGAGAAGGGCCTGTTGGGTACACGTTCTCATGGTGATGGTCGCCACCTGGGTCAACTGAGTGTTGTTGTTGCCAAACGGCACTGTGGGCAGCACGATGCACCGAGCATCTGCCTCGGCAGCCAGCTCTGCCGCAGCCTCAGCCAGCGCAGTCGCTTCGATATTGTCGGTGCCATGAGGCAAATGCCAGTTATGAGCTTCGGTCGCGCCCCAGGGAAGTATGGCTACCACCGGCTTCCAGTCCAATGCCTGGCGATAAGTCGCTTCGTGCAGAATAAAAGGGCGGGCGTTGTGCTGCGCCATGGATCCCCTCGTCGATTGCCTCACTGTTCTCTTTTCAGTGTAGCACTGGCAACGACGCCGTCTTACCCAAATCGCCCGGTAATATAATCGTTAGTGTCAGCCACCAACGGCGTCGTGAAAATACGGCTGGTGACTCCATACTCGATGACCCGGCCCAGATACATGAATGCCGTGTAATCACTGGTACGGGCAGCCTGTTGCATGTTGTGGGTTACTATCAAAATGGTGTAGTGGCCACGAAGTTGATGCATCAAGTCTTCGATCTTAATCGTGGCAATGGGATCGAGCGCTGAGCAAGGCTCGTCCAACAGTAAGACCTCGGGATCAGCAGCGATGGCACGGGCGATGCACAATCGCTGCTGTTGACCGCCAGAGAGCGCCAGACCGCTCTCATGCAACCGATCCTTCACTTCGTCCCACAGGGCCGCTCCGCGCAGGCTCTTTTCGCAGACCTCTGCCAATGTCTTTTTGTTTCGCTCGCCATCAATCCGCAATGGATAGACCACGTTCTCGAAGATACTCATCGGAAACGGGTTGGGCTTCTGGAACACCATTCCCATACGCTTCCGCAGTTCAATGACGTCGACTGAGCGATGGAACACGGAGTCGCCATTCAGCCGCATATCGCCCTGGATACGGACATTGGGGATAAGGTCATTGAGCCGGTTGACGGATCGTAACAGCGTGGACTTGCCACAACCTGATGGCCCGATCAAAGCGGTGACCTTTCCGCGGGGAACATTCAGAGAAATGTCGAAGAGCGCCTGCTTCTCGCCATAGAACAGATTGAATTTATCGACCTGTAGAACAATTTCTTCTCTCTGTAATTCAGGGTGGACGGTCGTCTCGATCGACTCGCCATTGACGATCGCCTGAATCCTGCCCGACACGAGCTTGGTGCCCGAAGTAGGCGCTTTCATCGTGCCCGGCTGAATCACAGCGGGCGCTTTGCTCGTGACTGGTGCTACGCTGGCAGGCATGCGGTATTCCTTTAGAACTGGCTGACCAGGTACTTGCGGCGAAGTCGATTGCGCAGCCACATAGCCGCAAGATTCAATACAGCGATGAGCATGATCAACAGCAGCGTCGTGGTGAAGACCATTGGCTTGGCTGCTTCGCTGTCGGGACTCTGGAAGCCCACATCGTAAATGTGGAACCCTAGATGCATAAAACTGCGTTCGGGATGGACAAACGGGAAGACCCCATCGATGGGCAACTCCGGCGCGATCTTCATGGCGCCAACCAGCATCAGCGGTGCCACTTCGCCCGCTCCGCGGGCCATCGCCAGAATCGTTCCTGTCAGTATACCCGGCATGGCCCGGGGCAACACGATCCGCCAGATGGTTTGCCACTTGCTCGCGCCGCAGCCATACGAGCCTTCCCTCATCGACCGGGGCACCGCAGCCAGAGCTTCCTCGGTGGCTACGATCACCACGGGCACCGTCAGGAGGGCCAGGGTCAGCGAGGCCCAGAGCAATCCACCCGTGCCGTATTTGGGCCCAAAGATCTGGCTGGCCGGAAAGAAGATGCTGTCGATGCTGCCGCCAAGGAGGTAACAGAAGAACCCCAGTCCGAACACGCCGAAGACTATGCTCGGCACCCCAGCCAGGTTATTGACGGCGATGCGAATCGTGCTGACCAGCACACCAGGCTTGGCGTATTCTCGCAGGTAGAGCGCTGCCAGCACACCGAAAGGCACAACGAAGAGCGTCATGATGAGCGTCATGGCCAGCGTCCCCCAGATGCAGGGGAAGACGCCACCCTCAGTATTCGAATTCCTGGGATCATCACTGACGAATTCCCCCCAACGGCTGAAGTAGACTCCTAGCTTCGCCATGGTGCCAAGCCGATTCACCGGCACCGCTCGTACGATTTCGCTGAGCAGAATGTTCTTCTTTTTGCCATCGAAGGTTTTCAGTCGCAGGGCATATTTGCCGGCTTTGACGTTCAACTCAGCAAGCTGCTGGGCCACTTGATCCTGCTCCACCTTCAGCGACGAAGACACCTCTTGCAATCGAACCAGTGCCTTTTCATGCTGAGGCGAACCTTTTCTGTAGCGAAGCTCCTGTTCCTTGACGAAGACCTCAGCATCCTTGATGCTGCTACTCAATCGGCCCAGCTCATGCTTATTGAGATGTTCGATTTCCCGGACCAGGCTTCGTATCTCGCCGGCATGTTCCTGATAGGCCTCCCACGCAGCGGACGCGCTGGTCGCTGTGAGTTTGCCCTCAGTCATGAACCCTTCGAGGATGCCAAAGAATCTGCCATCGTTCGTGGAGCGTTCAACCACCATGGCCCATTCAGGGTATTCCTCATTCTGAACTTCGTAATCGCTCACCCAGACATGATGCGTTTGCGTCAGTTCAAAGTTACCGATCTTGATCAATTGCCGTTCGACCTTGCCCTGATGCTCGGCGATATACTTGCGAGCCGCTTCTTGGAGTTTGGCAGGCAGCGTGTCGATGTGATTCTGTTCGGGACGATAGTCTTCGGTGCGAACCACGTCGCCCATATACTTCGCGCCAGCTATCGTGGTGATGCCGACCACCCTGCTCGGCCAGAACGTCGGAATGCCAAACCGCAGGATGAGGAACAAAAGGCCAATGATCATCACCAGACAGATGATCAAAGTGCCGCCAAAGAGCCAGACCCAGGGCTGACCGTAGGCCAACTGCGAGGTGCGCAGCTTCTCCACACGCCGGCTCGATACTGAAGACAGAATCGGCATCGTGGAAGAGCTTTCATTGACAGGGCGTTTCGTCGTACTCATAGCTCGAAAGCCCTCTTGCGGAAACGTTGACGCATCGACTCAGCAAAGGTGTTGAGAGCGAAAGTAAAGATGAACAAGGTCAACGCCGCCAGGAACAACGTTCGATAATGGGTACTCCCCTGCACCGCTTCAGGCAATTCCACGGCGATGTTAGCCGAGAGAGTGCGGAAGCCATTGAAGATGTTCATATCCAACACTGGGACATTGCCGGCTGCCATCAGCACGATCATCGTTTCGCCCACCGCACGGCCCAGACCCACCATCACTGCCGAAAAGATACCGCTCATGGCCGTAGGCAACACGATTCGGGAAGCTGTCTGCCAGTTCGTCGCCCCGCAACCCAGCGATGCTGAACGAAGGTGATCAGGCACCGAACTCAGGGCATCCTCAGCGAGAGTGTAGATGATCGGAATGATGGCAAAGCCCATCATCATGCCCACGACCAGAGCGTTCCGCTGATCGTAAACACCGAAGAAACTGGTACGTGGATCAAAACCAAGCCAGGCGAGCAAGTGTGCGCCCAGCCAGGCTACAGCTAAGTTGAAGCAGATTCCAAGAACACATTTGAGGAGGTTTAGAATCGCTTCACGAGAAACGCTCACCTTGCGAGACATGGTGCGTATCCACGGATTCACCACATTTGAAATCAGGAACAGCGTGGCGAGGCCACCCACAGGCAGAAGCAGAATCAACCAGCCGGAGGCGCTGTTCTTTCCTGGAGGCCTGCCCAGCCATTGCTTGAAATCGCCATCGAAGAGGAACTGTTCAATCGGGCCGGCCAACCACACCGCCAGCAGGATCATACAAGGGAGCACGGTAATGATGAAAAGAAACCGAAAGCCTTGCAGCGCCCGTATCCACTTCGAGGGGAGCATATGCCAGAGGAACCCCGCCAGCACAAATCCGAGCGGAACGAATGCAAAGCCCAGCACGATGGTCATCAGGCTGTTGCTGACAAACGGTGCAATCACCAGAGCCGCAAGAAACCCAAGCACGACGCTCGGCAAGCTCGCCATCACTTCAATCGTCGGCTTGATGACGCTACGCACCCTGGGATGCAGGAACTCCCTCGTGTAGACAGCCGCGCACAAGGCTAACGGCACTCCGAGCAGCAGCGAATAGAACGTCGCCTTCAGTGTCCCAAAGACCAGAGGCCACAGACCGAACTTCGATTCAAAAGCATCGTCGCCGCTGGAGGACTGCCAGACGTGGGCCGGGCCAGGGTAGCCTTCATACCAGATAGGCCGAATCAAGGAGCCGAGCGACACTTCAGGATGGCCCGTTTGCAAGCTCCATGAAGCGATGCCCTCTTTGCTCCAAGCATAGAGTCCATCTTCCTTGGGGGCGAGGATGAGTTGCTCTGTGACACCCTTGTCAGGCAGTTGCACGGTCGCCATCGGCCGTTCGTTCGTCAAATTGAACAGATGGCTGCTACCGTCGGCGTAACTCACCGCCAGAATGCGTGAACGGGAAGAAGTGGCGATGGAAGTCACCTTTGAGTTGACCTGTGGTAGTTCATGCGCTGCCACCAGTCGATTCTCATCGCTGCCCGCTGCTGTATCAGGGCCTGTGTGAGATACGATTTTTCGTGTCTCGCCCGGTTTGAGAGGAGGAAGCTCTTTCTGGACGCGGAACCATGCACGAACACGACCCGAACTATCCCCGGTGATCAGCGTCGTTTTACCAATCATGAATTGCAGGGCCGTCAGTTCGGCCCCGCCTTCAGTCAGCTTAACCTCTTCAACTATCCGTGGTGACTTAATGGATCGAGCATCGACCCGTTGCAGTGTACCATCATTCCAGATGAGATAGACGTTATCACCCACGCCATTGATGAGGACATGTTCGGGCAGCCGATTGCCTTCTCTCGGCGTCACCATCATCTCACCGCCGCTGAGTTCCCGTTTGACTTTGCCGGTGATGAGGTTCTTGGTCTCGGTCACTTCGCTGATACGCAGCTTGCCGTCAGCAGTCAGCGAAGCCAGGATTGGCCCGGTGGAACGAGTGGAGAGATCGACTGCCCGCACTGCCTGTCCAGCCGCCAGGGCTACAGGGGCATCGAACACCGCCTTAGCCTGATGGAAACTGATGCTGCCATTCTCATGCCGATGAGCCACCCCCCCGTTATGCTTGATTGAGGAGTTCTTGACTAAAGCTTTGAGTTCCGTCGCAGCCTTGCTTTCATCAAGCAGTTCCGCCGTGGTCGAGATCTTTCCCAGCCGAATGGTGCCATCAGCGAAGCCGACGAGAAACTGATCATGCCTGCTGGGATGGCTGACAGCGGTCAGCGCCGCCCCGACAAAGAGCGGCTGAGTAAGAATAATCTCACCGGTATCCAGGCGAAACGTGCTGAACGAACCGTCAGCCAATACCGCCCAGCCCAGAATCTGATCGCTATCGACCCCCATAAGAAGGGGTTTGCCAGGCCAGGTCAGTCGTTGTTGCTCGCGAGACTCTGTCTTCGCTCCACTGAATAAGGGAATGGTGACCCAGACCAGGAAGATGCAGACCAGGGCTACAGCGATGATGGTGCCAATGCCACCCAGGGTGATCAACAGGCGGGACACGGTCTCCCCCAGGCGCACGGACAACCTGGTCTTGCGCTGCCTCCGATACCCTGAGAATGTAGTGCCCGACGATTCCATCAATGATCTCGTAGACAGCAAGGAAGGAGCTCGTGCAGAGCTGCTGCCAACTACAAAACATCCCCAGCTATTATCTGGAAGCGTGTGATGGAATCAGGTGATGAATTGTGAAGATTTGGCTAAGATCGACCTCATTTTCCGGCTAATTCACGCAATAGTGCGAGGTTTACTGCATCCCATTCCTTCCCATCAGGGCCAATGCCCTTGGGTGTTTCCAAAATCATGGGTAGGTCTTTGAGCCGTTGATCGCTGACGATATTCTTCAACCCCTCCATCCCAATCGAACCAGTCCCCAGATGAGCATGGCGATCCACTCGGCAGCCTAGCCCTTTGACGCTGTCGTTGACATGGAGCATCGCCAACCGATCCAAGCCGATTTCTTCATCGAACTCCTTCATCGTTGCCTGGTAGTCGCTGATTGGCGACAGCGCATACCCCGCCGCGAAGACATGGCAGGTATCCAGGCAGATGCCCACCTTCTTGCCTTTCCTGGCCCGTTGCAGGATCGTCCCCAGTTGCTTGAAGCGATGGCCAATACTCTTGCCCTGCCCCGCTGTGGTTTCGAGCAGCAGCTTCGTCTTTAACTTGGGAAGGGCAGCCATCGCTGCATCAACGGCTTGAGAGACACGCAGCAGTGCAAGCTCTTCATCAGCATCGCTGGCGGTACCAGGGTGAACGACGACCGCATCCAGCCCCAGTTGATCCGCCCTTTGTAGTTCATCAATGATGGCTGCCAGTGACTGGTTCCAAAGCACATCATTCTTAGTAGCCATGTTGATGAGGTACGATGCATGGGCGACAGTATATTGCAGGCCCAGTTGCTTCCGGACCCGCGCGAACTCCTTGATTACCTCATCTTGAAGAGGGGCAGCCTTCCACTGCTTATTATTCTTGGAGAAAAGCTGGCACGCCTCCATGCCGAATGAATGTGCGGCATGGAGCGCCTGAACCGGCCCGCCCGCCGCCGACATGTGTGCCCCAAAGAGTGGCATCGTGTAAGGTCTCACAAGAATAGTTGGCCTGAGTGTCCTATCAACTTGTGGAGATAACTACTTCCTACCTCCTCATCTTCAATTGTTGAAATTGAACTGCCCACTGCTGGCATCCATCGCTCACATCAGTTATGATGCCAACTGAACTGAACCTGCCTTTTGGGTACCATCCATGCACACCACCCGCCGCCAGATGTTGGCCACCGCCGGCACCATGGCTCTCCTCCCTGCCTTCTCGTCTCCCCTGGCTGCCGGCTCGCAGGAGAACAAACCCAAGAACCACATCAAACAGTCGATCTGCCGCTGGTGCTATGGCAAGATTACCCTGGACAAGCTTTGTGAGACTGCCCTCACCATCGGCTACAAATCCATTGAACTCCTGATGCCGGATGAAATCCTCAAAGTGAAGAAGCATGGTCTGACCTGTGCCGTCGTCGGGGGAGCCAACATTCCCAATGGCCTCAACCGTGTCGAAAACCATGCCAAGATCTTGACGGAACTACGGGAACGCATCGAGTTCGCCGCTGCCGAGAACATCCCCACCGTCATCTGCATGTCGGGCAACCGCACCATCAAGGGAGTCACGGTCAGCGATGAGGAAGGCCTCGCCACCTGTGCCAAGGCACTCAAGCAAATCGTCAGCTTCGCTGAAGAAAAGAAAGTCACCATCATTATGGAAGGCCTCAACAGCAAGCGCGACCATAAGGACTACATGTACGACAAGACCGAATGGGGCGTGAACCTCTGCAAAGCGGTCGGCTCGCCCCGCTTCAAGCTGCTCTACGACATCTACCACATGCAGATCATGGAGGGCGACGTCATCGACACCATGAAGAAATACAAGGACTACATCGGCCACTATCACACTGGCGGCGTCCCGGGCCGGGCGGAGATCGACGAATCGCAGGAGCTCTACTACCCCGCCATTGTCAAAGCCATGCTCAACTTTGGCTACGAAGGCTACCTCGGCCAGGAGTTCATCCCCCGAAGGGATGCGATACAATCGCTGGCGCAGGGTTTCCGTATCTGCGATGTGTAGCACTCAGGGAGCCAGGAGCCAGAATATTTACAAAGAAGTCCGAACGCTAGTGTCGATAAATATGTCATAGAACTATTCTGGCTTCTAACTACTGGCTTATGGCTTCTAATTCGATTGACATGACCGTGTCCGATGGTTATGGTGGAATTCAGTTGGGTCGCACGGACGTCGTGCGATTGACTAGAGCCCGCAGGTGCAGGACTGGTACTTGCGCTGGGCGGGGAGGCCTAGTCCGAAAAGGAGGTGACTCTTGAGTACTGGTAACCAGAGGCGGTAAGCCTGAGGAAACCGACGGGTTGCCTTCGGCAAACCGCAAAAACGTAGAGGGTCCAGGTGCGTATCTACACCTGGGCCCTTTTTCGTTTCTCAAGCTGTCAGCTTTCTGTTCTCCCCTCTCCCCCGGAGGGAGAGGGGTTGGGGGTGAGGGGGAGCGACGACTTGCTGCCATCACTGAGATTACGTTCTTCATCGAACAACTCCCTCCACATACAATGACCACATGTTTATCGAAGAGAAAACCTGCGATATCTGCATCGTCGGCGGCGGCGTGATTGGCCTCACCTTGGCCTACCTCCTCGCCAAGGAAAAGGTTAGCGTCACCCTCATTGATAAATCCGATCTCGGCCAGGAAGCTTCGTGGGCCGGGGCGGGTATTCTGCCGGCAGGCAACCCGGCTAAGGCCAGGTCACCCATAGGCAAGTGGCGGGCACAGGCTGTCTCCTTCTTCCCCTGCTTCTCCGCTGAACTCAAGTCACTCACCGGCATCGATAATGGCTACTGGCAATGTGGCGGCCTGGAACTGCGTGCCTCGGCCAGCCAGCTCGAAGAACATCGCCTGCTGAACCTGGCGAAGGTGGAGCGTGGCGAAGGGTTGATGTGCGAAATAGTAGATGCCGAGAAGCTCAAGGAACTCGAACCCAATCTCTCCTCAACACTACCCGGTGGCGTGTATTTCCCCGGCATCGCCCAAATCCGTAACCCCTGGCACCTCAAAGCCCTCATCGAAGCCTGTCGAATCAAAGGTGTCAATCTCCTTCCACATTCCCCCTGCGACTCAATCGAACGGGTTGGCGAACGAATCACTGGTATTCGCACCCCGTCCGGAACATTCCGCGCGGAGAAAGTCGTCATAGCCGCAGGCACCTGGACGACCGGCCTCCTCGCCAACCTCGGCTGGCAGCCTGCGATGAAACCCATCAAGGGACAGATTGTGCTCTTGCATCCTGAACAAAAAGCACTGAATCACATCTTGCTCGTCAGCCACCAATATCTGGTGCCCCGCCAGGATGGTCGCATCCTCATCGGCTCCACTGAAGAAGACGTGGGTTACGACAAGAACACCACAGAGGAAGCCTCGACCAAGCTTCGTTCCTTCGCAGCACGCTTGATACCCAGCCTCGCTGATGCCCCCATCGAAAAGCAATGGTCCGGCTTACGGCCCGGCAGCTCCGATGGCCGCCCGTTCCTCGGCCTCGTTCCTCACTATCAGAATCTCTTCGTCGCCGCCGGTCACTTCCGGGCCGGGCTGCAACATTCGATCATGACTGGCATCGTCATGCGCGATGTGTTATTGAATCAACCCAACAACATCGACATCACGCCGTTCAAGCCTGATCGCACGATTACCAAGCCCATCCCCTGGATCGCCCACGCCCAATGAGTTCCGCCAACCCCATTCACATAGCCAGGCAACTGGCAGCGGACCTCACCTGGCTGGAACAGTATGCCGGCGAGCGTGCCGAACTGCATGGGGCTATTGTTCCCCTGCGGCTCTCAGCGGCTCTACTTCGCAATCAGGTAGCGCCCTATCTGGAGAAGAGGCCCACCCAACCGCTCTACGTGGCAGTGGTCGGTGGCGCGGGAACGGGCAAGAGTACAGTCGTCAACTTCCTCATCGGTCGGTCTGCCGCCGAGACCAATCCCCAGGCCGGCTTCACGCGCCATCCCGTGGCCTTCGTTGCCGTCGGCAGCCCCTACGTTGATCAACTCAGCGATGGTATTCTCGGACCGCTGAAATCGATCCCCGGCCCCTGCCCTTCGGACCGTGACGAGGATGTGTTCCAGATCAGGCAAGTCGCCCTCGTCTCCGAGGCTGACACCGAACCGCTGCGGCAGGCAGTCATCTGGGATTGTCCCGATATGACGACCTGGAAAGCCAACCACTATCAAACCAGGCTGGTCGAAACCATCGGCCTGGCTGACATCATTCTCTATGTCGCCTCCGATGAACGCTACAACGATGCCTGGCCGACGCAATACCTGCAGTACATCCTTCAAGCCGGAAAGCCGGTGGTCGCCTGCCTGACGAAGATGCAGCCAAGCCAGGTGGAGCCGATGCTCAAGCACTTCCGGGAATCGGTGATCGCCCGCATCCCCGAATGTGCCGCCGTCTCAGCAACGGTCGCTCTTCCCGCACTCACCGCTGCTGAACAGGCTGACCCAGCCGGCGTTGGCGCTCCTCTTCGCAAAAGCCTGATCGAACCGGTCAACTGGTGGCTCAAGCAACCGCAAAAGACTCGCCACGACAGCGTCCTTCGGGCCGCCCGGTTCCTCGAACAATTCCAGCAGACGCTCCTGGCCCCGGCTCGTCACGACCTGGCTGCGGTAGCAATGTGGGAATCGTGGGTACACACCGGCAGGCACACCTTCGTCCATCGGTATCAGAACGAATATCTCACCGGCGAATCGTTCCCTCACTTCAATGCAGCCATGCTGAGGCTGATGGAGCTGCTCGAACTTCCCGGCGTCGGGCAATATGTCAGCAAAGCGATGCACCTTCTGCGAAGCCCCTACCGCTGGGTGAAATCGTGGTTTAAGAAGCCCAACAGCAAGGACATGCCTGAAACCCAGGTGCTACAAGCCGGCTTTCAGGGCTGGCTCGATCATCTTCGCCAGCAGGTGCTTCAACAGGATGATCAACATCCCGTCTGGAAGGCACTCCGATCTGCCTTCCACGAACAACGGGATCGACAGTTACACGAACAGTTTCAGACACGCATTGCCGAGTTTATGCAGCAACAGGCACTATCAACGGAGACGACCGCTCGGGCCATCTATCAGGAGTTGGAGAAGAACCCCACCGCCCTGAACACGCTGCGTGGCATCAAGTTCAGCATCGAAGCGGCAAGCCTGACCGGGGTCGTTATCACCGCCGGCACTCATCTCTTCCTTGATGCTCTGTTGATACCACTCGTCGCCTCACTCACTCAAGGTTTGACCGAAGCGATGGGCAAGACCTACGTCGATACCCAGCGGGAAAAGGCACGCACCAGCCAGTTGAAGCTCTTCGAACAAAAGCTGGCCATGCCCCTCTCCCATGAGCTCAACCAATGGCCCGGCAGCTTGATCCCTAACCTGCCGAAGCTGCGTGATATCGTCGATCGGCTGCCCAAAGACCTCGCTGCCCTCAAGTCGGCTGTCGAAAGCACTGCCAGGGAGGGCACATGAGCCAGGCTCCCTTCGATGCCGTCGCCCAGCATCTGCGTGAACTCGAAAGCCAGCTTCGCCCCTGGTCACTACGGCCCCACCGCTGGCCGATCCGCCCGGAGCAACTGGAACAGTTCACAAAGCATGCCGACGATCTGCTGCGACAAGCCAAAGAACTGACCGCCCAACGGCCTGCCCTCGTCGTCATCCTCATGGGTGGCACTGGGGTTGGCAAATCCTCGCTCCTCAATGCTCTCGCCCAAGGCACCATCGCCGAAGCAGCTTTTACTCGACCTACCACTCGTGAACCGATCGTCTATCTCCACGAAGCCTTTGAAGTTCAGCGGCTCGATCCTGCGCTGCAACAGTGCCGCCTGATTCGACATCGTCAGCCAGGACTGGAGTACAAGATTCTTGTCGATACTCCCGATCTCGATAGCAACGAAACGATCCACCGTGACCGCCTCGAAGCGGTGCTCCCCACTGCCGATATTGTTCTCTACGTCGGCTCGCAGGAAAAGTACCACGATCAGGCCGGCTGGGAACTCTTCCTCAAACACAAGGAACGCCGGGCTTTCGCCTTCGTGCTCAACAAGTGGGATCGTTGCCAGGCTGCCCATGCTACCGGCGTACGGCCCGATGAAGACCTGCTGCGTGATCTGAAGGCGGAAGGTTTCACCGATCCGCTGCTCTTTCGCACCTGTGCTCATGCGTGGATACACCGAGACCCAGCCGCCATGGCTCAGTTGCCCGAAGGCGAGCAGTTCCCGGCTCTCGAATCGTGGCTCCATCAAGGCCTGACAAAGCGAGAGATCGAAGCCATCCGCACCAAGGGCATTGGTCAACTGCTGCATCAACTGCACACGCTGCTGCAAACCGTGCAGCCTCCCGATGTGCAGGCTGCCGCGAAGAAGACCGAAGCAGTCTGGAAGATTACCGTTCAGAACGAGATCAATACCCAGATTGATACCCTGCTGGCCAGCGTTGCTCCCCATCAGAAGACGCTCCAGCGCCGATTCGCCAACAATCTGACTCACCCCTTCCGCGGCCTCATGGGTTGGTATGCCCGGATTCTCGATTTTGGCAGACATGGCTGGCTCAGTTCCAAGCTGCCACAATTGAAGACAACCACTCCCGTTGAGACTGATCCCCAGCCGAGTGATCTGAAAGGCTTCGCCCGATCCTGCACGCATGAAGCTTATCAACGAAGGCTCGCGGCCCGCACCGAATCGCTTGTGGATCGTCTCGTCGCCAACGCCGACGATGCCGGGTTGCCGACCTATCGGCTCTCTGAGGATATTCAGGCTCAACTGAAGAGCATCACCGAAGCCACTTATGTGGATGCACTCTCCCGAGCCTTGACCCATGCCGAGCAGTCGCTGGCAGGGCCTACTTCCTGGCGGCAGCGTTACGCCAGGCTCTGGGTCACCCTCGGTTACATCATTCCTTACGGCGTTCTGCTGATCGTCTTCATCTGGCAGCTCTACGCCAAGATCGCCGGTAGCATGTCTGTGGCCATCACCGATCTGCTGATTCTGCCACCCCTGGCTGCGCTCCTGGCCATGACGCTGCTTTATGTTCTCTATCGCACGACAGTACCAGTCACCTGGGGCAAATTGGCTCCCATCTGCCGGCAACAACTGGCTACTGAACTGCACACCCGGTTCCAGACGGCCCTACAAGCATTACCCCAGCAACAAGCCACACTACTGGCTGACGAACGGCGGATCGTGACTCAACTTCTTGATCGAACCGCTGAGTGTTCCCTCTGGATTCAGCAGCACGAAGAACTATCTCAAGTAGCCATCTTGTATGCGCGATAGAATAAGTTAGAGCCGTGGCAGGGGTCAACGGTACTCCGTTGACCCCTGCGAAACGTGCAACATCTTCGCAAGTACGCAGGGGGCAGTTGAGTACAACTGACCGCTGTCACGACTATGCACGCTTGGTGGCGGCGAAGTTGAATCGAGTATATTAGGACTGAGGAAAATCACGCATCATGGCCAAGGACTATTACGATTCTCTCGGCGTCAGCCGTTCTGCCACCGAGGGCGATATCAAGTCAGCGTACCGCAAGCTTGCCCGACAGTTCCATCCGGATCGCAATCCAGGCGACAAGGTTGCCGCGGAGCGGTTCAAGGAAATCCAGCAAGCCTACGACGTGATCGGCGATAAAAAGAAGAAGGAACAATACGATCAGTTCGGCCCCGGCTTTGAGCAGATGGGGGCGGGTGGTGGAGGTTTCCCCGGCGGCGCTCAATATGGCACCAGCGGTGGTAGCGGCTACCAGAATATCGATCCTGCCGCGTTCCAGTCCATATTTGAACAGATGATGGGCGGAGCTGGCGGCGGAGGTTTCCCCGGCGACTTCAGCACCACTGGCCCCGGTACCGGTCGCAAAGGTCGTGGTCGCAAGAAAGCTCCTCAGGATGTCGAACAGGAAATCGAAGTCGATTTCCTTACTGCCGCTCAAGGCGGCACTGTCGATCTGGGTAAGATCAAGCTTGATATCCCCGCAGGCTTCCCGGATGGCAAGAAACTTCGTGTCCGTGGTCAGGGCGAGAACGGCGGCGATCTCTATGTCGTCGTCCATATTCGGCCCCACGCCTATTTCAAACGGGATGGCCAGAACATCATTCTCGACGTGCCACTCACTGTCAGCGAGGCGGCGCTGGGTTGCAAGATCGATGTCCCAACCCTCGATGGCACCGTTACCATTACCGTCCCGGCAGGCACTTCCAGCGGGCAACGATTGCGAATTCGCGGCATGGGCCTTCCAGCCGCATCCGGCAAAGGCGACCAATACTGTGAAATGAAGATCGTCATTCCCAAGCAGATCAGTGCCAAGGCGAAACAACTGCTGGAAGAGTTTGCCAAGCTGGAACCTCAGGAGCCACGTTCCCAGTTAGGCTGGAAAACCAAGTGACATGCCAACTGACTCAAACAATCAGAGCTACCGACCTCACGAACGGCTGCGAAGCAAGGCTGAGTATGAGCGTGTGCTCACCCGCAAGTGCAGTGCCCGGGGTAAGTATCTGATCGTCTATGGCTGCGAGAATGAAGCGGGGCATCCCCGGTTGGGACGAGTCGTCGGCAAGCGCTGGGGCAATGCCGTCGCCAGGAATCGCTACCGCCGCTGGTTACGAGAAGCCTTTCGGCGAACGAAGTCGGCCATGCCACCTATTGATATCGTGGTGATGATTGTTCAAAAGCACGGTATGAACTACGCGGCCATCGAAATAGAACTGGCCCCGCTGGCTCGGCAGACGCAGCAGAAACTACGACTAAAATCGGCACACTAAGCTTTTTGATGGAGCAACAGTTCCAGGTAAGACCGTCGTTCTTCTTGCCTCAGACCCATCGATTCCGCCAGCGACTGCAAACAGAAGAGAGCCTCGGCTTGGTCGCCTTCGGGCACCTTAAGCTCCAGTTCGATATAGGTTCCCAAACCCTGCACTTCGTCCCATGCTATCTCAATGTCCTTCTGGGCCAAATGACGGTAGAAGGTGCGTTCCTTATTGACCTCAATCGACGGTTTGTAACGCAGATCAACTAATATCTGGTGCATCATGCGGGCGGAGCCTTCGTTCAACTGAACTTCGTGCTCCGTGCGAACCTTGCCCTTTGCGCCTTGCTTGGGGCCCTTATAAGTCAACTGGGATTCATCGCCCACCTGGCGAATCCGAAGCGCCTCATCGCTTTGCGCGAAGTCTCGATCAGGGGCGTTATAGTAGCGATCGCTTTCGAAGTGCTTCTCACCCGGCAGGAACCCCATTATATTCAGTTGTTCCTGAATACGCTCCGGCATGGTCACTTTGAACTTCATCTCCACTTCAAGCATGATGCGCTACCGTCCGTTCCCCTAGAATTCCTGTCAGACCTTCCCGCCCCAGTCGTAGCACTTTCGGTCCGATACGCAGTTCGTAGATATCGTCGAGGGGTTGATGCCCCACGATCAACGCCGTCGCTCCAGGTAGAAGTCCCAGTTCCTGCCAGCGCCGCAGCCGGTCTGGCTGCTCATCAGGCACTTCACGAATCAGGATCCGCTCCCCGGTCTGAAAGGAAGTCAGTGGCTGCAATGCTCTCTTGGTCAGCACACCATCCCGACTGGGAATCAGGTGCCCATGCGGGTCTTCGAGAGGCTCCCCCAGAAACTGGGCAATCGCCTGTTCGAGCCTGGGCGAGATGGCATGTTCCAGCGCTTCCGCCTCAGCGTCAATCTCACTCCAATCGATCTTGAGCACCTGGTGGAGAAACAACTCAACCAACCGGTGTCGGCGAACAACCCGTCGGGCCTCCCGCAAACCGATCTCGGTCAGCCTGGCACCCCGGCCCGATTCGTATTGGATGAAACCCAGCTCCGCCAGCCGCTTGAGCATGCCGGTGACCGAGGGGGCGCGCACATCAAGCCGGGCCGCGATTTCGACGGGTGAGACCAGTTGATCCGCGCCGCCAAGCCGATGCAGGGCTTTCAAATAGTCCTGCACAGCAGAAGACAGGGGTGACGAGGATTCCTCCATGATACTTTCCGTTGGCTAAAGAGATGAACTCATCCTTCCAACAATTCGCTCGTCAGGGCATTATATCCCTCGACCTAGCGTTCATTCCAATAAATGCGCACATTCCCGGTAGCTCGGCCAACGGCAATGATATCAGGTTTGCCATCGCCATTGAGATCGGCGACGACCATGTCTTCGACGGCGACACCACCCGGATCAAGACGTTCGCTGATCCAACTGCCATCAGGCTGCATTCGATAGATGCGCACCCCACATTGATCTTTTGGGCTGAGCGAATCGCGCACCCCCACGATGAGTTCATCCTGTCCATCGCCATCAAGATCAGCCCAGGCAAGAGCGTGGCCCCATTTGAGGTCTTTGTCGATGACGGTGCGCTTCCAGGATTTGTTCTGGTCAGTTTCATCAGAACGGTAAATGACTACTTGATTCCCATGCCAGGGCTCAATGGTGGCGATGATGGGTTGTTTATCTTTCAGGCGGCCCAGCCGAACTTCGCTGGCGCCACGGTTCTTGTCAGGCTGAGACTGGTCGCCATCGCCAATGCGAGAGCTTACCCAAATACCCGCTACACTCGTTAGACAGGTTACACCCTCGTAGCTGGCAAACAGTACATCGCTCTGTCCAATTCCATGTAGATCAGTCGTGTGAAAGTTATGGACTACGTGTAGGGAATAAGGCAATACCGTAGGGATCCATCGCTCTTTCGTGGGACTCCCGGGCACTTCATAAGCTGCGAGTTCAACAGGCTGCTCAATCCAGTTTCTGGCTTGCGACGAACCTTTCCCCATCAGCGGCGCTACGATCAACTGTTGCGATCCACGTTTTAACACATCGGCAAACCTAATCCGATGAATCGTCGGGATATCCTCCGCTATCGGATGCACCGTCCACGGCTCGTCCAACGTCTTCCCTCTCTTCAACCACTGCAGCGTCCCACCCGACTTGGTATTGAATGGCTTCCAGTCCGCAGCGAGAGCGAAGTCAATCAACCCATCGCCATCGATATCGTAGGCAGCGATGCTGACATTATCGGGCTTCGTCTGTCCCTGAATGATCGTCCGCTGCTTCCAGGTTGGGTTCTCGAACCAGATCACCCGCTGGGCATCAGCGACCACAATATCAGGCTTCTTGTCGTTGTTGACATCGGCGATGATGACCGAATACCCCACCTTCAGCGTTTTGTCGATCTCCTGCATGCGGAACCGTAACGGCTTCGGTGCATTTGATTCTTGCGAAGAGAGACAACAGAGCGATCCAACGATCAAAGTCAGCCAGGGAAGAAGATGCATGGCAGGGATGCTCAATGAGGAGTCAATTGGTCACTCGTTGATAGAATACACACTTCTGCCCAATTCTTCATGAGGCATGATGATGCAGCCAGCGTTTGGCCCCAGTACCCCGCTTGCCCCCGCCTTTATTCCGTCGTCGGTCTATGCCCTGCCCGACCTGGATGCCCTCGAAGAAATCAGCACCGGGCAACAGGCTGGCTTCATTTATGCCCGGGACAATCATCCCAATGCCGTACAGTTAGAAGCAGAGTTGGCTAAGCTCGAAAATGCTGCCGGGGCTATCGTCTGTGCCAATGGCATGGCTGCCATCGGTGTGGTGGCCATGGCTATTCTCAATAAAGGCGGCGAAGTGCTGGCCAGCAACTACCTTTATGGCCGAACCACGCAGCTCTTCTTCCAGGAACTCACCCGGTTCAATGTCACCGTCACCGGGGTCGATACTGGCGACCTGGCTGCTGTCGAAGCTGCCATGCAGCACAAGCCAGGCACCGGGACAAGGTTATTGGTGGTCGAAACGATCTCGAATCCACTGCTGACCGTCGCCAACCTGCCTCGTTTGATTGCTCTCTGCAAGCAATATCAAGTCGCTCTACTCGTGGACAATACCTTTGCCACGCCCCTACTCTGCCAACCAACAGAACTCGGGGCTGACTATGTCATTGAAAGCCTGACCAAGATCATAGGCGGGCATTCGGATATCACCCTTGGCGTTGTCGTGGCTCGTGATGCGGACAAACTGGCAAGGCTTCGTCAGGTCCGCAGCATCTGGGGCTGGATGGGCGACCCGTTCCCCTGTTGGCTCTCTCTCCGAGGTCTGCCCACCCTGGCACTGCGGGTGAAAGCCTCCTGCGAGAACGCCAACCGGCTGGCGCACTTCCTGGCTGAGCAGCCCGGCATCAATCGAGTCATCCATCCGAGCCGGGCCGACCATCCTGATCATGCCCTGGCCAAGCAGCTCTTTGCCGGTCAGTTCGGCAATATCCTGTGCATCGATCTCACTGGGGGAAGAGCAGCTGTCAATCGCTTCTTCCAGAAGGCGACCAAACTGAAGTTCTGCCCCTCGCTTGGCGACTATGCAACGACCTGTAGCCATCCTGCCAGCACATCTCATCGCTATCTCGACCCTGCCGAGCGCGAACGCCAGGGTATCACCGAAGGTTTGGTGCGACTTTCCGTGGGTATCGAACCCTGGGAAGAATTGGCTAACGAGTTTCATTCAGGCCTGGAGGTTCACTAATGGGTATTCTGCTGATCTCTGCTCTGCTCACCTTTCCCGCAGGCAAGTACAACGAAGTGCTCAACATCGGCGACAAAGCCCCTGCCTGGGAAGCCATGATGGGCATCGATGGCAAGAAACATACGATGGACGAGTGGAAAGCCAAGCCCTACCTGGTGGTCGTCTTCACCTGCAACAGTTGCCCCTGCTCCCGCGACTATGAAGACCGCATCAAGGCTCTCAGCGAAAAGTACAAGGACAAGCTGGCTGTCGTCGCCATCAACGCCAACTTGATCAAGGAAGACAACCTGGACGCCATGAAGAAACGTGCGGATGAACGAGGCTACAACTTTGCCTATTTGCAGGACGAGACCCAGAAAGTGGCGAAGTCGTATGGGGCCACTTATACCCCAGAGTTCTTTCTGCTGAACAGCGATCGCAAGATCATCTATATGGGGGCGCTGGATGACAAGGACGACCCGGATAAGGTAACGACCCGATTCCTGGAAGATGCTCTGGCAGCGGTTGAAGCAGGAAAAACACCGGCCAAGACCGAAACGCTCGCCCGGGGCTGCATGGTGCGGTACAAGAAGCGGTGATAGGCAGAGATGGATTCCATGAGACACGATAGCCAACACTTCAAATAAAGGTATGCACACGATATCCCGTGAAAACAATGAAGTACTTCGTGTTTGGTGCTGACATCAGAGAAGTCATTATGTACTTTAATTTCCAACGATACAGACACTTACCTGACTTCCAGTTCCATACAGAAGCTGTCGCATCGGAACAGGTTGTTACAACTAATGAATCGTTTCTTACAAAGTCTGCAAGACCGTTCCTGGATGCTGCATCCTGTCAGAAAGCGGCTTCCCAGTATTTAAGTTAATCACCATTGCGTGCCCACAATGATTAGGCCCCATCATGTTGTCTTCTGTTCCTATGAGCAGACGCGTCTTATCGGCGCTCAGGGACAAAGACCAAATCCATCGGGGTGTACTGAATATGATTCGTTCTGACCCTCTTCGAATATCCCATTCTCGGATGTGGTAGTCATCACTGGCAGTAATCAGATAGTCGTCGTTTCGCCAGATCGCGCTGGTAATTCGCAAACGATGTTTGAGTACCTTCTGTATTTTGAGATTTTTCAACGAAATGATGATGACTTGTATTCCGGAGACTATTGCAAGATTCTTAGCGTTGGGGGAAATGACAAATGACATTGATCTTTTTGAGAGTTTGGTTGCCAACACCCTATTCTTGACCTGGTCAGTCAGCATAACAGTTCCATTGATACACCCAAACAGAACATTCTCATCGGACGGAAGAAACGCTGCTTCAAACGGTATCGATTCACATCGAATCTCACGAAGCGGCTTTCCCGATGATGTGTCTCTTATCATTAAACGACTATCACAGCCTGCTGTAAGAAATCTTTTTCATCAGGGCTAAAAGCAACAGCATTCACACCACCCTGATGCTTAATCCATGGAGATGCGGGCTTCCCCGTGAGTGGGTTCCAGAGACGAGCCAATCCGTATTCATCAAGATCACTCGGCCTCTGGTATACACAGTAACCAGTGGCTGTGAGAAGCAGTCGAGAGCTAGGACTGATACACCCACGGTAGCACAGCATTCCAATCCCTTTTCCGGGACGAATCTCTAGACGTTTCCATTTGTTATTCATCTATTGAGTTCCTCTTGAGCTATTCCACGAAATCCCGACCAACAAAGCAAGGCGCATGCTGCATTCCCGCTGCCGCCCCTCCCTGCCGTCACAGCCCTCACAGTTGGCACTCCTCTTGCAATAAGTGTGCTCCCTAGAACATGGGCGACCTCAAGAACCGGTGCCATGTGGTTCGATGAAGAAACCATCAAACAACGCCCTGCGCTGATTGACGAGAAGAACGCCAAAAAGCAGCACAACTGCCTGACGCGGACTGATCGGTAAGACAAGCGGGTTTGCTACTCCTGCTAGGGAAGGCAAACCAGAGAAAGCCGTCAAGTTGAGTGATTTTCTCTCATCGTCGGCAGGGAGTTTGGACGAAAAAACTAGCGAAGCGCCCTACTTGCGCCAGACCTGCTTTTACCAGCGGGCGGTGCATGGGTGCCTCTTGAAGGACAACACTCGCCCGAAGTCTCGATCCCGCTGAGACTTCGATCAGAAAGAACCACTGGGGACGAGCGGTTAAGGTGG
>DAOMFV010000089.1:0-22189 GCA_035430005.1 Gemmatales bacterium
GCCATGCGTATTCCAGCAGTCGAAGTGCTGGGCTTCGAAGCTGATGATGTCCTGGCTACCCTGGCCATCGCCTTCGCTGAGAAAGGCCATGAGGTCGCCATCTGCACCAGCGACAAGGATTGCAGGCAGCTCATCACCGACAAGATTCATCTCTATAACGCCCGCAAGGATATGATTTTCGGTGAGAAGGAACTGCTCGACGATTGGGGTATCGCTCCCAACCAGGTGGTTGACCTGCTGGCTCTCACCGGCGACAGCGTTGACAATGTACCGGGCATACCCGGCATTGGTGTTAAGACCGCAGCCAAGCTGTTACAGGAGCACAAGACGCTTGAAGGCATCCTGGCAGCGCTGCCGACGATGAAAAAGAGCAAACTCAAGGAAAACCTCGAAACCCACCAGGGTATCCTTGAACTGTCTCGCAAGCTGGTGACACTTGATCTTCATGTTGCTCTCGATATTTACTGGGATGATTGGAAACTCCAGGAACCCGATGCGAAAGCATTGCTGGCCGTCTACCAGGACAATGGCTTCAACCGATTCGCTGTCGAACTGCGTGCCGAGGTGGCCAAGAAGATGGCCAAGGCCAAGAAACAGCGAACACTTTTTGACATGGGCGATGACGATGATGAAGATGAAGACGTGGTAATCGACCCGCAGGGCTTGTTTCTAGAAGAAGCAGCCTGGCAGGGCGACTATCAACTGGTCGATACCCCAAGCAAACTCACCGAGTTGATGACCACTCTCAGACAGCAGCCTCACTTTGTCATCGATCTGATTACGACCGATACGAACCCCCGCCATGCCGAGCTGGTCGGCATCGCCCTCTGCTGGCAGGCCGGCAAAGCATCCTACCTCCCGCTGAGTGGTCCGTCACAACAGAAGGTCCTCGACGAGGAGGATGTGCTGAAGAAGCTCAAACCCCTGCTCGAAGATGCGTCTAAAGCCAAGGTCAACCACAACATCAAGTTCGATCTCGCGGTGCTACATCATCATGGCATCGAAGTACAGGGCGTGGCCGGCGACGCCATGATTGCCAACTATCTGCTTCAGGCTGGCGAGCGGTCGCACAACCTCGATGATCTGTCACGTAAATATCTGGACCATAGCCCTCTCCCACTCAGCAAGCTGCTGACCGAGGGCAAAACGCAACGGCGAATCACCGAAGTGAATACCGCCGAGGTAGCCGCCCATGCCGCAGAAGATGCTGACATCGCCTTCCGTTTGAACGAGTACCTAGAAAAGGAACTAACCCAGAAGCATTTAACAGCCATCTATCAAGAGATGGAAGTGCCTCTCATCTCGGTGCTGATGGATATGGAAGAGACCGGCATTTGCCTCGATGTGCCACTGCTGAAGAACCTCTCTGCCGACTATGGCCAGCAGATGAAGACCCTCGAACACGACATCTATCGCCTGGCTGGTCGCCAGTTCAACATCGATTCACCGATGCAACTACGGGAGATAATGTTCGAAGAGATGAAGCTGCCCAAAGGCAAGAAGACTGCCCAGACCGGTGAGGCATCAACAGGGCAGGATGTGCTCGAAGACCTTGCTGCCGCGGGGCATGAATTGCCACGTCACATTATCAATTATCGACAACTGGCAAAGCTGAAGGGCACCTATCTTGATGCTCTTCCCGCCCAGGTTGATCCCCAAACCGGTCGGTTGCACTGTCAGTTTAATCAGGCGGTTGCTGCAACAGGCAGGCTCAGCAGCAGTAATCCCAACCTGCAGAACATCCCCATGCGAACCGATCAGGGGAGACAAATACGCAAGGCTTTCGTGCCCACAGAAGGGTACACGCTGCTGACAGCCGACTATTCGCAGATTGAGTTACGTATATTCGCTCACCTCTCGGAAGACCCGGCACTGATGCAGGCCTTTCAGGAAAATAGAGACATCCATACGTTCGTGGCGGCGCAGGTCTTCGGAGTCCCCGAAGCTGATGTCTTGTCCGAACAGCGTGGCATTGCCAAGACGGTCAACTTCGGCGTGCTCTATGGCCTGAGTCCCTACGGCCTGGCGAACACCCTCGGCATCACTCAGGATGAAGCAGCCAGCTTCATCGAGGGCTACTTCGCCAAATATCCCGGAGTGGTGGCGTTTCAGGATGGCGTACTCGCCCAAGCCAAAGAACAGGGCTTTGTCACCACCATTGCAGGTCGGCGCCGGGAGATCACCGGTATCAGAACGAAGTCAAGCTATAAAAACCGAAACCAGGCCGAGCGCGAAGCAGTCAACACGGTCATCCAGGGTTCAGCAGCCGACATGATGAAGTACGCCATGCTGCGGATACATCGAAGATTGAAGGCCGAAGGGTTGCCTGCCCGGATGCTCTTGCAGATACATGACGAACTGGTACTGGAAGCGAAGCCGGCTCAACTCGATGAGGTGAAGGACTTGGTCATGCATGAAATGATTGATGCTATGGAGTTGAAGGTACCCATTGATGTTGATGTCAGTAGTGGGCCAAACTGGCTGGAAACGAAGTAGATACCTCTTTTTGATATTTCCTGGATTTTTCCTTAGGAAAACACCCCGCATTCAAATACACTCTTCATGAGAACGCCAATAGACTTGGCATCGGCAATCATCTTTAGGAGAACACCAGTGAGAATTAAACTGCTAGGCTTGATGGCCCTATGCTTGATGTCCCTAATAACAGGCTCGGCGAAAGGTCAAACTATTCTCTATTGGGCGGATGTGACAGTCGGAACTCCTTATATGTCGCAAGCTCTCGCTGCTTTGCCAGGTGGGTATACGGTAACTACAGCAACCTCCGACGCAGATTTCACGACAAAGATTACCAGTGGTAGTTATGACCTGGGAATTTTGTTAATCCAAAACTTTCCCTCAAGTGGTTACACCTCTCCCGGCGCTCTAGGGACCTTTGTCAGTGGAGGTGGCAAGGCCATTTACACAGACTGGAGTGGGGACAATGCATTGGCAGTGCCTTTTGGTGCCAGCTTCACTGGAAACCAAAATGATACGACTATCAACATTGCAGCAAGCAATTTGGCAACTGGTGTAAACAATCCAGCTACACTGACCAATCCTGGATTCGGTATCTTCAGTACCGGCCTGAACGCTATCGGTGGATCAACAGTGCAAGCAAGCTTTGGGAACGGGGATGCTGCTATTGTGCTGAATGCGTCTGGAACTTCTTATTTCAATGGGTTTTTAGATGGTACATTAACCACAGGCTCTGATGGCGTAAATCTCTACACGAATGAGATCACAGGTCTGTTCGCTGCCGTCCCAGAACCAACAACGTGGGCAATGATTGGTGTTGTTACGTTCGGAACTGGTGCCTTCGCCTGGAACAAGCGTCGAAAAGCCACTAAGAACCGCTTCGCTAAGGCCAAGTAAAGAAAACCGTTGAATCACCAGGGGATCGAATTGGCTCACGCTGGTTCGATCCATTTTCGTTCATATCACTTCCCCCACTAACCTCGGCATCACCCAACTCTTGGTCATGATCTGGTAGTAGTCGGTCGATTTCTCGGTCGCCAAATAGCCCGTAGGCGTTCCGTGCTCATCATGAACGCAGATCCCGTGAATGCCGCCTACCACGCTGATCCAGACCTTGCGATGCAAGAGAGCCTGGGATTCGATGATGACCGGGATGGGCTTTAGGTGCTGCCAGACGGCTTGAGTAGGTCATTGACGTGAAGAGTGCCAGTTGTGGGTAGTAGCTTGCACGTCGCTGACCATTGCCCCAGCGGACAATGCGGAAATCTTCGTTGTAGATGATCGGTAGAAGTGCCGGCGTGGCGGGCCACGATAGCGGAAGACGATTTCTTGCTCGTCTGTCTCGCTGCGTCGCCAGAGGCGGGAGGTGATGGCGGGGAGAGAGTGGTAGCGGGAGGGGAATTGGTTGACAGAGAGGGAGATGGCTTCCATGCGCTCAGTCTAATGCGCGTTCAGGTGTACAAGGCAAGGGGGGCTGGGGCTGGAGTTTTTCAATGTCTTTGTTACACTCCCCCGATGAGCAAGAACAAGAACGCCACCGAAAAGCTATTCCCAGCAATCGAGATATTGGCCACAGGATTGATTGACATCTATTCCAGGCTGGCGGATGCACATTCAAAGTGTCTGGCGAAGCTGGAGAAAAAATAGTACAACATGTTCCCTCTCCACTGGGTGAGAGGGAACATTATTATTCAGCAAGCCTTACTTACCAGCCTTCTTGAACATATCCAAGCGGTCTTTGTACTCCTGTTCATCAGGTGCCATCTTGAGCGCCTTCTCGATGCACTCGATAGCCTTGGCGTTGTCACCATTGGCAAAGTGCGCACAAGCCAGAGTATCAATCACACCATGATCTTTACCCTTGGAGACGTCCACGCCACGCTGAGCAGCCTTGAGAGCCAGTGCGATCTGTGCCTTGTTCGCCTTGGTGGAGCGTGCAGGATCGACAAAGGCCCAGGCGATTTCATTCAGCTTCATTCCGTCATCTTTGTAGGTTTCGTTGACGAGGCGTTCACCATACTTGAGGAGATCATCCTGATTGGTGTCTTTATCGGCAGCCATTACGTTAAATTTGACGATGCCCACCTGCTCTTCGAGATCGGGGGTATCCTTGATGGCGGCGTCAATCACTTTCAGTACGGCGGATGGGCCTTCTTTGCTGACCTTCCTCAAGTCAACTTTCAGTTGCTCAAATTTGGCCTTGGCTGCTTTGTCTTTCTTGGCCTTGGCGACGGCCTTGTTCATGTCATAGGTGCCGGCGACGACTTCCTCGAGAGCGGTGTCGATCTGAGCCGGATGGCCGATCCAGGCGATCTTGCCTTCGCCGTTGACTATGAACGAAGCGGGGATGCCATCCTGTTCTGCAGCGGTCATCCAGTTCTTGGCCATCGGGCCGTCGCTGGGATCTTCGTCTTTGCCCACCTTGTCGGTAGCAACTCGGTATTCCATCTTTTCGCCCATTTCCTTGACGAAAGGAACAACTTTGGAGGCATCTCGTTCCCAAACGCTAACTCCGATGAAAGTGACCTTATCGCCATACTGCTTTTGGAGCTTGCTGAGATGTGGGATGGTTGCCCGGCAGGGTCCGCACCAGGTGGCCCAGAATTCCACGACGTAGATTTGGCCGGGCTTGAATTCCTTGACCACTTCGCCCTTAACAAACTCGTTCACTTCGAGCTTGGGAGCAGCGTCGCCAACGCTCAGAGTTTCAGCTGCGCGAACCGAACCGATTGAGAACATCAAACATGCAATCGCCAACCATATTAGCCGCTTCATGACACTATCCTCTGGAGAATGTAGTCAACACAGTCGTGGTCATCATACATAGCTTTGGGGCAGGAGCCAGCAAATCGGTGGTGATAACCAGTTACCAAATGAGAGAGGGGAGTTGAGAGTGTCCAGCCCGATTTCTCAACTCTCTTCTCTCGAGTGCTTCTAAACCAAGAAATCAAGACGTAATGATGAATCTTCGGTGTGGTAACGGCAACATGGCTTGACAAAGCCGATAAGGAACAGGAATCTATTAGTATCCCCCTCACGGATGAGAGCGATAGTTCTCATCGCTTCACTTCACGGGCCATGGCAGGATGTCATGAATACTGCACTTCCTCCGCTGCACCCCTGGCTGATTCACGACGAGAGCATACTCGCTCGCCATCGAGATTACGTCGTTCGACTGGCGCAAACAGAAGAAGATCGCCGAGCGGCCTATCGTCTGAGGTTTGAGGTCTTCAACCTGGAACTCAACGAAGGCCTCGATTCAGCCTATGCAACAGGAGAAGATGTCGATCCGTTCGATATCGTCTGTGATCATTTGATCGTGGAACATCTGACTACGGGTCGGGTTGTCGGAACGTATCGAGTGCAAACGGGAAAGGCTGCTGCTCTGGGCAAGGGCTACTATAGCGAGCAGGAGTTTGACTTCGCTCCCTTTGAACCCATCCGTGACGAAGTTATTGAGTTGGGCCGTGCCTGTGTGCATCAGGACTTCCGCAACTACGATGTCATCAACCTCCTTTGGCATGGCATTTCCAAGTATGCTTATCACACTGGGGCACGCTATCTCATTGGATGCTCCTCGCTCACCTCGCAGGATCTTCAGGAAGGCTGGGCCACCTACCGCCGACTGGAACGACACCTGGCCCCTGAATCGCTGCGCACCGTTCCTACTATCGGCTATCGACTACCTGCCCTGGCAATGGAACAGACCGACGATCTCCCTGATCCTCCCAAGCTCCTCCGCATGTACATGATGCTCGGAGCCTACATCTGCGGCGAACCAGCCATCGACCGGGCCTTCAAGACTATTGATTTCTTGACGCTGCTCGACCTCGAACACCTCGCCCCCAGCTTCCGGGTACGGTACTTGGGATATAAGTAGTAAGTCATTCTGCTTCTCCCCTTACCAGGGAGGTTGGCTGGGGTTGAAGGCTACGGAGAATTTACCCCCTACGACTCCCCCTTGGAAAGGGGGAGAGAATTGCTTGACCTTCGCGCTTTGACGAGTTCCGGGTACCATGCCGCGATCATGGAACGCACGTCCCCACCACATTGCTGCTGGTTTCTGCGCACGATGGCGCTCAGCCTGATCGTGATTCATTCCCTGCTTACCTGGCAGCTCTTTGGCAGTAACTGGGACTTGCTTCTGGAGGAGACTCCAGTCGTTGATGGCCAGCATGCACGACTGCTTTACTACGGACAACAGGTCGCACAATCGGTTCGGGAAGAAGGCATCACTGCCACCACATACGATTACCATTTTCAAGCAGGCCTGACGATTTCTCCTTGGGCTTCAATCGAAAGTCGGCTGGCGGTGCTGGCACGAATGATCAGCAGCACTCATCCGCTGGCAACGTACAAAATTCTCCTGTTCATCATGTGGCTGAGCTTGCCCTGGTCACTCTGGATTATGTGCCGGGTGGGGAACCTGGGCAGCGGAGCAATTACGGGCGCGCTGCTGCTTTTCCTCGGCTGTGCCTGGAGTCCCTGGGGAATTCAACTGCTCAAGCAAGGTGAGACTGATGTGATCATCGGCACTGCGGCTATGGGGTTGGCCCTGGCGAACATGGCCCGCAGCTATGCCCGACCTCGCTGGTGGACGCTGCTCGGCTGGTTTGGCACCACTGCTACCGCTCTCTACTTCTGGCCAGCGACGTTGTTGCTGTTGTCCATCTGCTTTATTCTCTTCCTGGGACTCTTGGCCGGCCGGTTGCCCTGGGCTCGATTTGTTGGATTGATTGCCTGCTTCGTTGGGGCGATTGCCATCAATCTCTTCTGGATGCGTGAATGCTGGCATACCTGGTGGATGCTGGCTGATCGAGAGATGATCATTGCCTCCAGCTTTCACGACCTGTTTAATTTGAAAGCCAACCTTCAACTGATGATCTGGCCCGGACTCTTGCTGGTCATCGGCTTCCTCGGAACACGCACGCTACGAAAAGGAATTGGTGGGCGATCTGCACTGGTATGGAGTTTCGGTATTATGCTGACCTCTGCAGCAGCGTTGTTGCCTCAGGAGATCGAAAGTTTGCATCTCGATAAGGCACATGGCTGGTGGTGGTGTTCTGTCTGGTTAGCGACCATTCCCGTAGGCAAACTCCTGGCAATTATCATGGAATGGGTCAGCCGGAGATTGGGTAGCTATCAGAGAAGCATGCTCGTGATGACAGTGCTTTTTGGCACCTTGGGCATTCTGTTCCACGAAGAGTTGGCTCGACTCGTCCTTCGCCTGGAAGAGCAGGGGACCGTACAGATGCAGGTACCGCCGGTGGTGAATGAAACAGTTCAGAAGCTGACACAACTGACGACCGATGAGGCACGCATTCTCTGGGAAGAGACTCCTGATAATGGAGCATGGTCGCCTTTGCTGCCCAGTCTGGTCGAACGATCTTTTGTGGGCGGCCTGGGCCGAGCTGAGGCTGTGACTATTGAACCGATGCAGGTACGCTTGGCTACCGGTTCATTGATGGGAAAGTCAATCGAACTTTGGAGCCAGAGCGACCTCAATGCTTTCACCAACGATTGGAACATCGGTTGGGTCTGTGCTTTCCAACAGGCCTCGATCCAGCGCTGGATGACGATGCCGGAAGCGATCGTCGTGGCGGAGTTGCCTCAAGGGGGGAAGCTCATCCGGTTGTCTCGTCGTTTCAGTTACTGCAAGCAGGGGCTAGCAACCTTGAACTTTACAGGGCTGCGACGACTCACCTTGACCAACCTTGTTCCGCAAGATGGCCAAGTGGTGCTAAGCCTGCATTATCACGCGACCATGCATACGGTCAACAACAAGGCACGTCTCGATACCTGGCAACACGCCTTCGACGGCATTCCCATGCTGCGTCTCCGCATTTCCGGCCCGATGGAACGCTTGACGATAGAGTGGTAGGTGGTAAATTGGCGAAGCACTATTGCTCACCAGGGTGCCCCAATGAACTACGCTGTCCTCTATGAGTACTCTCCCGACAAAGAGAAAATTGCCGCCCATCGTCCTTCACACCGGGCACATCTGAAACACCTTCTCGACAACGGTCAACTGCTGGCGGCCGGGCCGATCACAGATGATTCGGGCGCGCTGATCGTCTATCATGCCGCCAACGAGCATGAACTGCAGACTTTTATCACCAGCGATCCGTTCCATCAGGCTGGCATCTTTGTCCGCTGGCAGATCAAGCCGTGGAAAGTAGTCTTCGGCAATCGACAACTCTTACCCGATGGCGGCCCATGACGACTGTGAAGCTCCACTATCTTCCCAAAGCGATCACCCATTTGCGATCGCACAAGCCGATGCATGGGATCATCAAGCGGATCGGTGACTTTCAGCCCAAGCCTGCTGCGCCGCACGACTACTTCCGCATCCTGACCTTTTCGATTGTCAGCCAGATGCTGTCACTGAAGGCGGCAGCGACGATACAGCAGCGACTGGTCACTCGGCTCAAGCCCCGGAAAGTCGTACCGGCAGCAATGCTCACTCTCAGCCACGACGATTTGCTCGGAGTAGGGCTCTCCAATACCAAAGCTCGGGCGATGCACGACCTCGCCAAGCGAACTGCTGAGGGCACACTTCCCCTCAAGAAGTTCCCACACCTGGAGAACGACGAGATCATCGAACATTTGACCGATGTGCATGGCATCGGTCGCTGGACGGCTGAGATGTTCCTCATGTTCGGTTTGGTGCGACCAGACGTTTGGCCCGTAGATGATCTCGGCCTACGGGCAGCAATCAAGAAACTCGATAAACTCCCCGATATGCCGAATAAGGTTTACACGATGGAACGTGGCGAGGTCTTCGCCCCCTACCGCACCATTGCCTGCTGGTATCTTTGGCAAAGCCTCAAGTAACGATTGCTCTGAAGGCCGTGGCAGGGGTCAGATGTACTCATCTGCCCCCTGTGTACTTTCATAGTCATTGCACGTCACCACGGGTCAGCGGAGTACCGCTGACCACTGCCACGCCCTCCCTGTTCTGTTTCAATAAATAATAGGTTGAGAGAGTGCGATACACCATCCGAGAGTGACACTATGCGTGCTGCCTACTATTCCAAAACCGGCTCCGCCGATGTCATTCAAACAGGTGAGTTGCCTACGCCGGTGCCTGGTGCCGGCCAAGTCCTCGTGAAGATAAGCTACTCAGCGGTCAATCCCATCGATCTCTACATCCGCTCGGGCATGGTCGCTGCCACGTTGCCGGACACCTTTGTGCCTAACGCCGACTTTGCTGGTAAGGTGACAGCTATAGGCAGTGATGTCAAACGGTTCAAGGTCGGTGATCAGGTCTGGGGCAGCAATCAGGGCATGATGAACCGACAGGGCACTGCTGCGGAGTATGCAGCCGTTCATGAGGACTGGGTCTATCCCCTACCGAGCGGTGTGAAGTCCGAAGATGCCGCTGCCGTGGCCCTCACTGGTATCACTGCCCACCTGGGCCTCTTCCAGACAGCCGAATTGAAGCCGGGCGAAACGGTGTTCGTCAACGGTGGCACCGGCGGCGTCGGTTCCATGGTCGTCCAAATGGCCAAGGCTCATGGCTGCAAGGTGATCACCACCGTCGGTAGTGAAGCCAAGGCGAACCTGTGCCGAAGTTGGGGCACCGATCTGGTGCTGAACTACAAGACCGACGATATCGCTGCCAAGGTCAAAGAGTTCACCGGCAACCAGGGAGCGAACGTCTGGTTCGAGACGCAGCGTGAACCCAGTTTCGAGATCATCCTGCCGTTGATGAAGCTGCGTGGCCGGGTCGTTATCATCGCTGGCCGGGCTTCCAAGCCGACGTTGCCCTTTGGAGCGTTCTATACCAAAGACCTCAGCATCCGCGGCATGGCCATGTTTAACGCCAGCGCCGCCGAGCAACGGGTGTGTGCCGAAGACATCAACCGCTGGCTGGCAGCCTGCAAGCTCAAAGCGGTCATCGGGAAGACCTATTTACTCGTTGAAACCGCTGAGGCCCATCGCTTCCTCGAAGCCAATACCATGCACGGAGCCGGGACGCTGGTTGGCAAAGTCGTGATTCATGTACAATGATGGTAGTCATCACGCTCCGCGCGATGTTGTACTTGCAATACCCTGGAACATTGTCCCCAAAGCTTCCTCCAGCTCGATCATCTCGCGGAGCGAGATGGCTACCATCATGCCCTATCCGATCTTCGACCGCTCCCGACTCCGCATCCAACCGTTGGCCCAACGGCAACATGACCTTACGCTCGAAGAGATGTTGCCACTCGATGCGGTGCCTTCCGGCTTCAGCCACTCCGCCCTGCCAATCCTTGGCGAACGACTGCGAACGGCAAAAGCCAACGGAGCCTCAGCCATCCTGATGATGGGCGCTCACGTACTGCGTGCCGGTGTTAGCCGTTACCTCATCGATTTGATGGAATGCAAGCTCATCACACACATAGCCATGAACGGGGCGGGGCCGATCCACGATTGGGAGTTCGCCCTGATCGGAGCGACAACTGAGAGCGTGGCGAAATACGTCCGCACCGGCGAGTTCGGCCTCTGGCAAGAGACGGGCTTGATGAACGATGCGATCTCCTTCGGGGCCATGCAGGGGCTGGGTCTGGGCGAAGCCATCGGGCAGACGATTCTCAACGGTAACTTCCCCAACAAGGATGTCAGCGTTCTCGCCGCCGCGGTTCGGCTTCGTGTGCCCATCACCGTGCATGTCGGCATCGGCTACGACATCATCCACGAACATCCCAACTGCGATGGAGCAGCGCTGGGCCAGACGAGCCATCGAGACTTCCTCACTTTCGCCCACAGTTGCCAGCGGCTCGAAGGGGGCGTCATGCTCAACTTCGGCACCGCTGTCATGGGGCCGGAGGTCTACCTGAAGGCGCTGACGATGGCCCGCAATGTGGCACATCAAGAGGGCAAGAAGATTTGCCACTTCACTACGGCAGCGTTTGATCTGGTGCCTCTCGATGGCGACCTCACCCACGAAGCGCCGAAGGCAGATCCCAAGTACTACTTCCGCCCCTGGAAGACGATCCTCGTCCGTACCGTCGCTGATGGCGGCGAGAGTTTCTATGTCCAGGGCGATCATCGGCAGACAGTGCCGGCTCTCTATCATGCCACCGTGGAGAACTCGGCATGAAGGAGTTGCTCCGCCGAGTGATGCCCGCTTCGCTGAAGCGGTGGGTGAAGGATCAGGTGCTGCACGATCAGCCTTTGCCGAGTTGGACGTATGGTGAAGACGGCCTGTGTACCATGCATGTGGCTGACTTCTTGAACGATCCTCAGTTTCAAAAGGCTTACGCAGCAGGCAAGGCAACCGGCTCATGGCCCAATGGTGATTTGCGCTGGCGGGTCTACGTCGCCCTCTGGGCGGCTCGTCAGGCCTGGAATCTGAGCGGCGACTTCGTCGAATGTGGCGTCCACCTTGGTGGACTGGCGACGGCGATCCTCACCGATGTGAACTGGCAGCAGTCGCCGAGCAGACATTTCTACCTGCTCGATACTTTTAATGGCTTTCCCGCCGATCAGCGCGGCGTAGCAGCCGAGGTGCATCGGAACGACTATCTTGACGATGTCTGGCCCCAGGTACAGGGACACTTCAGCAAGTTTCCCGCAGTGAAGTTGATTCGAGGAGCGATCCCGCAGACGTTGACTCATGTGACCTCGCAGCAGGTAGCTTATCTCTCCATCGACATGAACTGCGCCGAACCCGAAGTGGCTGCTCTTGAATACTTCTGGCCCCGCATGGTTACTGGCGGCATTGTGCTGCTCGATGACTACGCCTTTGCCGAAGCCTATCGTCGCCAAAAGGAAGCGATCGACCGCTGGGCGAAACCCTTGTCTCTTCCCATCCTGTCGCTGCCCACAGGGCAGGGACTTCTGATCAAGGCATAACGCATGGCTGAGACGATGATTGCCTTGATCCATGTTCATCGTGTCACCCAGCAGGCCCTTGCCAAGGCTCTCGATCAGGTTCTGGTCGAGTGGAAGTACCGCCGGGTGCAGATGCCCCCCATACCCGGCAACGGTCTGCGCGACATCACTGAGACCCTTGATCGCGGCGTCGGCCATCTCACCTATCTCCTCAGCCCGGAGCGAGGCAACTGGACGACGTTGATCCAGACCTTCGCCGAGCGCGACGACACTCCCTTCCTGGCTGATCTCTCCAATCGACTCAGCCAGCAGTTGCAGACCCATTCCCTGGCCATCCTGCTCCACGATGAAGGGGTCCTCTTCTACAATCTCGATTACCGTGGCACCCCCCGTGATGGCTACTCGAGCAACCCCCGCCACTTCGCTGATCAGAAGCTTACTGATCAAGAAGCACTGAACAGCCGCCACATGCCTAAAGCGTTCACGCCGTTGTTACCCAAGCACATCAAGATCGAAAAGCTGATGGACCTCCTCAACGCCGGCTGGTGGCACGCCTTCGATGCGAAGAAACTCGACGATGACGGCGAACCGCTCGAAGAGGAACTCGTCATCGACGAAGAAGAACGCCTCGCCACCCTCGGCGGCCTGCTGCAACTCAACGGCTCCGCAGGCTACCCCTTCGCTCAATGGCGCACCACGACCATGATCGACTGGAAGCACTACCAGTTGCTGCAATATCAAGCCAAGGGGCGAACGCTGCCGATGGCGTAGATATCTCTGCTCAGTTAGCCATACTCGGAATGTCAAACCTTGCGGTCGCCGCTATTGGTCAAAATGATCTACTGCACCAGCTAATTGCGTATGGTAATCTTGCGAAACCTAGCCGCGGAGCGGCTATCTCGGCACGACATAGTTTCGTTTTGCTCTCTTCAGTCTTGCTGCAAATTGGGCTGCCAATATTTCGCCGGGCGGTTTGCATTGGTGTTGTTTCAGGAAGCCAGGCACGTCGGCCCAGCGGGAAGGCCGGAAACCAGGTCCATTACATCCACATGAATGGTAAGCAAATCCGCGACGATACAGGAAGGCTACAACAGCCCAGTGTTCCAATGCTGTTTGCTTCGGTGCCTTAAAGTCTAAACCCATGTTGTTCATAAGCGATTTACAGTCTGGGCAAACCACGATCTCAGTTTGCTCAGCTTCCAAGCTGGCAAGATGATTTCGCTTAAACGCCTTACGGCACGAGAAGCAGGCGAAATGCCTCTTATAGTGATCATGCATGGCGTATCTGCACATGGCTTAACTCCACTTCCGATTGCTCAAAAGATACTCGGGAAAGGCATCCGGTTCAACGAACATTTAGTACGACCTTCCCCGCATGCTCCCCCGATTCCAATCGACGATGGGCTTGATCAGCCTCCGCCAACTGAAACACATTATCCATTACAGGCTTTATCGCCCCACGCTTCACCAGCGGCCAAACGTGTTGCTTCACTGCTGCCACCAGCCTCGACTTCTCCGCCACGCTCCGGGGCCGCAGCAACGATCCGGTCACCGAAGCCTGCTTACGCATCATCAATCCAATATCTAACTCACCCTTCGCACCGCCCCGGGTTGCAATGGTTACTAATCGCCCCTGATGTGCGAGACATTCCAGATTCTTCTGCAAATAACTACCCCCCACAATATCAAGAATGACGTTCACCCCTTGCCCGCCCGTTACCTCGTTGACACAACTGGTGAAATCATCCGTCTTGTAATTGAAGACCGCCATCGCTCCCAGATTCTTGCAGGCAAGCATCTTGCTGTCGTTACCCACGGTACACAAGACCTTCGATCCCAATGCGACTGCTAACTGAATAGCAGTCGTCCCAATCCCGCTCACCCCGCCGTGCACTAAAAGTGTCTCGCCTGGTTGTAATCGGCCGATCTCGAAGATATTGCTCCAGACCGTGCAGCAGGTCTCCGGTAACGCTGCCGCTTCGTCGGCTGTCGCCGGGCCATGGGGAAACTCCGGCCAGGGCAGACACTGCCCCGCAGGCACAGCCACATACTCGGCATAACCCCCGCCCGCCAGCAGTGCAGCCACTCGATCCCCGATCTTCCACTGTGAAACATCCGCAGCGACGGCGACAATCTCCCCCGCCGCTTCCAGCCCCAGTATCTCAGCAGAGACCCCCGGCGGCACCGGATACCTCCCCCGCCGCTGCAACAGATCAGCCCCGTTGACGCCTCCCGCTTCCACACGCAGCAGCACTTCACCCGGCTGCAAACCCGGCACCGGTCGCTCGGCGATCTGCAACACCTCCGGGCCGCCGGGCTGAGTAATCACACACGCTCGCATCGTCGCTGGGGTCATGGCATTTCAATCTGTCAAGAGGAGGAACGAAAAAGCACATCATTGCTCTTGCGTGGCACCGTGCCGTTTGTTACGGCAGCTCTCGCACTTTCTACTCTAACAGTTCGACATGGAATGTGCGATGGAACCGAAACCTGAACTATAATGCAAAGGTCATGAAAGTACGACGACCGTTAGTCAAAGATCTGGTCTTTCAGGCCTACACCAGGCCGCTCCACCCGGAACTCTTCGCCATTCGGGCCAGGGAGCGCGTGCAGAAACTGGGGCACGATGTCACCGCTCAATTAACAGCCACCGGTCACGTCGTCGTCTGGAACTCGCAAGGCCGGTACCTCACCGAAGTGCTGACCAAGGCTGATGTCATCCTGCCGTCCAAGCGACTTCTCGAATACCGCATTCTCTCAGGCTTCGGGCCGATCTACTGCGAAGTGCCCGCCCGGGGCGATCAGCCCGGCTACCACTACCACGCCTGCTTCCAGAGCGAGATGCTCGAATGGCCCGACTTCTGCCGAGCTCATGATGAGATTGAAGCTGATTCCAAGAAGCGGGGCATGATCGTTCGTATTCCCACCAAACGCAGCAAGGCCTATCCGTCGCTCGGCTTCCTAGTGCTGGAAGGCCACCCCGAATGTCTCCTCATCCATGCGTTCCACACCTTCCCGGATGAGCAGACGGTGGTGAAGTCACAATCGTTGATTGAGTTTAGGTGATTCAAGGGAGGGCGAGGCTCCTGCCGAGCCGCTTGCGATTGCAAACAGCTCGGCAGGAGCCCCTCGCCCTCCACTAATCTACTTGGCCGCCACCTCCACCGCCTTCTTCTTCAACTTCTGCAGATCCAGCTTACCACTGCCCAGAACGGGCATCTCCTCGATTCGATAGTAGTTCCGTTCATCGGGCAGCCAAAGGTTGGGCACACCGCAGGCCGGCAATTTCTTTTGCACATCTGCCACATTCACCCCTTCGGCATCGACATAGAGCACGACCAGCTTTTCACCCTTCTTGGGATCGGGCAGGCCGACCACGGCGAAGACCCGGTCAGCCGAGCCAATGATGCTGTGGAGTTCATCTTCGATGCGAACGTGGGGCACCATTTCGCCGGCGATCTTGCTGAAGCGAGACAAGCGATCCGTAATCATGATGAAGCCATCTTCGTCGATCTTGGCCACATCGCCGGTGACATACCACTTGCCACGCATGACCGACTTGGTGAGTTCGGGTTTGCCCAAATACCCTTCCATGACATTAGGGCCGTAGACGAGCAACATGCCAGGCTCATTGGGCGGCAAGTCTGCTTCAGTCTCCGGGTCGATAATCTTGACGGCAATGCCTGGGAAGGGTTGACCGATGCAACCGATCTTGGAACCGACCTGGCGAACACCATTGAGTTCGGTATCGGGAATATTAGCAGAAACCCCCGGCGAGAGTTCCGTGGTGCCATACCCTTCCTGCGGTTCGATGTGGAACCTTTCCTTGAACTCATCACGCACCGAAGCTGGTAACTTTTCCGCCCCGGTCATCAGCAGTCGCAGACTGGCAAAGTCCTCTTTCTCGCACTTGCGAAGATAGAAGCGGAGGAATGTTGGGGTAGTTGCGAAGATGGTGGCTTTAAATTCTCGACAGGCATCGCCTACATCTTTTGCTTGCCGAGGATCAGGGTAGCAAATGGCGGAAGCTCCGGTGACAATGGGCAGCCAGAAACAAATGGTGTATCCGAAACTATGGAACAGCGGCAGGATCGAAAGCAGCCGATCAGTGGCGAGCACGTCGATTGCTTGCGACACCGATTCGATATTGGAAACCAGGTTGTGGTGGCTGAGCATCACGCCCTTCGGGTCCCCCGTGCTGCCACTGGAGAAGATGACCGTGGCCAAGTCATCAGCCTTGTGCTTACCCAGACCCAGCACGACGTATTCGATAATGATACGTGGGAGCAGCAGGAACGTGAGGTAGGTGCGCAGCCTGACGAACTTGGTGACGAGTGGAGCAAACTCTTCGAGTTCGATGATTTCGACATCAGGCCCGAAATCGAACGGCAGCTTGTCTTCAATCTTCTTGCGGAAGAGTCGAGACGTGATAACGTGCTTGATTTTGCACTGCTCAATGCAATGGACGACTGTTTCGAGCGAAGCAGTGTAGTTGAGATTCACCGCGGTTTTTCCGAGCAGACTGACTGCGATGTTGGCAACACACCCGCCGACGACGGTGGGAAGTAGCATGCCGACCATCGGCACGTCGCCGACACGCTTCTTGATGATGCGGGAAAGGCAGGTCGCCCCGGTGAGAGTTTCGATGTAGTTCAACCTGCGTCCCATCTTGCCCGGCTCCATGAGGCACGGACGGAAACGATGGGAACAGACTTCCCGGACGAACTCCCGGTGCAGGGGCTTGTGTTCCTTGCGGCGAAGATTGAACGAATCAGCCATCAGTTCCTGGACTGCCTGGCGGACTCTCCAAGCTGGCGTCGTAGCGGGCAGGGCCGGGCCATAACTCAAGGTCACAGGGTAGGGGATCTTCTTCGGCCACTTCCAGAAGAGCTTCTTCTTCTGCCAACTGAAGATGCTGCCCCAGAGTCGATCCAGGCACGCTGGGATAATTGGCACGTTGGCCTTTTTGAGGATGTGCTCCATCCCTCTCTTGAACGGCAGCATCGAACCATTACGGGAGAGGGCACCTTCAGCAAATATGCCGACGAGTTCGCCTTTATTCAACGCCTCGGTGGCAAGTCTCAGAGCAGAGACAATCTGCCGAGGCCCGCTGTCATCGGAGATGGGAATGACCTGGCCCAGGTTGAGCAGCCATCGGACAAACGGAGCTTGCAGGTAAGGTGCCCAGACGAGGAAGCGAACCTTACGTGGCGAATTGAGAAAAAGAAACATGCCATCGATCCAACTGATGTGATTGCAAACGATGAGCGCCGGCCCGGTCTTTGGTACGTTCTCGCGCCCTACCACCTTCACCCGGTAGAGGAGTTTCACGATCAGCCAGAAGATGGGATAGACCAGGGCGTACTGAATTCGCTGAAAGAATGTCAGTTCGGTCAACTTCTGAGGGAGTTCAACGGAGGGACGAGCCTGCATGAAATCACCGGGCGGGAGAAATGGCACTATTGGCACAAGGGTATCAGACCCAAGGCGGCAATGCTACCTCATGCGCAACGAAAAAACGCCGATGGTTGAGATCGGCGTCCAGGTATGTGTAGCGTCGGCATCTTTCCGCTCTACCTACGACTTGAGGACTTTTTCTACGGCAGCGGTGTAGGATGTCTTCGATTGAACACCAATGAGGCGTTCGACCTCTTGGCCATTCTTGAAAACCAAGACTTGTGGAATGGTGTTGATACGGAACTGGGCAGCAAGATCATGATTGTCATCGGTATTGACTTTTCCGACAACGACTTTGCCGGCATATTCGTCGGCCAAGTTTTCAACTAACGGGGCTATCCTGAGGCAGGGGCCACACCAGACTGCCCAGAAGTCGACGACGACTGGGAGAGCGCTATCGACCACAGCACTTTGCCAATTGTCCTGGTTCAATTCCACTACGTTCTTCGCAGCCATGTGTCTGCTTCTCCTACCAGAGCATACATTTGTTGAACTACGGCATTGTAGACAAGACCACCGTAGAGGCCAATTCAGATGGTCGAATCCTGTCTGCACTTCCGATTCCAGAGAACGCAACCTTTGAGCATTCTTGCATTTAAGAGGCTTTCTCAAGCGTGCCAGCCCTTCCGCTCGCCGGCAGTGGCAATACCATAGAGTTTGCGGCTCGGCACTCCAATTGCAGTTCTTCGGATGTGGAAATGAGATTGAATCAACGTGGTTTTCTGGTAGTGCTTCTGGCAGGCTTGGGCCTCTTGTCCGGTTGTAGCGATGCTGCTTACTCGGAAGGGGATCGCTATCACTTTCAACCATACACGATTCTGGAAGGGACCGATACTGTCAAGGAGTACACCCTTCCCAAAGAGAAGGCCAAAGAACTCGATCAGCTCTTGATCAACCACTTTGGCACACCGTACAAACCTGAGGTGAAGTGTAATGGTTCTGAAAGCGAGATCAACGAACTACAACTGACTCCCGAGAAGATGGCCCTCGGCAGCAAACTCTTCCTGGCTCAGTGTGCTCATTGTCATGGCAAAGAGGGCAACGGGAATGGCAAGTCGGCCCTCACGCTCAACCCCAAGCCCCGTGACTATCGCTTCGGCAAGTTCAAATACGTTTCGACCATCCATAAGGACGACGATGGCAAGTCCGATACAGGTAAGGCCAGCTATCCCTGCCGGGCTGATATCATCCGTACCATCAAGATGGGGCTGCCCGGTGCCGGCATGCAGAGCATGGATCAGGCTGATGAAAAACTCGACGCCCTCGCCAGCTACGTGATGCACCTCGCTCTCCGAGGGCTCGTCGAATATCGCATGACCCGGTTTTGGCTCGAAGAAGATGAAAAGCCCAGCGAGAGGGATGTCACTAAAGAGTTAAAAGAGATACTCAAGCAGTGGGCTAACGATGCCAAGGCGAGCTATGTGCCCACCGTGCCTTGGGAAGAAATCGAACGAGAAGGCGTCAAGAACAACTGGGCCAAGGGGCGTGACCTCTTCCTCACCAAAGCCGGCTGCATCGATTGCCATGGCAAGAACGGCATGGCCAACCCGGAAGAGCTCAAGAACATTGCTGCGATGAAGGACGATTGGGGTGGGCCGATCAAGCCCAGGAGTTTCGTCTCTGAACCGTTCCGTGGCGGCAATCGTCCCATCGATCAGTTCAATCGTATTAAGCTCGGCATCAAGCCTTCCCGCATGCAAGCCATCGATGGCACCAAGTTCAGTGATGCTGACATCTGGAACATCGTCGGCTTCATTCGCAGCCTGGAGGCAAAGAAGTAACGACGATGGAACAGGCGAACCGTTATCATCCGGCACTCTTTTGGCTGGCGTTCCTCACGTCGGTCATAGCCTTCGTGCTCATTGGTAGCGGTGGTACCGTAACTTCGACCGGAGTAGGTATGGTCGATGTAACCTGGTCGCTCTCGTTTCTCAACCTCTTCACCGTTCGTGGGTTTGAAGAGGTTATCAAGAACCTGGGACTATTCATTGAGCATTCGCATCGCTTGATCGGCTTCGTGGTCGGCGTGCTGGCAATGGTGTTGGCTTTCCTTTGTTTTGTCTTCGAGAAAGACCGTCGTCGATGGATTGGTGTCGGTGTGCTCATCGCTGTCGGCCTCCAAGGTGCCCTCGGCGCTGCCCGCATCCTCCTCAACAACAAGCAAGGCGTCGTGAACACCCTCTTGGGCCGGGACTATGCCATGATTCATGGCTTCTTCGGCCAGGTGACCTTTGCCTTCCTCGTCGGCTGTACCATCTCTTTTTCCCGTAGCTGGGTGTTTCGTCGGCAGGATAGATCACCCTTGACGGAGGCGTTTCAGACCTACAGTAAGCTCCTCCTTATCCTGTTTCTGGTGCAATTAACCATTGCGGTGCTGGTTCGCCACTATGGTGGCGGGTTGCTGATTATCGCTCATGCCTCGGTGGCGGCTCTCATTCTTCTCTTTGTCAGCATGGTCGTCTGGAGGTCGCGTCAGCTCAATTCCACTTTGGTGCGAATACCAGTATTGGCGTTAGGGCTGGAAGTTCTCATGATGATAGCATTGGGAACAGCAGCCTGGTGGTTCGGTGGTGGGTACGGAGCGATGGAAGAGAACTCCACCGATATGCACCGCATGACCCTGGCGACATTGCATCAATGGCTCGGTGCCTTGACTTTGGCGACCAGCCTGATCTTCACAGTACGAGCCAACCGGCACCTGATCCCTGAAACTACGACAGCCCCTTCGATAACGGGTGCTGTCTAATGGATACCATGCACACCATCGCACAGACAAACCGTGGGACGAGCGAAGCTGTCGAGCAGTTGGCTGCAACGTCGCAGTCGGTCTGGCACGACGCCATGCTGTTGGGCAAACCGCGCATCACGTTGATGGTGATGATGACGGTAGCCATCGGTTTCTTGCTTGCCCCGCTAGGCACCTCTCAATGGATGTTGATGCTTCATGCCATGTGTGGTGTCGGCCTTGTGGCTGCAGCTTCCGGAATTCTGAACCAGGCTTGGGAACGGGATACTGATGCCCTGATGAGACGGACAAAGACCCGCCCCATGCCTCGTGGCCGCATTAGCCCCGCTTTGGGTTACACGATTGGTTTTGTTTTCGGCATCGTGGGCGTCTCCTGGCTCATGCTGGCAGTCAATACATTGACTGCTTTCCTCGCCTTACTGACTCTCGTTCTTTACGTCTGCGTCTACACGCCGCTGAAACGTTACACTGCCTGGAACACTTTTGTCGGCGCTATTCCGGGTGCCATGCCACCGCTGCTGGGCTATGCCGCTGCTGCGAATGCGTTACCCGTGGAGAGTTGGATCCTGGCGGGACTTTTGTTCCTCTGGCAGTTCCCCCACTTCTTCGCCATCGCCTGGATGTATCGTGAAGACTATCGTCAGGGTGGCCTGGTGATGGTCTCCACGATCGACAAGACGGGAGGCAAGTTCACCGGTGATATGACACTGGCGACTGCCTTGGTACTTGTTGCCTTCAGCATCGTGCCGTTCGCTTATGGCTACCTCGGATACTGGTACTTTACTGGAGCGATCCTCTTCGGAGGCATCTTCTGCTGGGCCGCCTGGCGCTTCTTGATGAGTCCTGGCCGACAAACAGCTCGGCAAACTCTTTGGGCTTCACTGCTTTATCTGCCCATGTTGTTCCTACTCGTGTTACTGAATGGACCGAAGGCCTGGTAAGATGACCTGTCAAAGCATGCTGGAATGTAGACATGTCAGAAATGACAGCGACAACCATATCCGATGAATTGCATCCGTCCCCTGAACCAGCAAAATCACATAGCCTGGAATATCGCCCTGCCATTGACGGCTTGCGTGCTTTGGCTGTTCTTTCGGTCTTTGTCTTCCACTTGAATCATCGCTGGCTTCCGGGTGGCTTCGTCGGCGTGGATGTCTTCTTTGTGATTTCAGGCTACCTGATTACGTCGATCATTCTCAAGGATTGCAAAGAAGACAACTTTAGCTTCCTGAAGTTCTATCAAAGACGAATTGCCAGGATCTTCCCCATTTTCATTACGGTTGGTCTGGCGACCATCTTGGCCGCTTATTTCATCTACACTCCCATGGACCTGGCATCAGCAGGCGCGAACCTGATGGCAACGGCATTATCTATCATCAACATGAAACTCATGGTACAGGGCAATTACTTCGAACTTTCGGCTGACGCACAGCCTTATCTACACTACTGGTCGCTTTCCGTAGAAGAGCAATTCTACATCGTCTTTCCCGTGCTATTTGTTCTGACCTTTTGGTTCACCCGCCGCAGGCAGAGTTTCTTGCTGGGGCTTCTTTTGATCGCCAGTCTATTGCTCTGCGTATGGATGACCTCCAGACAACCTGTTTATGCATTCTATCTTCTACCGACACGGGGATGGGAACTGTTGGCAGGTTGTCTATTGGCCATCTTCGCTCACGGTTCCACAGGTACCTG
>DAOMFV010000090.1:0-22081 GCA_035430005.1 Gemmatales bacterium
CCTTGTCGACTACCGTAATATCGTCTTTATCGACATTGTAGATGGAGGCACGAAGGTCATGGTCTTCGCAGAGGATGAACGGGTAATTATCCCAGTTGATTTTGCTGGAATCGGGGCCATTCGGCTTGAAGAAGATCCACGAAAGGAACACGTTCATGGCAGGCTGTCCGTCGAGAGTGGCTCGACCGGTAATCTTGCGCACTGTTTCAATGGCGACTGTCTGCAGCGGCTTGATGCGGCCATCTTCGAGCACCGGCCACTCAGCCCAGGTTTTGGTGTCGTAGTTTGGCAGTTCGAGTTTCGTTTCGGCAGGAGCGGTATACTTGATGCCAAACAGGAACGGCTCCGCTACTTTGTACGCCATTCCCGCCATCAGAACGAGTGTGCATATCAGCATCACTCGAATGATGTTCTGTTTTGTGAGGTTTGTGTTCCCTGTCATATCAGTTCTCCTCGCTGGAGGGCTGCGTCATGCTGAGACTTGGCGAGCTTTCGGTTTAAAGAAGTAGGCCTTCATCCAGAACATGGTGGCGATGCCCAGGCCGACCATGCCGGTGCCAAGATATTTGAGCCATAGTCCGGGATCTCGACCGATCGTGAAAACCGAGCCGGCCAGTTGCTTGCCCGTTTCATCATCAAGTCCGAATTTCTCGAAACGTGATTGGTAGACTTTGTAGCCAAAGTATTCGAGCGGTTCATTCATGGTGATCATCTGGCTATCGACGAAAGTATAGCGATCGACGATGGCGGCCTCTCTTTGATCATCTGTTGCATCCGGCGGTAGTTGGGCAATGATTTCCTCCTCATTCAAGTCTTTTGGACGGTTAAAGATCTTGACGAAGCTGCTGTAAGTGGCTGCGCGGTTGGTGCCGGGATCAAGCTGCGACTCTGCACGAGTCAGCTCCAGAGCGAAATTGAGCGCCACGGGAACGTTCCCAAAAGAGATACGGAAGGTTTCTGTGACTTTTTGACCATCGAGCAAACCGTTGATCGTGAAAATTGCCCGGCGTCCGAGAGGAATCCATCGTTCGGTGTAAAACGACTGAGGTTTGCCTTGAGAATCTTTTTTGATTAGTATCAGCCTGGTAAGTACCGAGGGGGGGTGAGCTTCATCCAAAAGGCCGGGGCGTTTCGTCACCGGGACGACGCGCTGAGTGCATCGTTTGGCGTGTGGCAGGTGCTCTTCGATGATGAAATTGCCGGCTTGGGAATCCCAAATCTTCTTTCCGACGCCGGCCGCCGGGGCCTCGCCCGCGTCGTCCAACTTCATCTTGCCGTCTTGTTCGTGGTAAGAGCGGTAATAGAGCTTGCCTTCGTAGGTCTGCACGAACTGTAGCATGCTCTTAATGTGAGGGGGTGCTTTCCCCGTCTTGTTATCTTTTTCCCCATGCCAGCCATAGCGCACATCAGGGGCATGGTACCAGACGGCGGGGAGGCCATCGTCCAATTCCGGCGCCAGTCCATCCAGCCGCATCGGGCCGGGATGATCCACAATCCGCCCGGCAATCTGATACTTGGTAACGGCACCATCGGGAGCGATGACATCACAATGTACGGAGGGGAACGAAGGTTCGTCGTTGTTGTCGAGACTGCCCGGTTGAGCGAAATAATTTTCGAGTTTCACTTTCCAGCCGGTGTCGCCCAGTGGAAAAACGTTGCCCATCTCACGTTTGACATTGACGATGAATTTTTTGCCGGCCACGTTGAAGATGAGGGTTCCCTGCGTCCCGCGATCCTGATCACTGGGGGGCTTGAGAAACTCGTCGAGAAGCGAGGGATGAATGGTGCCCAGAAGTTCGACAAGCATGCCGGCGCGCAAGGTGTTGCTCAAGTAAGGCATGAGGTTCTGATCACGATCAGTGCTGAGTGCAGTCCATGTCGGCTTGACGCGTCCCGTTTCAGAGGTGTTGATTTCCACTTTGATCGCCGGGAAGCCAAACTCTTTCGGTTTGGCTGCTTCCAATGGCTCGACTCGGCAGTGAGGCAAATGGGCGAGCATCTCGAGCCGAACGTCGTCGAACGGTGCATAGTAGACGGTTCGTGGCAGGGGATTGGCAAGCAGGTCGAGTGTTTTGATCAGCCCGGAAACCACAATCGAATTACCAAGTTCGGAGCCCCAGGGCAAAGGACCCGGATTGACTACCACAGAACTCTTGATCCATTCCTTGATGCCGTTCTTGTCCGGCTGCTGCCGCTCCAGTGTCACCTTCATCTGGTTGCTCATCTGGATCAGACGGCTCTTCTGATCCGCCCCGGTCTGTTCTGCAGCGTAGCTGGAATCAACCAGACGCATCACCGCATCGACACCGAAAAAGCTGTTGAGGACACCACCGGCAAGCAGGGTGAGAAGTCCAACGTGGGTAATGAGGAAGCCTGTCTGATGTTTCTTCCAGGGCCACTTCTTCATAGCGGCGAAAAAGATACACAGTGCCAGCAGGCCAAGTAAGGCGGTGAACCACCAAGTGTGGTAAACCAACTCCTGAGCAATCTTGTCGCTGTACCACGATTCGAGGCAGGTGCCGATGATCAGCGACGTAATAAAAATGGATCCCGCAATCAGCGCCAATTGGATCGACCCCAGGGTGCGGGCCAGCTTCATCCAGGGATCGACCGGTACTGGCTGAGGAGCGGTTCTGGCGACAGTCTTAGAGGTACTAGCCGGCGCTGCTTTTGCTTCCGTGGCTTCGCGCGGCGAGGAGGAGGCCATACGTCAATATCCCGAAGACTTGGGCCGAAAAAGGCTCGGCCACTCTCTATGGTGGGTCTTAGTATTTTACAGTATCAACACCGAATAGATAGGGCGGGGGCTGAGGTGTTATGGTATTTCTTAAGACTGGTAAGGGCAGAGGGCGGTTTTCTTACTGGTGGGAGCCGGAAGAATATTGGTCATTCCCGGCCCTCTGGTTGGGAACATATTGAATTCGCGGGTCTGACAGGAGTCCAGAAAAGTGAACTTATCTCCGCTTCTGAAATCTAACAGAACCGGCGTTGTTGCCCGTCCCCGTTAGGAAACCAGAGACGACAATGAAGCCATAATTCTCCAGCCTCGTTCAAATTTCCGATCTATAATTGTCTATATAGCTCCACAGTTCACCGAAAGTGACACATTCCTGGATTTGTCTGGCTATTAAGCAGTTTGGCAAGTCGGGTGCTATCGATATCGTGGGGAGCTATTTAGTAGATATATCAAAAACGTTTGCCCGAGAACGCTATGTATCTTCGCCAGAAATGCCCTCAGTGTGGAACGGAAAAAGAATATGTCTACGTGCAGATTGGCCATAGCACGTCTTGCAAGCATTGTAATTATGATTTTGTGCTGAAGTCCAATCGTGGATGGTTTGTGCCTTATCTGATCTGGGGCGGTGCGCTGCTGGCTGGGGCGGGAATAGCGTTTTATCTGCTGCGGCAGTTCCATAACTGGTGGATTTATCGTTAGCCCCTGCGCTAAAACCAGCTAAGATGCTGTACACCAGCGAGGCAGCGGTGATGCTCGATCAGGTTCATGTTTCCACACATCCCCTGGTGCTTTCCAGACTGGCGGAGCTTCGTGATAAGCATGCACCACCTCGTACCTTCCGACGATTGGTGCGGGAGATGTCCCGGCTGCTCTTCTATGAAGCGAGCGCCAAGCTCAGGTTAGAAACGATCAATGTCAACACACCCCTGGCGGAAACTGAAGGGCATCGGCTCAGCGAGCGTATCGGTCTGGTACCGGTGCTACGGGCCGGGCTGGGCATGGTCGATGGCATCCACGAGATGGTGCCCGATGCCGAAGTCTGGCACCTGGGCCTCTATCGAGATCACGAAACGCTAGAACCAGTGACTTATTACAACAAGCTGCCAGCCGAGCCGCGTATTGAACTGGCCATCGTTCTCGATCCGATGCTCGCGACGGGTGGCTCGGCGATTGCCAGCCTCGATTTGCTCAAGCGATGGGGCGTGCAACAGCTCTGGTTCATTGGGTTGATAGCCGCCCCGGAAGGGGTGAAGCGATTGCGGGAAGTGCATCCGAACGTGCCGATCTTCCTGGCCGCTCTCGATTCCCATTTGAACTATAAGAGCTACATCGTCCCCGGCCTCGGCGATGCGGGCGACCGTCAGTTTGCGACTACATAGAATTTGTGGCAGGAGTCAGTGGTACTCCATTGCCCCCTGCTTGCAGGCAAGAGATTAACGCTGATACAGCAGGGGGCAGTTGAGTACCACTGACTCCTGCCACGGATTCTGACAATAAGATCAACACAGGATCATTCCATGTCCAACAATATCAACTGGCAAGGCGTATACCCCGCCATCACCACTCCCTTCCATCCTGATCTGAGCGTCGATTACGACTTCCTCAAGAAGCATGTCGCATGGTTGATCGATCAAGGGTGTCATGGCATCGTTGCCCTGGGGTCACTCGGTGAAGGGGCGACATTGGAGCATGCGGAGAAGCTGGCCATCCTGCAAGACTGCGTGGCAAGTGTGGGAGAACGGGTGCCCGTAGTGGCGGGAATCTCGGCTCTCAGCACTGCTGAGGCCGTGAAGCTGGCCAAAGAGGCTGCGGAAGCGGGATGTCAGGGGTTAATGGTGTTGCCGCCGTATGTGTATTGCTCGGATTGGCGTGAGATGAAGGCGCACATCTCAGCCATTATCCACGCAACGCCCCTTTCGTGCATGCTTTATAACAACCCGATTGCCTACAAGACAGACTTTCTGCCGGAGCAGGTGGTGGAGTTGTGCAAGGAGCATAACAATCTGCATGCGATCAAGGAATCGAGCGCAGATGTCCGCCGTATCACGGCCATCCGCGCCCTGATTGGCGATAGGCTTAAGTATTCGGTGGGGGTCGATGATCTGATCGTCGAAGGCATCGCCGCTGGGGCCACGGGCTGGATCGCCGGGCTGGTGAATGCGTTCCCGAAGGAATCGGTAGCGCTGTTCGAGAAGGCAAGCAAGGGCGAAGATGTGCGGAAACTCTACGAATGGTTCCTGCCGCTCTTACGGCTCGATGTGGTGGTGAAGTTCGTACAGCTCATCAAACTGACACAGGAGCATGTGGGGATGGGATCAGCCAGAGTTCGCCCACCACGCTTACAGATTGTGGGCACGGAATTGGCCGCGGCGGAGGCGATTATCAAGACTGCTCTGGGGAAGCGGCCGCAAATATGAAGGTGATTGTGTAGCTCGGGTGCCACAGTTCTGTACTTCATAATCATGTCGGGAGCTTAACTCAGGCAGCACCGTTACGGGTACCGAAAGGGTGGCACCCAACAGCTATTTCCCACGATTACTTCTTCTCCGCAATCGCTGGTACCGGGGCCGTCATGAACTTGACAATATCTTCCCGCAGCTTCTTCCTGGAGGGTTCATGGGTATACATCATGTGGCCGGCGTCGTAGTAGGTCATGGTAATCTGATCCATCAGCGACTTGGGCCCCATGTGGGCGAAGGTGTAGATGGTGCCGGCGAAGGGTGTTGCGAGGTCGCAGTAACCGTTGCAGGTGAGCACTCGCAGTGACTTGTCCTTCTCCAGAGCCTGCCGCAGCCGAGGAACGACGGAGGCATAGCGGTTGGTACCGGCCTGGCCGTAGCTCCAGGGCTGCACCATGGCAGTGAGTGTATAACGGGATTCGGTTTTGTAGCCAAGGCCATCGAGCAAATAGGTTTTCATCCCATCAGAGAAGATATTCGAGAGCAGCGTCTGGCTCGGATCACCGCCACTGCCTCGGAATTGACGTCCACCGCCATCGCTGCCTCGACCGCTATCACCCCTGTTTTCACCCCGATTGGCACCATCATTGGCGCCGCTGGCACTTACTGTGGGTCCACCAGTGCTTGCCGTGCTGGTTCCACCCTCGGTGACATTGGTTTTGGTCGTCGAGCTGTTGGTGTTGCTGGCAGTGGTGGTGGTCCGGTTGGCGGGTGGCTTCGACGCAACTCGTGAATCGAGCCGGCCTACGGTCACTTCCCTGTCCCGGAGCAGTTCCATGCGGAAGCGGGTTGCCTCAATGCGCAGATCGTTCTTCAGCACGAACTCTTCCGAGAGGCCGGTCAGCATGGCAATCTGTTTCGCTGCTGCCTGGCGTTCGTAGTCGCTCAGCAGGTTGCCCTTGTGGAGCACTTCCAGGTAGGGGCCATCAGCGTATTTCTGCGATTCCTTCAGAGCGGTTTGCAGATCGGTCGCCCACTTCTTGTCGAGCTTGCCATGATGGAATGCCGTGGCAGTGTACGTTGGCAGATGCAGGGCATAAGGCAACTCGTTACCCGGGCCGAAACGGATAGTCTGGAAATCGAGCACGACGGAAATCAACACGATGCCCGCCAGCTTGACATCCTTTTTGTTTTGCAGATAAGTGGAAAGTGATGCCGCCCGCGTGGTGCCGTAGCTCTCGCCCGCGATAAAGACGGGTGATTCTTTGCGATCGAATTTGGCGACATAGTCGCGGATGAAATCGCCGACAGACTGGGTATCTTCCTCCAGACCATGAAACAGTTTCGCATCACTCGAATTCTCAGCCCGGCTGTAGCCGGTGCTGACCGGATCGATGAAGACCAGGTCGGTCACATCTAGAATCGAGCAGTCGTTCTCGACGAGTTGGGAAGGAGTCGGCGCGCTGAGGCCGTCGTCGCCGATCAGCACGCGCTTTGGGCCGAAGAACCCAAGATGTACGTAAGCTGATGCCGAGCCTGGCCCGCCGTTGAAGCAGAAGGTAAGCCGCCGGGTTGCGACATTTTCGCCCGTTTTCCTGGTGTAGGCGATGTAAAAGATGTTTGCCTTGGCTTTGTCGGTCTTATCCATAACAGGCAGAGTTCCTGCTGTCGCCTTGTATTCCACCTTCTGACCGGCGATGATCACCGAGCCATCGGTCACCGTCACGGGTAGCTTCGGTGTCTTGTCTTCCTTCTTCGCCGGCTCCTCTTTGACGGCCAGCTTCTCGTCCTTCTTGGGAGCAGCCTTGTCGTCCTGCGCCGGAGCTTTCTCGGTCTTCTGGGGTGCCTTGTCATCCTTCTGGACTGGCTTCGTCCCCTGCTTCTGAGAAGGCTTTTCAGTGGTCTGAGATGTTAATACTGTCCCAGGTTGATACATCCCGGCTGCGCTGAGTAACATCGTGGCAAACAGTGCTGAGTAAGTGGCTATCATGGCAGATACCTGTTTCAGATGAGCAACAAGAAGTCGCCCCATCTTCGCTTTGCTGAGCATGCGAGTCAAGAGTCTAGATGATATTGACAGACATTGTGAGAGATCGAGAAGTGGAATAGGTGGAATGGAGGTGTACCTCGACCATTTAGCTCATATCTCTTCAAGCCGAGGCGAGCACCAAAGATTTTGAGCATCAATCACAAGCAATCAGGGTTTATCCTTCTTTGGCTTGGTTGTCCGGTCTTTGATGACGTGAACGATGTCCATCGAGCCGCCCATCAACGCGCCGAGAATAGCGAACATGATTCCGAACCCGAGCAGGTAAATAGGCTCGTTGTTCTTCCCGGCACCACTCACTACGATCTTGGCCAGCACAATACCGATCACACTGAAAGAGAATGCAAACAGCCATGCAAACATAAGTAGTCCTCAACAGAGATCAATGACAGGAACCGACAGCCTCAATCAATCTGCCTTGAGTGTAACAGTTACTTTACATTGGACTCCATCTTCAAGGAGTTCGAGAAATTTGTTGGTGCTGCCCAGCACGATGATTTGACAAGCTTTGCCATCTTTCACGCATTTCGCCTCAACGGTCATACCCGGCAGGAATGCTGAAGGCTCTGCAATTATCGAGACGATACGGTGCGGGCTTATCGGCTGTTTTAGAATCCACTCGAATGTCAGAGGGTTGTCAATTTTCTTCGTTCTATTTGAAAGGTACCCATGTTGAGTCACATTGGAATGGCCGATGGTCTCAGCCTGAACCACTTCACGAATGGTTTCTTTTGCAAAGGATTTACCAGCATAAACAGCAGCGCCTATGACGAGAACCAGCAGAACGAGAATAAGACATATGATCCATTGTGCAGTTTGTAAATTGCCTTGCAGTGATCGCACCTGGACTCTAAGAACGGAAGTTTCCTTTTTGAGTTCCCCTAACTCGGATGACATGATCGCTGTATTTTGTGAAAGATTTGATAGCTGAGTGGCAATAGCTGTCAGGCGAATGGGATCTTCCATATTTGCAACCTCGTAGTTGGTATGGAGAAAGCCTAGTTCACAAAATGATGCCATACCATGTTCTGTATCGAAATGTCTCAAGAACATTGTGTCCCAGTACGATAGGCTAGCAAGTGAGCATATACCAGTCAATTCTCTCGCACAACGATGACGAATGAGTACATCGCACCGGCGTCTCGGTGAACAGAGAACCTCCTTTTGGGAAAAATGTTTGGCACCACAGCCATCATTGCAGTGTGCTTAAATAACTCCAGCCAAACACCGTGTTGCAAACATCCATTCGAGTGACGCCACGCCTTTTGTGAATCTTGATCACCGTCGCACGACGATAGACTTTTTCACTGAAACAGATACTCTCCCACGAAAAGGTTTCGCTCATTCCATCCAGTGAGGTGTTCCATTGTTGAGTCAGAAGTCCCAGGGCTTGGAGAACTGTTTGCTGATCCATTCCCAGTTCAATATCCGAGCCCATTACCTTCCTGGCAGCGAAAAAAAAGAGGCCACCACGAACAAAACCATCGCAATGGCTTTGAGATTCAGAAATCGCCTGGTGGTCATGGTGGATCAGCCGCCTGAGGGGGTGACGTCGAAGCTGGTCGTTTCATGGTAGCCAATGAGACGTTGAGGAAGCAAGCCTATTTGGTTTGCTTATCGGCGCGGGCTTCGTCTGACGACGCCCAGCCTTGTTGAACGCATGTTTCACCCGATGTGATTGTTCCGGTCACCCCGGCCCGGTCCAATGTAACGATGGTTTTCCCGGCGGTCACCGGTTTCGCCCATTAGTGTCCGAGTGGGGCGAGGCCGTCCAGGTAACAATCGCCCAAGCCGTGGAGTGTGCCGACGATCCAGAGATTGTCCGACCTCCTGAACAGCACACTGAAGAACAGCCCGATCAAAAAAATGCCGGCGAACATGGGCCAGGCCTGCCCCGTTTCGTTTCTCGAGAAGTGATAATAGTGCAACGGTCCGAAAGTGAAGAGCGTGTTGGCGACGAGAATGCCAGGTACCGTGCCCCAGCGTCGGACCAGTTCTGTTTGCAGAATCCCACGGTAGACCAGCTCCTGATAGAAGCCCCACAGGAGGTTCGTGAAGATCGCCAGCGCCGCGGGCCCCCACAAGGCGGAGTTCGACAAGATTATCCGCAATTGGTCAGCGAAGAGTATTACGAAGGTCACGTTGGCGATCACCAGCACCTGAAGGAAGTAGGACACCTCTGTGACACTCCAACTTCGCCAGGCGATTAGCCCGATCTGGACGAACTTTACTCCGGCGAAGAACCGGACCAGCAACGAGGCGAGGCCGAGCAAGACCGGCACGCGAACCCAGGCGGCTGGAGATGGAAATCCGAGCCGGTCGAGAAGCGACAGCCGCGGGCCGAGGACGGCTTCCAAAAGGAGAAAGATCAACAACAACCGAAGGCCGGAGGATGACGAGAGTCCCGGCGAAGGCTTGGAATCAAAGAGGAATAGATGCCCCTTCAGATGACGACCTAGCATGTTCCATGGAGTCTTGAGCGAGAGGTGGCTGGGAATAGTTATTTACTCCATCAAACTCTCCCTTGACTAGAAGGAGAGAATGAAAATGACCCAATAGCTCATACCGGCCCGTTTCAGGACCAGCATGCCAAAGCGAGTCCGTCGGGAACCTGTTCTGCCGATTCGGGCTAGGCAGACATTGTTCGAGTCGCCCAGCGAAAGTAATCCTTGAGCGTGGATCTGAGTCGAGTGTCGGCGGGGAAGCCCGCATCGTCCAAGGCTTGTGCAAAACAGGTCTGTGCCCGCTCGTCCATCTCCTGATGCTCGCCGTTTCCCCAGTGCATTCGAATCACCAGGGATTCACTGCCCAGGGATTCGGTGTAGTCGGGCGGCCCGCCCAGCGCCTCGGCCCAGTACGCAGCGAGGCGTTCGGAGTGCTGCGGGTGAAAACCGTGCGAGAAAGCATGGCTCATAATCGTATCAGCCAGGCACCGGGTATGCCAGGCGTGTGCCAGAGCAAGAAAAGACTGCCGCCCGCCGGCGGCTTCAAAGATTGCTTGAGTCATAAGCTTTCCTTCGAGGATGCCGAATGAGTATGTTCAGCCGACTGCTAAAGTCCCTGGTACGGCAGACTATTGCTGTTGGGTCTATTGGGTTGGCGGCCGGAAATTCACCTTACCTTTTGCCGCCTGATCCACTTCCTCGGGCGACAGAAGCACCGTGATTCGTGATTTGACTGCTCCACTGGCGTTGGCGACCATGGCAAGGGAGGCCATGTCGACGTTGCTCGGCAGATCGAGGATGATATGAAAGTCATCGCCACCGAAGGCGAAGTAGAACGCCTCCAGTTTTCCACCCATCTCCCTGGCTAGTTGCTCAACCATCGCCCGGCGTTTCGACCCTCCTTCCTTGAGTAGTCCCTTCAAACCCTGCTCGGTGTAGGAGCCCTGACAAAGATATTTCGGCATGTGATTCTCCAAGGTAATTACAGATATGACAGTGGTCGAACAATCCAAATCGCATGGTCGGGTGTCGTTCCTTGCGAGACGCCACTAACGAAGTCCACCGTGATTTCGTCGCCATTGTCAACGAATTTCGAGTATGTGTCAACTTACTTACTTTGGTTCGTATCATCCATCGCAACAGGGTCAGGCGTGGGTCCGGACAGACCGGGGCGCCCGACATCCTGATGAGGTTGCTAAACGGCGAGAATGGGTATCGCAAACCTGTCAGATGTTCACTCAGGTCCTTCAAAAACAACCTTACCGACTGCCTTTCATGGATGGCGTTGGTTTGAACCAAAGGTTCATAAATACCGTCGTTGTTCTGGTTTAGCACGACGATCAGCAGCGCTGGCTCCTTTCTCTATTATTTTCCCATGCCGTTGTGACAAACCGCCTCTTCCAACCGAATCACCAGGTGTACAGTTAACTCAACACGGTTCTTACCGATGCTTAAGCAGGCTTCCATGAATCGTGAGAAGGCAGGCGATCCTAAGTGCTCTTGCAGAAGCACTTGGGTGGTGGGCCAGACATTCCTGTCTGGCCGGCACAAACAGGAATGTCTGTGCCGCCTAATGACTTCTGAGGGATTACTCAGCTCTATGAGCCAAACGACTTCAGAACATGATCTATTTCTCTCGCTGATGGAATCGCATCAGCGGATGCTGTTCAAGGTCTGTTGGGTCTATGGTGCCAATCAGCGTGATGACCTGATGCAGGAAATCATCGTGCGGTTATGGGGGGCGTTTGGCAGGTATGACCGCAACCGAAAGTTCTCGACCTGGATGTATCGGGTGTCGCTGAATGTCGCCATCGACTTTCGACGCAGGCAACAGCGATGGGGCAGAGGAGCGGGCCTTTTTGATGAGGCGGGGGCAGAGGCTGTTGCCACCTCGGCTGAGGAGGCGACGAAGATGCAGCAGTTGCGTGAGCTGCACGATCTGCTGGAAGCGCAAAGCGACGCCGACCGTGCTTTGTTGCTGCTCTATCTGGAAGGCAACTCCTACCAGGAGATCGGCGATGTTCTCGGAATTACTGAAACCAATGTAGGCACCCGCCTCAATCGACTGAAGAAGTCGATGCGGGATGCTGTGTCGTAGGATTTCCTGGGAGGGCGAGGCACCTGCCGAGCCGACAGCATCGAAGTAACAGCTCGGCAGGAGCCTCGCCCTCCCAATTCAAGAAAGGTCTAACCATGCAACTCGAAGAACTCCAGCAGCAATGGCAGCGCCTGGATCAGAAGCTCGATCTATCCCTGGCCATGCAAAACGAACTGGTAAAGCAAGTCGTCATGCAGCCCGCACAGCAACGCATCAACCGGCTGGCGATCTGGCCGGCGATCGACGTGGCGTTCAGCCTCGGCGTGTTGCTACTCTGCGGAAGTTTCCTGGGCAATAACTGGCAAGATACCCGTTTGATGATTCCCGCAGAAGTGGTCATGATCGGCGCTCTGGCTTTGCTCATCAGCAGCGTGGTGCAACTGAACAGAATCGTTTCCCTCGATTGGACCAGCCCGGTGGCAGAGATTCAGAAGTCGCTCGAACAGTTACGGGCCATCCGGATACAGCAGTTCTCATGGGTGATCCTGCTTTCGCCGCTGGTGGGGTTCTGTGCGCTGATCGTCGGTCTCTACTGGGTGCTGAACTGGTTATCGGAAGGGCGAGTTCACATCCTCGATAAGCTCGATCCATGGTGGGTCATCGGCAACTACGTTTTTGGCCTCGTGTTTTTGCCCCTGGGGTACTACCTGGCCCGCGTTCTTGCCCGCAGATGTCAGCATCAGTCGTGGTGGCAGGCAGTGCTGGACGGCATCTCAGGAATGAGCCTCAAGCGGGCTACCATCGAAGTGGAACGCTGGTCGAGCCTGGGTAGCAGAGGCTGAGTTCTCCACCTCTTTCTGCTGGCTACGCGATTTGTTGATGAGTAGACTTTGTTCATTACCGTGCTTAGCTTGTACTTAATCGGGGCGGTATTGTTCAAGGAATACCCATGGCTAAGAAGTCGATCTACAGCGTTCACCCCAGTGTTGAGATGACGATCCAGTGGATCGCCAGCCTGAAGGAACGGACCGGGCGGTCGCTTGAGGAGTGGATGAAATTCATCAAGAAAGAAGGACCGACCACTGAGCACGAACGACGGGAGTGGTTGAAGGCGATGCAGAAGATGGGCACTAATAACGCTCATTGGTTCGCAGCGCGTTCGGTGGGTAAGGGGGCGGAAGACGAAGATCCTGAAACGTATTTGAAAACGGCTGAGCGCTGGGTCGAGGCGATGTTTGAAAAAAAGCCATTGATGCGTCCGCTTTATGAGGCGGCTCTGAAAGTGGGAATATCGCTGGGGGCAGATGTCAAAGTATGTCCCTGTCAGACAATGGTACCGTTCTATCGCAAAAACCAGTTTGCGAAGCTAGTCGCATCAACGAAGTTCCGGCTTGATCTTGGGCTGTGCCTACGCGGCGTGCCGTTCAGCAAGAGGCTGACCGATACGGGTGGTACGGCGAAGAAGGATCGAATTACTCATAACATTGCCATCACGTCGCTGGATGATTTGGACGTGGAGCTGAAGAAGTGGTGGAAGAAGGCGTATGAGATGGATGCCTAGAGTTAACATCACGCATTGCATGATGTGTTTCATTCAGGTAGCTGAAGTCGTAAGACTTCAGATCTAAACTTTTTGCCCTACTCTCAGCAAGCGAAGCTTCACGACTTCGGCTACCCTGTCACGACGTCTCCGCCCGCGGCCTTCCAGTCTCGAAATCCGCCGTCCATCGACCAGACGTTACGATAACCCATCTTCTGTAGCACATCGGCGGCCAAGGCCGACCGATAGCCGCCTCCGCAATAGAGAATCACCTCCTGGGTCGTATCAGGCACTTTCACTTCAATATCACGCTCGATGATACCCTTGCCGATATGAATGGCTTGGGGCAGGTGGCCCGCAGCCCATTCGCTCTCTTCACGGACATCAACGAGGAGGAATGCGCCGGGCTTTTGTAATTTGGCCTGCACTTGGGCGACGCTGAGTTCTTTCACGCGAGATTTGGCGTCAGCGACAATTTTGAGGAAACCGGGGGAGTGTTTCATAATAAGCCTCGCCTTCCCATGTTACTCAACAACGCATGAGGAGTTGCACCTATGCTAGTCTTGACGAGAAACCTAACTATTTCGCCGGAGTGAGCGATGAGCTTCGTCTCACGAACGGCAGTCCTTTGTTGCCAGGTGCGACAACTTTCGACAGGGCGCTGACAAATTCCTGGCAACTGTTGAATCGATTCAGCCACTGCTTCGAGAGTGCCTGGGCCAGCACACTGCGCTCGGCTTCTGGCAGCATTGTCAATTCCGGAGCCACGGTTGGGCACGATCCATCCGACGGCACTGGGAACGGAAAATATCCTGTTCGCAGTTCAACATAGGTGACTGCCAGCGAAAACTGATCTGTTCGACTGTTAGCTCTGCCTTCATATAGTTCCGGAGGGGCATAGGGAGGTGTTCCGAACGCCTTTCCCCGGGCATTCCACATCTGCGGGCCTGAGAGGCCAAAGTCAGCGACCTTGACTGTATTGTTGATCAGTAGAAGGTTGCTCGGCTTAATGTCGCAGTGCTGCATGCCGTGTTGAATCAGGGCGCTGGAGCCGGCAAACTTCTGATGAGCGATGAAATCGATCCCCACCGCCGCCTGGTTCATTAGATTCATCAGCACATCGGCTGGAAGATGACTGCGATGGTCGGTGCGGTAGATGTAATGCAAATCATTCAGGCTGCCTTCAGCCAGTTCCATGCTGAGGATAATCAGGTTCTTTCCCGTCGTTACGCTGTAGAACTGCAGCAGGTTATCGTGTTTGAGGTCGCGTAACTGAATGAGCAGCTTGATTTCATTAACGATAAGGCTGCCCTTCTGATGCTTGCAGTCGAGGAATTTCAGGGCTAGTCTGGTGTTATCGGAGGTATTGATGGCTTCCCACACTTCGGCGAAGCCGCCCTGGCCAATACGCTTGATAAGCCGATGGCCCGGTACCGGCTCGGTGCCTGGCTTCAAATCAAAGGATGGTGGTGGAGACACTCTCAAGGGGATATTCAGCCAGAAGGATCAGTTAGGCCGGAGTTGGCACAAAATGTACCAGCCTCCTTCCCGTAAATAGTTTCAATGGCAGACTACCTCTTGATTAAGAAGGTTAGCCGTCCACTACATCCAGTACGACACACGAGACATTATCGCGCGAACCAAGGTCAAGCGCCAGTTGGCATAGCCCTTCTGCACAACTTTGCGTTTCTCCCTGCTCCTGCATCGCCTGGGCCACCCGTTCATCGGGCACCACGCCACAGAGTCCATCGGTACAAAGGAGAATGCGATCGCCGGGACGCACAAAGAGCGTCTTCACTTCCGGGCCTTCGCCCACTTCCTTGCTGCCCAGGTACTTCCAGAGGACGTTCTTGAAACGGTGCTCCTTGGCTTCATCGGGAGTGATAGTGCCCGCTTCAACGAGCGCCTGAGCTAGGGAGTGATCGATGGTGAGTTGGTCGATCTTGCCATCTCGCAGCATGTAGGCCCGGGAATCGCCGACACCAGTGACGAACAGGCAGTCGTCTCGAAAGTTTGGGGCCCACACGGTACCCACCACCGTCGTTCCCATATTGCGGTAGTCGCGATCTAGTTGACCCAGGGCGATGATCTCGTCATTGGCCTGAACGATCGACTTGCGGACCACTTTTCGGATGTCGTCACCGCTGGTGGCAGATTCCACCTGGTTGCTGATTTCTCGTGGGATGATCTCGGTGGCCATCTGACTGGCCTTTTCGCCTGCCGCCTGGCCGCCCATGCCATCAGCAACGATAGCCACGGTCAGCCCCTTCGTTTCCTTCACATCGACGGCATCTTCGTTATTTTCACGATAGTTTCCCAGTAGACTACATTTACCGATTTTCAAACGCACAGCCATCGATCCACCTCGGTCCCCAAGTTGGGCGCAACAGGGTTATACCAGGGGGCCTTGCAAAACGACGGGTCTACACTGTCCCCTCCCGTAAGTGTATCTTGAGCCGGGGGCTACGCAAGCGGATACAGTGTTTTTTCTCGCCAGTTCGTAAGAGGGTGACACCCCCCTGGCAGAAGTCGGCACCATTCCCCACTTGATTCCCTGCCTCCCAAAGGGGAGAATGCGTAAGGCCTACTGACCAAATGACTGTCGTTTTCTCCCCTCTCCCCCGGAGGGAGTGGGGTTGGGGTGAGGGGGTGCATTGCACTCAACACTCCACGGTTTAAGATGTTGATGCAAAGGAGACCCTGTGCCAGTACTGATGGAATTGCGACGGATCGTCACCGATGATGTGCGCGAGCAGTATGTGATTTACCTCAAGGAAGCGGAGGGGGAACGCATTTTTCCAATCGTTATCGGCCTGTTTGAGGTGGTCAGCATCGAACGCCGGGTGAAAGGTGTACCCACCCCCAGGCCGCTCACCCATGATCTTATCTGCCAGGCGGTCGAACTTCTTGGCGGCGAGATGCAGGACGTGATGATCAGCGATCTTCAAGATGGAACGTATTTCGCCAAGATCCGGGTTAAGCAGAATGGGGAACTGGTTGAGATTGACAGCCGTCCCAGCGACGCCATCGCCATTGCCGTCACCGCTGATGTGCCGATTTATGTGAATGAGAGTGTGTTGGAGGAATCGCTCGAAAAGGAATGAGTGATAAGAGTCTGAAGCGAAGCGAGGGACGACTCGGGTAATCGCAAGATCCACCATCGCTTTGCTTCAGGCTCTTTAGGCCGATCTCGTTAATCCAGGTAATTTGGGCGACTTTTCCGCCCCATTTTTCTCCTTTTCATTGCGATCCTCACTTGAATACGTCGAAATGAACCATTATAAGAGCCTCTCCTGGCAAGGAGTGCCGGGAGATAGTGTGTACGAGCAGGGAGGCTCGGAGCATGGCTGTGGCATTGCGTTTCGTGGACGAACTCTGGTCGCGCTGTTGCTCACTTCTGGAAGCGGGACAAGCCGGCAAAGTCAAACCTCTCCTGGAGCGCCTTCTGCACATGGATCTGCCGCAATCCATCCGTGCCGAGGCTTCACTCATGCTCGCTGACCTGCTCCGGGCCCAGGGTGAATATCAGTCAGCACGCATGCATCTCAATGCAGCACTGGCCGGCGATCCTCAAGATCCTTCACTTCATCACATGCTCGGCTTCCTGCATCATGAAGATGATGAAGCCGGTAACTTCAACCGTGCCCTGAAACATCTCCGCCAGGCTGCCAGACTTGCTCCGAATTCGAGCGAATGCCACCGCGCTCTCGGCGAGTACCTGTTCAAGCATGAGAATCAACAGCGCGGCATGATGCACCTTCGCAAGGCCGTGGCCCTCGAACCTGAAAACCTCGACAGCCTGCGTTCGCTTGTTAGTGCTCAAGTCGAGCAGGATCAAGAGGAAAGTGCCAGGCAAGCCATTCGTTTTCTACAATTTCGTTTGGGTCGGGCGCATCCGACAGTACAATCGCTCTGGAACGAGTTGGCCTACGCCATCACACTCAAACAGCAGCAAGGCAACACGCGCCTTTCGACGGTGCCGATGCTGAAGGCCGTTACCGATGAACCGAGGAAAGACCGCACCGATGCCGTGCCCCAGATTCTGCGTTTCGACGCCGGGCACGGCCCCAAGCAACGCCCTAGCCGACGAGTTCCCAAACGGGAAAGCTAGCGGGCGACCAAAACGGATGCTGCGGTAGGGATGCTGCGCGGCAAGGACGCCGCTGAAAGGGAGAGCATGATGCTCTCCCTTTTGTTATTATTCCCATCATGCTTGCGTGATGAGACGGAGACCATATCTTATCTCCCGTAATGACGACATGGCAAAAGCTCCGATGGGGAGAGAGAGCTTAGCCCAGAGCAACGCTCTGGGGCTTGGTAATAGTAGTAAGATTATTAGCCGCTCTGAAAGAGTGGTAATGCAATGCGAAACATTGTCTATCAACGACAACGACCCCTATCGGGGTCGTTGGGAGCATATTTCATGTTTCAATTGCCTTGGGTTATGCTCTCTCGCTCCGCTGGGGCTCAGCTTGTAACCTAAGTCTTCGGCTTCTCCTTCAGCACCGCTTGCCCATCCTTAAGGCCTTCAAGAATCTCCACCTTGTCGCCGGAGCGTCGGCCGATCTTAATGGAACTTCTGATTGGCTTATCAGTGCCCTCGCCGGGAACATACACGACATAGCTGTCCGCATCGTCGTCGAACGAAACAGCCGAGTTGGGAAGAGTCAACGCATCATCCTTGGAATAGCCTTTTATCTTTAGCGAACAGGTCATGCCTGCCACTATCCCTTCGGGGGTATCGTTCAGTTTTCCTCGAATCTCGAAGGAACTACCCAACGGCACGTTTGAAACGCTTGTCAAGCTTCCAGCGATACGCATATCGGGCAGGGCTGTGGGGGTGGCTTTGAAAGTATCACCGGCCTTGACGAGTATTCGTTCTTTTTCATCAAGACTACCACGCACCGACAACTTGTTCGACTTCACAATGGTCATGAACACATCTTCGCTGCTGAGGTTCCCCTTGGGTTGCAGCTTGCTCTCCGCCGAGGTTGAATTCCAGGTGCCCTTGGTCGCTTTGCCGTAGTAGACGGTGCCATCGCACGGGGCGACGATGTTCAACATCTTCTCCCGGTCAGCCTTCATCTGCTCGAACTTCTCGACAGCCTTGGCCCGGTCCAGCTTGGTCTTCTCGAAAGCCAGTTGCTTCTGCCGATGCTGAGCCGGCATCACGATCTGCTGCTTCTCGTGGTTGATCTTGGCCCGTTCATTGGCTTCCTTCATGCTCAGTTCGCGGCGGGGGATGTCGTACTTGAGCGTATCGGCGGCGCGCTTTTCGGAATTGAGCGAATTGTTCCGAGCGTTCTCGACCGTATCGCGCTGGCGTCGAAGGATAATCTCTTCTGTCTCCTCCTTGATGTCATCAGCTTTGTACATCTTTTCGAGTTGTTTCAACTCTTCCATGGCATAAGCAAGGAAGTTTTGTGCGCTCTTGCCTTGAAATTCGGCATTGCGCTTCATTAGAGCCAGGTCTGATTCGACGAACCTCCTGTAGTCTTCCTGGGCATAGTCGAAGGCCAGTTTGGAGGCGGCTTCGTCCATCGGCAAGAGCTTCTGTGATGTCCTATATTCCTCTTCTGCCTGCTTGAAACTTAGATCGGATAATTCACGATCAATGTCCTGCTCCTTGAGCGCTTTGTTGAACTTCTCCATGTCGAGCTTGACGAGGACATCGCCCTTTTTGACCGTGGAGCCATGAGGCACCGCACTCAGCACAGTCATGCCGCCGGACCAGGCATCGAGCTTGACTGAGACTTCTTCGGTATCGTCGGCTTCGAGCGTACCCTTGGTAGTTACATCAATGCTGAACTTGCCTTTGGTGACCTTCACTGTGTCCGGAGCCTTGGCCGTCTGCGCTGCCGGCGTGGCCTCTTTCTTCTCCTGGGGCTGAGCGCCGGTGACCAACGTCGTCAACAAACCTGCTGCTACCAGGGCAGCGACAAAGAGCGGCTTTCGCATGGAAGGTGCCTCAACTACGAAAAATACGATCAGGTGATTATAGCGAAAGGTGATGAGGAAAGTGTTATGAAATCAGAGTTGTCATCACGCTCCGCGTGATGGAGCGGAGATAAGACGTATTTCAACTATTTCGTTGATGGCAGCTAGCCACCGCCGTTATCACGACGGAGCGTGATGGCAACTATTTCCGAATAGAGGTCGCCTGGCCGGGGGCGGGTTGGCTGATTTTAGTTGCGCTGGGCGTTGGTGGATTCGGGGAGACTGAGGCGATCTCCCTGGGGCGGAAGTAGATCGCTACCAGGATCGTCAACCCTACGCCAAACACCAGTCCCAGTTTCGCTTCAGTCGGCATCGCAGTTCTTCCTGACAGTATGTCGTTATCGTCATCGGCAGGTGAGGGGAAGCAATCGAGCGGATTTGGGAAGAGGATCGACGAAGTAGTTTAGTGACAGCTTGCTGTAACGATGATAGCGCTTATGTCGGAGACTGTGTCACACTCAGTCGGTACTTGTACACGCCGGAGTGTGGCACAGATTCAGAATAGACTCCGTTCTACTTCGCCGGGGGATGTTTTCTCAGCCGCAGGTTGAGGAACTCGACGATGACTGAGAAGCCCATAGCGAAGTAGACGTAGCCCCGGTCGATGTGCTGGCCGAAGCCGTCGGCCAGGAGCATCACGCCGATGAGTATGAGGAAGGAAAGAGCGAGCATCTTCATGGTGGGGTTGCGGGCGACAAAGGTGCCGATGGCGCCGGCAGCCAGCAGCATGACAGCGACAGCGGCGATCATGGCGACGACCATGACCCAGACCTGCCGGGCCATGCCGACGGCGGTGATGACTGAATCGAGCGAGAAGATGATATCGATGGCGGCGATCTGAACGATAACGGCGACGAAGTTGTTCGTCGCTTTCAGCGGTTTGTCGGGCGACTGCTTGGCCTCTTCGAGCTTGTGATGGATCTCCATTGTGCTCTTGATGATGAGGAACAATCCACCGACGATCAGCACCAGGTCACGCAGGGAAATTTCATTGATGCTATTGAAGATCGCCTCAGCACGCTCCTTCGACATAGGGAGTTTATCGTGATGAATGTCCTTCATCATGATGTTTTTGTCATCGGGGACGTTCTGAGTGACTTCGGGCATGAGCCAGCTTTGGGGGACGCCGATATCGGTGAGTTTGAACAGGGGGGTGGTCAGGCCGGCGAGCCAGGCGAGCGTGAAGAGCAGGAGCAGTCGGGTAGCGAGGGCCGCCCCCAGGCCGAGTTGCCGGGCGATGCGTTGTTGATGATGAGGCAGTCTGCCGACGAGAATGGTGAGGAAAATAATATTATCGATACCCAGGACGATCTCCATGGCGGTCAGGGAGATCAGGGCGAACAGCCAATCGGGCATGGGGCCTCCTAGTATTACTTGCTTCGTTCGCCATGACAGCCTGAAGCGCTAGCGAGGGTGGACCTGGCGATTGCACGCGCCCCCTCGCTTGCGCTTCAGGCTGTCATCGCATGAGCCTGATCATCACCGGGAACGAGTTGTGTTAGGACAAGCCTCCCAGGCCGTGGCCAAAGTCTCTTGTCACCCGTTCGGTGCGGCCGAGGCTGGTGTTGCCGGGGACACTGGGCAGGGGTGGCGGTAGTGGGGCTTCGACCATCGGCGGCACCATGCCATGAGCCTGCGTCGGGCCTGCCATCGAATCGAGATTCACCAGTTTAGTGAGCAGTCGTTCTAAACAGTATTGTTGGGCATCAAGCACCAGGTGTTCTTCGGATCGTTGTTGCAGATGGATGAAGAACATCAGCACGACGCTGAGCGACAGGGCCACCAGGGTGCAATCGAAGGTGAAGCCGAGGTTACGAGTCGTTTGATCGAGGAAGAGTTGGAGGGCTTCATTGCTTCCGAGTGCCGGAGCGGCGGCGAGAGCCATGCCCATGCCACGGGCGGTGCCTACGAAGCCCAGGGCGGGGATGGCCCAGGCGAGGTACTGCACCAGTGACATGGAAGTGACTAGGCGGTTCTGCGCTAGGTCAGCAGCTTCCCGCACGGCGGTGGCGACCTCGGCTGGGTGACGGCTGCTGGCGAAGCGACCGAGGGCCAAGTCGAGCAATTGGCCGAGCAGCGTGGGCTGCCCGCCGGAGAGGGTTTGTCGTTGAATGCGTCGTTGCCAGAGACGGGCGTCTTCGGGAAGAAGCCTGTAGTCTTCTTCGGGAGGGAGGAGTTCGACCTGGAAGGGGCGTCGTTGCCTGCCGATCTCCCACCAGCGCGTCCAGAGGATAAACAGCGCCCAGACGAAGCAAAGGTAGCAGATGAACTGTTCGGGTCCCAGGAGCAGCCGGGAGAGTCGGCGGATGGTGGGGTCGGCGGAATCGTGAGCCAGCGACCATTGCCAGGCCGGCACGCCCAGGGCAGCAACGACGGCCAGAGCCAGGACGAAGAGGGGGCCTTCGTGGGTGAATCGGAATGCCTGCCGCATGGTCATAGTCCTGAGTGCTGAGAGTCCTGGCGATTGCAGTGTCATAGTAACATAACGACTTACTGCGTCTTATTGTAACTACGGGCCAGTCAAGTGCAACGCTTGGCTCGTCGAGTACGCTACAAGCTCAGGTAGAAACCTTTCCAATCCACCGGTTCAGGATATCGGTCCTTAATAGCAGTTGCGTCTCTCGAAGTTGCCTCGACCACCAATCCCGAAAATTATCCCAATACTCTTCGCCCATCCCCATTTGCCAACCAATAGATGCCTTTGGTAGGTTTGGGTATTTGACCCAAGGCGGTACCCTCATCCCTTCCGGATCGTTGTCTGGGATTTCCGGGTCGGGCCAATGAGTGGCAGCATTTGCCATCCGAACGTCCTCCGCCTACTTCTACCCGGTACCCCCTCACCCCCGGCCCCTCTCCTCCGGGGGAGAGGGGAGAAAGGC
>DAOMFV010000091.1:0-22057 GCA_035430005.1 Gemmatales bacterium
GGCTCCAGCCCCAACTTACCAGCCATTCTAAACCGCATGCGTTCCCAGTTGGAAATGAATGGACACCCCAATCGGCAACTCCAGCAAGATTGGAACTCACTTGGAGTTGGCGCATTTAGCTTCGAGATACTCGATGAACTCAAATATCCTGATACCGAAGGATACGATCCAACCAAAGACCTGAAAGAACTTTTGGCATTGTGGATGGAAAAGCTACAGCCTTTTGGGAAACGTGGATACCACAGCGAACGAGCGTGAAGAATGCTTGAGACTGCACCGAGATCGAAAAGGAATGATGTGCAGGTCGAACCATGCGACAGTGATGGCTGCCCCCACTTCTTCTCGGGAGAGAGGGGGCCTGAGTTCTGTGCTAAATCAAGCACTTACACTGATTTGCGAAAACAGAGATACAATGCTCTAACGGGATCAAAAGATCATTAGGAGCAAAACATGTTTGGTGACACTTATTTGTTCATCGATGGTGGATACTTAAAGTCACTCTACCGCGATCTCTTTACTCCACTATTTGGTGAAAACTATCGTGTGGATTACAGGGCCGTACTGGATTCATTCAGTGCGCGACGTGGTTTTCTTTACGATTGTCTCGATGACGCACAAAAATTGGGAGAGAGTGAAGCCGATTTCAAGGGACGCGTTAAGTCTCAAGAAGAGTTCTTTGACGAGATCGACAAAGTCGAAGGTGTTCATGTCCGTTATGGTTACCTCACCCACGGGAAGAAGAGACAACAGAAGGAAGTAGACGTAACACTTGCCGTGGACATGCTGACTCATGCGTTTTACAAGAACATGAATCAGGCTGTTTTACTCTCTGGCGATAGAGACTTTAGGCCAGTGGTAGAGAGCGTTGTCCGTTTAGGCATACTTGTAAAAGTCGCATACGATCCTCGAACCGGTTCAAGGCCACTTGCCAGGGCAGCGGACAACGAGATAGAGATTGACATCTCTACACTGTGTGATTGGATCAATTTAGAGAAGTACGAAGAGCGGAGAAAGCACTTTCCCGTTAAGTGCATTTATCCAGACCAGAATGGAGATCCATTCCGCGCGATTCCGGGATTCCGATTAGGAGTTATTGGTCCAGAGAAATTGGCAATAGGACTTTGTGAACAAGACAACCTTTGGCACGTAACTGTGCAAATAAACCAACGTGATTATTGTTTATACCTTTTTCATGATCGTACAAAGTTATTCGAATATCTTGCTAAGAAGTATGGCACCATTTCTCTGTAACCAGCGATGGGGGGTTGTCAATCTCTGGACTCAAGCATTGTGGCCATAGAGTTGTATAGTTTTGGTGAAGTCACTGAAGCTACCCCTGCAATTGAAGGTGCCTCCGTTCAGAAATCCAGTGCAACCCCCTCTCAATCTTCCTAAACGGCGAGGAACGGCCCAGGTCTTTGATTGAACGCGAGAGGGCGGCGTAAATACTTACAATGAACATGTGACGTGTGATGGGGCCAAAGAATGAACTCAACTTCGACCACTACGCAATATGCACTATCTGAAGAGATAAGCAGAAATCTTGCTTCGATCAGTCCATTCTTCATAGTCAAGAATCTCCAGGCTTCGATTACGTACTACGTCGAACGCCTTGGCTTCCAACTCGACTTCCAAGGACCGGAAGGAGACATCTACTACGGCCATGTGAGTCGAGAAGGAATCGGCATCATGCTCAAGGCAATACTTCCCGATGTTCTCCCACAGCCAAATCACACTCGGCACCCTTGGGCACGTTGGGATGCGTATATTTACTCGAATGATCCAGACCCACTTTTCCGCGAGTTCGTCCAGCGAGGCGCGTCTTTCGTGAAGGAATTGTCTTTCATAGATGATGGACTCTGGGGTTTCGAGGTCACCGATGCCGATGGGTATGTCCTTGCCTTCTTTCGGCTCCGCAACGAATAAGGTAGGTGAGAAGCGTCGCAGGCGACACAAGAACAGGCGTTGATGGATATGCTGATTCGTTGTGAAGCTAAGTTCATTTCTTCGCCATTATCTTCGCCTCAAACCTCCCCCTCACCGCCTGTTGAACGGCGAGGAGCGGCCAAGGTCTTTGATAGAACGCCATGAAGAATGAATGTAGAACATCCAACGCCCTTGATCTGCAAGAAAAACAAAACACAATGAAGATACATCTCAATGGAGAGATCTTCATGCTTTCGGCATACATGAGCATAGCTAGAAGTGTTGCAGAAGACTTAAGGCACATTCCTGAAGGCGGATTAAGCCAATCACGTTTACGAATCGCATATAACGCCTAACGTCGGGCTGACCTTGGTAAGAATGGGTCGCACTGCTCCAGGGCTGACTCTGTGCAGAAGACTATCAAGGAGCTTCACCTCAGTCCTGAAGATGTTTTTGAGTTTGATGGGGAATACTTGACCGAATGAGGCGAAGTTGTTTTTGATCGGGCGTTCATACGAGCATTCGGATGCCCCCGGAATTAAAAATGACTATGTTCAGTATGTAATCATGAGTACATTGCAAAATTCGCAATGAGTCTTGAGTCGTTCGTTCGAGAGGTACTGAGCTGGGATTCTTCAAACTCTCAAACCATATGGAGAATAGTGATGAACCTTAACCTTCTGCTCTTTTTATTGGGAACGATTGCACTCCATCTTCTTTCTGGAACGTCAGTCAACGCACAGGCGCCCGGCTTTCAACAGACCAACCTGGTAACGGACAGCCAGGCCGCAAACCCAGCGCTAATATCGGATCCCAACCTGGTTAATCCTTGGGGCGTTTCGTTTTCTCCTTCAAGTGCATTCTGGGTTTCCAACAACGGCACTGGCACATCGACTTTGTACAACGTTAATCCACTTACAAATGTGCCGACTAAGCTTGGCCTGACAGTGACCGTCCCTGGGGCAGGCAATGTTACCGGGCAGAGTTTCAACTCCGTACCTGCGGGAAACTTCAATGGCGATAACTTCCTGTTTGTGAGTGAAGATGGCACCATTTCGGGCTGGCGTGGGGCGCTAGGAACCAGTGCTGAAGTGCTCCAAACAGGCTCAACCTCCAACGTCTATAAAGGCACGGCTTATACAGCAATTGGAGCCAATGGCTATCTCTTATCAGCAAACTTCCGTTCGGGCAGCATCGACGTTCTCAAAGGAAATGCTGGCGTTCCAAACCTAACGGGAACCTTTACCGATCCCGCGATTCCCTCCGGCTTTGCTCCGTTCAACATTAAGCAGTTAGGATCGACCCTCTACGTGACCTATGCCAAACAAGCTGCCAATCAATTTGATGATCTTGCCGGACCGGGAAATGGTTTTGTGAGTTCATTTGACTTGAATGGCAATTTTCTAGGAAGAGTTGCCAGCCAAAGCGTGCTCAATTCCCCATGGGGTTTGGCGATAGCTCCTGCTTCTTTTGGCAGTCTGGCTGGTGACCTTTTAGTTGGTAACTTTGGGGATGGTCGAATTAATGTGTATGACCTAGCTAGCAATATCCTGGTCGGACATCTGATGGATTCCGGTGGGACTGCTTTGTCTATCGATGGGTTATGGTCATTGACAACCGGCAATGATGGCGGCGCGGGAAGTTCGAACAGCTTGTTCTTCACTGCCGGGCCCAACGGTGAAAGCAATGGACTCTTCGGAGTCATTCAAGTAGTTCCTGAACCAGGTGTAGTGGCCCTGACAGGTCTAGCTGTGGCTTGCGCGTCCTTGGCAGGTGTGAAGTTCCGTCGTAAACGAAATAGGCGACAACGAAGGTAATCGGGATACACAAGAAGGCGCTGCCCAGAGTGGTAGCGCCTTTCTTCTTGGACAGTCTTATCAATCTTTCGCGGCAGTATCTTCGCCTCAAACTTACCTCGCTTCGACTCTCGCAACGGCGTCACCTCATGCACAGAGGACTTTTACTATTTAATCTTGATGCGTTCAAGGATAGCTGCCAGGCAGGGATCACGGTTTTCGTTGAAATCGCCGTAAGACAATTCCGCAGCTATTTGTGGTGGCACCCAGTTCCGCTGATCGGTTGACGTAACATGTTGCCAATAGCGTGATGAGCAATAGACTCGTAGTTTGCTATACGGCAGTATCAAATAGGTGCTTTCACCTACGAAGTTGGGGCGTGAGCCGGTCGGCTCGCCGACAAAAGTTGCGTGGGTATTTGACTCTATGAGATTGACCGTGTTCTGGGCCGCAGAAAATGTCTCTCGTCCGATGATGACGTAGAGGTGGCCGGGACGGTTGATGCGGTCGTTTTTAATTAGGGCATCAATTAACGGGCGGACCAAGCCGGTATTTCCACCTCCGTTGAGCCGCATGTCGATAATCAGATAGTCGGCGTTTTTCTCTTCAATACGCTTAAGCATCAGATCGACAAACTCTGAAAAGCGTTGTCCTTTGCTTTCGCCCACGGCATGAAATCCGAAATAGATGGCCTTCGCTTCATCGAGATTTTCTAGTGTGAGAGGTTGATCCACATCTCTTAGATAGAGAGGAGTTGGCACCTTACTTGTGGAATTGGCGTAGATGTAGCCGGGACGCTGGGCCCTGCGAGTCATTGCCGGGGAGGCTGGCTCAAGGGCGATCTTCACGGTACGCGTGGAATGATTCGGGAACAGGAACGTGAACTCCACATCCTCATCAGTCGTTGCACCGATTTCCTGTAGTGCGGCTAGTTGCATCAGTCGTCGGGGGACGCTGTCGAGATACCCCATGTCATTGTCCACGGAACAATAAGAACGGAGTCGCTTCATGGCTTCGTCCACGTCAAGTTGCCCGACTCTGGTTACCCTGGCACCGAGCAGTTCCAATTGTGACTTGGGCGTGCCGATGACGAAGAGCCCATCGGTAAAGACACGGAGGTGTAGAGGAATCCTGGCGACGGACTTCTCGCCCTCTGCAAATGTAGCGAGGGTGGTATGGCCGTCGCCAACCATAGCCAGGATGCGAGACAGTCGAACTCGTATGCGATCCGATGACAGCTTGCCGGTGTCGGCCTTGAGGTTTTCGATCTCTCGAAGAAACGTTTCCTTAGTGACTTTGGCATAAAGATTCCAGTGCATTTGCTCCATGCGTCGAGCCATGAAATCGAGGTCCCATTCCCATTGCTTGCTTGACGACAATCCGGAAGGTGGCTTCAGCCCCGTTAACTGAATGAACCGCGGATCATCACGCAGCGAGTCAAGGTCGTCGTCCTTTTCAAGTGTCTCCTGTTCCGCGAAACCTTTGTCGAGCGCCTTTTTTAACCAGGCAATCGCTTCTTCTTTCTTTCCCAACAGTGCGTAACCACATGCGATGTTGTACATCTGACCGGATAAATTGAATCCCGTCTCAATCGCCTTATTGGCAGCTTCGATTGCCTGGTGGTACTGCTTCGTCATGTGTAGGCACTCGCTGTATGACGACCATGCCCGTCCGTCAAACCGATTGGTCGCCAGGTAGGCCTCGAGCTTTTTCGCAGCGTCGGCGTATTTTTTCTCGCCCATGAGGGCACGGGCCTCAGGAATCGGATGAGGGGGTTCGGCAAATGCCCGTTCCACGAGCAACATAAGCAAAATGGTGACGAAACAAGCGGCAATGTTTTTCACGGCAGCACCTTGATGGTACACAACGGAGACAAAACGTCTGTATGGACAATGTACTCGCTTGGGATTTTGGGGTCTTGAACCCGATTAGTGCTATGCATTACGTACAACACCACGACGAATCTTGCCCGCAGTTGTTGCTTCATGCGTTGACCAAGCTAAACGACCCCGTCTCTTGGGATCGCTCTGGTATTGCCATCGCAAGTCTTACACCGCCACACCTCCCCCTCTCCGTCTTCTTGAACGTCGAGGATCGGCCCACGTCTTTGATAGGACGCGATACGGCGGCGGGATGTGTGAATACTGGCGTTCATCACCAGGCTAACCCGCATTTACAAAACTACGAACTTGGCTATGGTTCTCCCTTCACTAACAGAAGGAGAATCATCTTGTTCAGCGAAGCGAACGAATCGTTTTTCATAGGCGACACAGAAGATGGCCAGGTCTTGCTGACCAGAAGTTCGGCAGCAGATTTAGTGGCAGGCCCTAGACAGTTGTTGCTCATTACTGGGAAAGACCATGTCGTTCCACCGAAGATGCTGATGTCACGAAAAGAGTTTTGGACGTGGCGAGAGGAACTGAAGAAGAAAGGCTGTTCTGCGGATTTGCGATTTGCATCTTGATGCGAATTGTCGTGAGCAATCGGAGTTCTGACATGAAATCAAGCATTCTCACCACCGCAATTGCCTGTCTATTCACCAACGTACTTTATTCCCAACCTCCTAAGACAGCAGCGCCGATGTCTGAAGACAAGAAAATCGCAACACAAGTGGTTTTGGCTGGGTTGCAATGGCTTAGGGTAGACGATCGAGGACAAAGGCAGATCAACTATTCCGTTCGCTTGTTCTCCTCAGCAGCGATATATGCCAAGGCTGGGCCTTCTGCAACCTTATCGTCAAGCGTTGCACCGTTGGCATATCGAACGATGATTGAGCAACTCAAGCCAGATTGTGCTAACGGAGTCCGAGTTCCGTTTGTGAACCAAGGGTTTTTCTGGATAGCAGCAATCCGAATGCTCACATCTGTTAGACCGTTGTATCGCTTGTAACGGTAGCTAAACTGTGTGACTTCAAAGAAAGCCTCACCGAGACCAGCCGGTTCGCTTCCTGCATGCTCAAATACTGAGGCCGACATTGCGTACACGCCGGCTCCCAGGTTAACACTTCCAATGTAGTACGCAGTCCCTTGTGCGTCCGTCGTTCGATCAATTCGCCACTCTCTAAAAGCCATCGCATCTCCTTTTAGATATGCTTCGTGCAGGATGATGCTAACGTTAGTGTTTCCGTCATGCAAGATAATTCATTATTGCAGTGTTTCTACTTGGCCAGCACATCCAGACAAAACTCGGTAGATTTGCTTGCCACCCGGTGAGGAGACTAGCCAGATGTCATCCTTGGGTGATGGACAGAATAGCGGCCAGTTTGATACGATTGTGAGCACTGTAGGTCATCGATAACCAGAAGAACGGCTTGGCGATCTTCAGATAATTCGACATTGTCCAACCGGGCGATCCCAACTCTAACAAAGAGAGAAAGATTGTTTTTAGAGATTTATCTTGCATTCCGGGTGTAATCCTTCAGATTCTACTGTTCAGGTTAAACTAATTGGAGAGTAGTGAGCCAATGACGCCATATCAACAGGTTTTTGAAGAGCTTAATCTTTTGGGGCTTACCGACCAGCAAGAAATACCCCAATTAAACGGTTGCTTGTTGTGTACTCCAGCAGGCTCAGTGTTTCTGGTTGTAAACGGCGTAGCTAGAGGATTTGACTCTTGGTCAAAACTGATGAGAATCTGCTCTGAGTACCCAGCTGGATTTGGACCACCACCAGACATGAGCCCTAGTATTTTCGATAGAGTTTTCGGAACTCCTCCTCCACCTTATCCGGCATTCATGCACCGAGACATTAAAGCATTCTTTACGAATGTTCCCGCAGGTATTGACTTCATTGCTCAAGGACCAAACTGGTCAGATTCTGTTGGGTTGATCTATTTTGATGGTGGACCCCTCGCACTATATGACATGGAGGATAAGCCAACTATCTATGGGATTCCATCTCAAGCAATTGCTTATCAACACAAGATTAATCAGAACAACAAGAGAAGGGTAAGTGCTGAGGAATACATGTACATTGCTGCACATGGAAACAATCGAATTCTCAATGGCCTTCCAGGCCAGCCAGAACCTCCCGATCACAGTCTTGTCGCTGAGCTTCTGAAGATTTCTGCACTGAAAGACAGTGGGCACCTGTCAGAACATGAATTCTCGTTAGCAAAGAGAAAGTTGTTGATGTAGCTGGGCTCTTACCCCGCCTTCCTCGGCTTCGCAGGTCCCACGAGGCGAGGATGGCTTGCTTGATGACTTGGCAACGCATTAATGGTAACGGGCGAGCCAACCTCGCCCGTCGCCACAGGTACCAATTGCCAGCTACTCCTTGGGCAGAATCTTCTTCTCAAACTTGCCACGTTCCGTCTTCCGGAACTCCGAAGCTTTCCCCAGGTCTTTGATACTCCGCGCCAGGGCCGCATAAAGCGTAGCCGCTGGCGTCTTACCACCCGGACTCGTCCACAGGTCCTCCGTGGCCATCACATCAATTAACTCCGGGCAAGTCATCGGCATCTTGCGATCCTGAAGCACCTGAAGCGCCGCCTTAATCATGCTGAGCTTCTTGGGCTTGAGGTCGGCTTTGACTTTGAGCTTGCGGGGTTTCTTGGGGGCGGGTTCGTCGGATAATTCTGCCACATCGTGTGTTTGTTGGTCGGGAACAGTCGGTTCAGGTGGCGTTACGGATTCAGTGGTTGGTGCCGTCAATTTTGGCGCGGTCGGTTCAGCGCCAGCGTCTCCGGGGGTTGTAGTCACTTCGGGTACGTCGGCGTGTTCTGGCGGGAGGGTAGGGGACTCGTCCACAACAGGCTCTGCAACGTCAGGCGTTTCAACCACCGGCTCGGCCTTCATCTTCTTCCCCATCTTAGCCTGCCACTTGGGCTTCTTCTCGCCCTTGACTTTCTTGGTCGGCAGCTTCAGTTCACTAGCCGAAGTTCCCAGTTTCTTATTCGCCATGTCTCTGTCGCCTGGTGCGTGCGGCATCGATTGTGATGCTGCTGACGCAGGATGACAGTTACAGTGCTGTGGGGAGTAAGGGAGGAGCGATTCAGCAGGAATGTGGGAGGTTCTTTGAGGAGTGCCCTACATCATCAAAGAGGTTTTTCGTTGACACTAAGATCATAGACAGCAAATATTGGGCAGGCATTTCAGGCAATCGCGGAGAGAGAACTATGTCCCAATCTGTTGACCTTTATGGCACGGCCTACGGCAACTTTGCTACTGAGGTGTTGGGGCAGGTGCGACGGCAGACGTATGGTGAGGACTTTGGCCAGAGCAGTTGGGTCACTGGACAAGAATACCGGCGGCTGTTCCGTCTCCTGGAACTGCGACCCAGCGATCATGTGCTTGACGTTGGGTGTGGATCTGGCGGCCCGGCGCTGTTCCTGGCACATGAAATCGGATGTACGGTTACGGGGGTGGATATGAACGAGGCGGGCATAAGAGCCGGTCTTGCACTTGTTCTTGAATCAGGAATGCAAGACAAGGTTCAGTTCCGCCAAGCCGACGTGCGAGAGCTGTTGCCATTTTCGAATGAGGCGTTTGACTCTCTTGTATGCATGGACGTGATGTGCCATCTGCCTGATCGGCGTCGGCTGTTCAATGAGTGGTGGCGAGTGTTGCGGCCTGGCGGTCGTGTGCTGTACACAGACCCTGTTGTAGTAACAGGTTTGGTCTCCAATGAAGAGTTTGCGATTCGAAGCTCGACCGGCTACTTTGAGTATGGCCCGGTTGGTGTGAATGAACGGCTGCTTGGCGAGGCAGGCTTCGAGGTGTTGATGTCTGAAGACGTGACGAATAACGAAGTCGATGTCTCTCGGCGCTGGCACGATGCGCGACAGAAGCGTGAGACCGAGCTAGCCCGGCTGGAAGGAGGGGAGACTTTTGCCGGACTGCAACGGTTCTTGGCCACGGTACACAGGTTGACTCGTGAGAGACGGATGTCCCGGTTTCTCTATCTTGGCAGGAAGCCAGGGTAAGTACATGGAACCGTGCCCCAACGACGAATCTTGTGCTGGTCATCATCAGTTAGACGATGTTCCGAGATACTAGCGGCAGAGAAGATGAACCGTGCATGGTGTCTCTTCACCTTAACATGTAAGGAAAAACACCACAAGATTAGAGCGAGCAGTCGTTCAGAGCCGGGTATTAGTGCCATTTCATGCCAAAGCAAAACCAAATACAACGTACTGGCATTCTCTTTTTGCTGCTGCTACCATGCGATGGCACAATGAGAGTCTTGAGAACTGACGGCAGGTTAATCGATGTCATCATCCAATGTATCACGAATCTATTCTTTAATAGCAGAGTGGGAAAAAGAATATTCTGCTGGTAATCTTCTTTCACTTGAAGAGCTATGTCGTGAACAACCAGAGTTGCTTGATGAAGTAAGGCATCAATTAAACAAGCTTCAGCATTTTCCTGATGCAGATAAGGGGGATACTGTACGTGAGAAAGAGAAATCTCCCCCGCAACTATCGCTTAGCGATCGCTTAACGCTCAATGGTCATCAAGGCCAAAGCGATGAAGTGTCAACGGTTCTACCCGGCTTCTCCGTCGATACGTCTCCTGCCGATTCCACAAGGATTCCTGGTTATGTCATAACCAGAGAGTTAGCCCGAGGTGGCATGGGGAGAGTGCTCGCGGGGCGAGAAGAACGACTCGACAGAGAGGTGGCTATTAAGGTGTTGCTACCCGGTGCCGATGCGAAACGGTTTATCACCGAATCGAGAATTACCGCCCGGCTGCCTCATCCGAGTATTCCCCCGGTTTATGCACTAGGCAACATGGTCGATGGATCACCGTTCTTGGCGATGAAGTTAGTTCGAGGTAATACTCTGTCTGATGAACTCAAACAGCGCAGCCAACCTTTAGAGGTTCTCCCGCGCTTCCTGCAGATATTCGAGCAGATTGCTCAGGCTGTTGGCTTTGCTCATTCGCAAGAAATCATTCACCGAGATTTGAAACCAGCCAATGTCATGGTAGGAGCGTTTGGTGAAGTGCAAGTGATGGACTGGGGTCTTGCTAAAGAACTGGTTAGTAAAACAAGCAACCAATCTGTCCCGCAAGAGGGCGTGAAGCCCCTCGACTCCGCAGGTACAACCAAAACGGCAACGTATGAAACCGAGACGCCAAACTTGCGAGGAGAGTCAACAGCGGCGGGTGCCATCATGGGCACTCCCAACTACATGGCTCCTGAGCAGGCGCGTAGCGAAGCAGTGGATGCCCGTACCGATGTTTTTGCTTTGGGCGGCATTCTTTGTTCGATTCTCACGGGTAAGGCTGTCTACGTTGGCGCATCTGCCCTTGATACCATCGTGCAGGCAGCGGATGGAGATACTACGGATGCTCTCGCCCGACTCGATGCCTGTGGGGCCGATGCGGAAGTGATCTCCCTTGCGAAACGTTGTCTGGCGGTGAAGCCGGCAGAGCGGCCTGCCGATGGGCAAGCAGTGGCTAACCTTGTAGCAGAGTATCGGCAGGGGGTGGAGGAGCGGCTTAAGCGGGCGGAGACTGAGCGGGCCGCCAGTGAAGCCAAAGCCATTGAGCAAGCGAAACGACGCCGGGTCGTTCAGGTCGGAGCAGGGGTAATCGCCGCTGTTTTGTTCCTCGGCGTGATTGGCACCAGCATTGGCTTTGTATGGGCAAAAGATGCTGCTGAACGAGAACGGTTGGCGAAGATTGTTGCCCAACAGGCAGAAGCACTGACGGCAGAACGGCTCAAGCAGATTGAACTTATCAACAACACTGTGTTTGACATTTTCACCGAGTTCGACATCAGAAAAATGAAACAAGGTAACGATCCTGTCGAGGCGGTGCTGGCGAAGAAGTTGATCGAGGCTGGGAAGAAGTTGGACGAGAAGGCGATCGCCGATCCAATGGTGCTAGCTAAGCTGCGAAATCGCCTAGGTCAGACTCTTTTCAGCCTGGGCGAGTATCCATCAACTATAGGCTTGTTCCTTGGAGCTCGCCAAACATTTACGACCAAACTGGGGGCGAACCACCCCGACACACTCCGCATTATGACTAACCTAGCGGAGGCCTACGCTAGGGACGGGAAGCTGGACTTGACCCTGCCGCTCAAGGAGGAAACCCTGAAGCTCATGAAGGCCGAACTGGGGGCCGACCACCCCGACACACTCATGAGCATGAACAATCTGGCGTCGAGCTATCAGGACGCCGGGAAGTTGGACAAGGCCTTGGGGCTTTACAAGGAAACCCTGAATCTAAGGAAGGCCAAACTGGGGGCCGACCACCCCGACACACTCAGGAGCATGAACAATCTCGCATTGGGCTATCGGGATGCCGGGAAGTTGAACTTGGCCCTGCCGCTCTGGGACGAAACCCTGAAACTAATGAAGGTCAGGTTGGGAACAGATCATCTTGATACACTCGCATGCATGAACAACCTGGCGCTGGGCTACCACGCCATAGGAAAGTTAGATCTAGCCCTGCCGCTCTATTTGGAAACCCTGAAGTTAATGAAGGCCAAACAGGGCAACGACCATCCAGACACGCTCCAGAGCATGGGCAGCTTGGCAATGGGCTATCAGGACGCCGGTAAGGTGGATCTGGCCCTGCCACTTTTGGAAGAAACTTTGAAGCTTTCCAAGGCAAGACTGGGGATCGGCCACCCCGACACACTCAAAGCAATGAATAATCTGGCGTCGAGCTATCTGGACGCCGGTAAGGTGGACCTGGCCCTGCCACTCTTGGAGGAAACCCTGAAACTTTCAAAGACCAAACTGGGGGCAGACCACCCCCACACACTTTCAAGCATGAACAACTTGGCGTTGGCCTACCAAGGCGCCAAGAAGCTGGACTTAGCTGTGCCACTCTTGGAGGAAACCCTTAAGTTCATCAAGGCCAAGATGGGCGTCGACCACCCTAACACGCTCCTATGCATGAATAACCTGGCATCGGTCTACAAAGCAACCGGCAAGCTAGACTTAGCTGTGCCACTCTTGGAGGAAACCCTTAAGCTCATCAAAGTCAAGCTGGGTACCAGTCACCCCAACACGCTCATGTGCATGAACAACTTGGCAACGTGCTACCGAGACGCCGGGAAACTGGCCTTGGCCCTGTCGCTCTATCAGGAGGCAGCCGCAGGCAGTGAAAAACGCGGCTTCCAGCACGATGGTGCCGATACGATTGTCACTAACCTGAGCGTCTGCCACGAACGGCTCAACCAGTTCGACCAGGCCGAGGTGTGGCGGCGGAAGTGGCTGGCGGAACTGAAAGTGCGATCCGGTGCCGACTCCCTGCCATATATCAGCGAATTGGACAGTCTCGGCCTCAACTTGCTCCAACAGAATAAGTGGACCAACGCTGATGCTGTACTTCGCGAGTGCCTGACCATCCACGAGAAGATAGAACCAGATGACTGGAAGACGTTCAACACGCAGTCGATGCTCGGAGCAGCGCTGTCAGGGCAGAAGAAGTACGCCGACGCCGAACGGCTTCTCCTCAAAGGCTACGAAGGAATGAAAGCTCGCGAGAAAACTACGGGGACTGACACCTCCCGGCTCGCGCTACAAACCAGACTCCCTGAAGCCCTGGACCGCCTCATCCAACTCTACACCGTAACCAACAAGCCCGACGAAGTAAAGAAGTGGCAGGCTGAGAAGGACAAGCTGCCCAAGCCTGAGACAATCAAGAAGTGATTTTTAAGGCCTGACTATGGGAGAGTCTGGCCCAGCTCTCCCTCTGCCTCCCCCAATCCCTCTCCAGCGCCACCGCCTGAAGATGCCTGAGCATAATCGGATCATGGCCCTTGGTCGTCTTGGGCAAGAACAATATCTCCTCCTGAATATCCGGTGCCAGCAGCAACAGGTTCATGATCTGCGTAATCCGTGCCCGCGATACCTGCCCCAATCGTGCCAGCTCCGCATAGTCCTTCACCACACCTGTCACCACCAATCGTTCCAGATGATGCGCTAATGCCATCAACCGGGAGATACGTGGTATTCGTCCTTCGGGCAGAGCAGGGGACTTCTTGCGAGTAGTTATCACCCATTGCCCCTTCTTGCGTGTCTCAAACGACACGTTCCACGTCTTGGCTATGGTAGTAGGATACTCAACACAATGCCGAGTCTAGATTCCCTTGTGGTTTATGTCAATCAATAATTGATCCTTGAGCCGAGTCCAGGATCATTCAAAGTTCCGTTAAGAGAGTTGGCGACGAACCCAACGCCCTCCTTCCTAGCCTCCGTCGTGCAAGAATATTACTTTTGCCGTTAACTGCCCGGTATCGCTCTACCCCACCCCAGAAAGCTTTCCGATCATCTTGGAGAGAAAACTGCGGAACCCATGACCAATCCTCTCTCTCTACTGACTGGGCAATCGCAATCCATGCTGAGCAATCTTTGCGCTGACTGAATCGGCAGTTAGCCATGCCTCTTGGTTTTAGTTGAAGCAGCACTGATCTGAATCATCTAGACACTGTTCCAAATGAACAGCATCTTAAACACGGCAAGAGCTTTCCAGAGATGGAAGGCTCTTGCAGTTTGGGGCCGAGTCATTTCAACAACCAAAATCACGATGCAAAACGCAAGTCTAGAGAACAACCTTCCTTCTTGAGTTCATCTCGCCACGTCCAAAACTCCTTTCGTGACATCAGCATCTTCGGTGGAACGACATGGTCTTTCCCAGTAATGAGCAACATATGTCTAGGGCCTGCCACTAATTCTGCTGGCGGAGTCGACGAATGCCCGCCTCTCACGAGGCGAGTGGATTTCGACCGCGTCAAGAAACACAATTTGCCTTGAACTCTGATCGATACTGGGATTCCTGGCAGTGCACCGAAGATACAGAATTGGAGAGATCAGGGGATTCGTCATGGATTCGGGCGTGATTGGTCCAAGATGATCGAAAAACTCTCTGGGGAGGAGAAGAGGGGTTCCAAAGGGGTTAACGCCGGTCCGATGGCAAACAGAGTGTAGCAAAGTAGTAGGGGAGCGAATCATTTGACCTGAGTCTATTCTGACACTGTCTCTCTGGCTTGGTGAGACTATCACGGATCTATTGATTTTCGGAGGAGAAAGGTGTCGGGCAAGCTCAAGTTCAACTCTCTCCGAAATCCTCGCCATCCTGTATGCCCAATCCCAGTTCCTCGGAAACGCGGTCGAGGGCACGCTTGATTTGCTTTCTTCTGCCATCGGGAGTGCCACCCATGGCAGACGCAATTTCTTCCCAGCCTTCTCCTGAGGCTCTGCGGCTGACGATATTTCGTTCTTCCTGACTCAGTTGAGCCTGGACTTTGCTCCACATCTCCTGGCCGGCAACAATTCGAGAGGGAGTCGCATCTCGACCGGCGTGGTCGATCGCGCCTGCTTCGAACTCCTGGTTTTTTCGAGTATCGCGGCATTGTTGATGTTGTTTGCGAACTTGCATAGCAAGCTTGTTCTGTGCCATGCGGACGAGCAATCCAACCAGATTCTTTTGATTGGAGAGATCATACTGGCCGGCTGCTGCCCGGAGGAAGAAGCTGGCAAATACTGATTGACAGATATCCATCGATTCCAATTCCCGCTTGAGCGAGGGATCGGTCATCTTGGTGCGTACCGCCACACGGATCGCAGATTCATATCGTCGAATCAACTCTTCAGCAGCCTGGCTGTCCCCCAGGCGAATCTGTTGGACGAACTGCGTAAACTCCGGATGTGCTAGCATGACTGGTTACCCTCTCAATTGGCGACTTCATGATCCCATGCGGCTGTGACACAGTCACTGTTTTTTCTCCGGGTATTTCCCGCGCTCCTGGCGATACTTCTCCGCTTGGTCTTTCTTATCCCAGGCGGTGTAAAGTTCGACGAGTCGATCTAACGTTTGAGGAATGATAACTTTGGAAGCTGTCGGCATACTGCTTTCCTGTGCTTTGAGGCTCTCATATGCCTTGAGAAGGAACGGCTCGGCTTCGGCATACTTCTTCTGCCCCAATAATGCTTGACCGAGCAGTCCACGTGTATTGGAAGTGCTCCATTTATCTGATCCCTCTTTCTCACGAATTAACAATGACTCTCGCAAGGTCTTTTCAGCTTCAAACCAGTGATGTTGGTGTATCAGGTTAGCTCCTAAACCTGATAATGATTCTCCATAATCAGAAGAACTCGATGCCCCTTTGTCTCTTAATACTACGAGCCACTTTCTTCTCCACGCTTCAGCCTTCTCGAACTGTCCATTTTTCTCGTAGGCATTGATGGCGCCCAGAACGATGGCCGCCGCATTTTGTGACTGGTACCGTCTTCGTTCCATTCCAGTGGCTGCCATCTCGAAGAGCGAGGTAGCTTCTGGAAGTCGGTTGGTATCTTCATAGCATTGTGCCAGGTTTAACATGCTCAACAGCGTCTCGGGATGATCGGCACCAAGCACCTCTTTTCTCTGTTTCAGAGTTTCCTCGTTAAGCAAGGTAGCTTGTGTCGTCTTCCCGGCTGACTTGTAGCAGAGTGCGAGATTGCTCATGCTCATCAATGTACTGGGGTTGCTCTTCCCATAGGTACTCGTTTTCAGCTTCAGCGTTTCTTCCATGAGCGGAATGGCGTCTTCAAGTTGGCCGGCTTCACGGTAAGCCATGGCCAGGTTGCTCATTGTGACCAGAGTATCCGGGTGAGTCTTACTGAGTTTCGACAACTGTTGATTGAGGACCTCACGGTAGAGTCGAACGGCCTGGTCGAGTTTTCCCGACGACTTGTAAGCCACTGCCAGATTGTTCGTGGCTAAGAGCGTGTTGGGATGGTCTCCGCCAAACCTGACGATACTGAGTTTGATCGCCTCCTCGTAAAGGGGGATCGCCAGATCGAGCTTTCCGGCGTCACGATATGCTACGGCTTGGTTATTCATGAAGATGATGATTTCCGGCGCGTCTGTGCCATAAGTGGCTTTCATCAATTTCAATGTTTCCTCCATCAACGGGATGGCTAAGTCCAGCTTGCCCATTGCTCGGTAACACTCTGCGAGATTATTCATGCAAATGATAATGCCGTCAGCCTGCTGGCCAGGTTTGGCCTTGAGTAGCTTCAATATTTCCTGATGAAGCTGTACTGCTTGTTCAAACTTGCCTTGAACCTGATATGCGATAGCCAGGTTGCCTGAGGCTGAAAGAGCTTCGTCAGAATTGCTTCCAAGCTTATCTGCCCAGAGCTTATGAGCAGATGTGAAGAAACGGCTTGCGCTCGCAGCGTCACCCAGGCTCAGTAGTGTAAGGCCGAGTTGATTCTGCAATTTGGCCAGGATCAATGTGTCCGCAATTGCTTTGGAGTCCAGTTTGTTCCCGGCGTCAGCAATCTTCTTAGATAATGCCGCTTCGATCGGTTCGTTGTTCGCTTTGATCTTGCGAACATTGAGCTCCGAGAAAATCCCAAATATGGTATTGTTAATCAACTCAATCTGGCTGAGTTGGGCCGCCACCTGTTCTTTGGCTTGTCGTTCTCCTTGTGCACGCTCCGCTTCACGAACCTTTGCCTGACGTTCCTGTTCCGCTGACTCTACTGCTTTGTTCTTTTCCTCCCTGGCGATCACCGCCTGCTTTTGAGCTTCAAAAAGCCCGTAGGTAGTGCCGATGAAACCTGCTATCAGAGCAGCCAACACCAACGTTGCAGCGATGACCTGGGGACGATAGCGTCGAGCGAACTTTCGGAAGCGATAAGTAACCGAAGGCGGTCCGGCATTGACTGGTTCATGGTTTAGGTATCGTTCAATATCCTTGGCGAAGGAATTGGCTGATTCATAGCGACGATCACGCTCCTTATTGAGCGCTTTCATCACGATCCAGTCGAGTTCGCCCCGCAGAGTCTTCCCCAGCTTGGCCGGCTCGGTGTGCCGATTCGCTGCCACACTGGGCTTGGATTCTGATGAACTCAGTCTCTTACTGGGAATGGGTGGATCAGTCTCGCGGATCATTCGCAGCATTTCATCCAATGCAGCCAGTTTGAACTGTTCCCTTTCCAGCGGGGTCGATCCTGTCAACAGTTCATAAAGCAGCACGCCCAGGGCATACACATCCGCACGGGTGTCGATGTCAATGGCGTTGAAGCGAGCTTGTTCGGGAGCCATGTAAAGTGGCGTTCCTGCTATCATCCCATAGCCGGTAAAGAGGGTTTTCTCAGTCAGCGAGATGCCGCTCGTTGCTTTGGCTAGTCCGAAATCAATAACTTTCGGCACCGGCTTTTCGTCATGCATTTCTACGAGGATGTTGGATGGCTTTAAGTCTCGATGAATGATTCCCTTTTGATGAGCGTGCTGAACAGCGCCGCAGATCTGCATGAACAATTGCAGCCGTTCCTGTATCATGAGCCGATGCTGATCGCAAAATTCGATCAAAGGGACTCCTTTGACGAGTTCCATCACGAAGAATGGAGTTACCATTCCAGTAGAATCGCCTGCCCATTGGCCGGCATCGAGGAGCTTAGCGATGTTGGGATGATCCATCAGAGCAATGGCTTGTCGCTCCGCATCAAAGCGTGACAGGATGTTTTGCGAGCTTTCACGGCCGCTGCGAATCAGTTTGATAGCCACCCGGCGTTTGACGGGAGCCATCTGATCGGCCATCCAAACCGTGCCCATGCCTCCTTCGCCGATCTGTTGCAGCAGTTTGTATTTCCTGGCGATGACCGTTCCGGCGGTTTCCATCGGGGAGATGGGCGATATCCTGTAAGGCTCCGGCTCCTTGAGGTTGACCATCTTTTTTCGGGCACCCTCAGAAGGCGCCTCATTTCCGCCCGCCATGTCCTGCATCAGTTCAAAGGGAAGCTCCAGGAGATCGGCCAGTTTGGGGAATCGTTGTTGATACTCCTTCAGATCAGGCTTCTCCCCGCCGGCTCGCCGCATCTCCACTTCGCCGAGGATGAGCACCAGTTGATCGTCTGAATCGGTCAAGGCCGACGAGTGCCTGTCGATCCAGCTTTCGATGGGCATTCGATTGCCCAGGTCCCACAGGGCCTTTTGCTCTTTGCGAATCCGCACGATGAGTTCATTGCGGGAGCCTTCGTTCTTCGGTGACTCTGCGACTGGAGCGGCCATGTTGACACCTGTCTTGCTTTCCGAATCGTTTCATTCTTGAAAGCCAAGTCCCCGCCTGGGGACTTGGCTCATGGGTTTTCAGTGCGGCTCGTTGACTCTAGTGGCCGTGGCGGCCATAGGTGTAGGGTTCGCAAGCCGGCTTCACAGGCAACACCCGGTAGTTCCGAACCGTTTCGCAGACAGGAACTTCCACTTCGCAGGCATCAACCTCTTCCAGCGTTTCGGTGCGTTCGACTTCGTACTGCTCGCAGTAGGAGACGGGTATGTAGCACTTCACTACTGGTTCATAATAGTACCATCCGCTGGAGTAAGAATCGTAGTAGGTGTAGCAGCCGCACCGGGCATCGTAGTACTTCTTCTGCCAGAAGCAGTAATTGGTGGGCAGGCAGTAGGTGTTATGGAACTTCACATGCCATTGATCGGGACAGCTGCTCCAAGAGTGGTAACTGGCACAGGTATTCCACTTCGGGGCACACTGTTCCTGAGTGCAATGGCCACCTGTCTTATACTTGGGCATCTCCTTGGGGCAAGGGTCCATCTTCTGGGTGCTGGCAGGATAGCTGTCCTTGCCGGGCTTAGTCGTCTTGCTGCCCTTGCCGGTCTGTTCACCCCAGGGTGAATCCTTCTTGGGAGAGTCCTTCTTGCTGGATGAAGTGTTGCCTTTGTTATCTTTCGAAGGCTTGGTCTTGGAATCGGTCTTGCCTTTGCCGACATTATCGCCCCAAGGAGAATCCTTCTTGGAATCGGTCTTCTTGCTGTCAGTGGGCATGCCTTTGCTGTCGACGCTTCCGGTACCGCCGTAGCCGCCCCAATCCGAATCCTTCTTGTTGCCACCCCAGGGAGATTCTTTCTTGCTGGTGGAAGTGGTCGGCTTGCTCCCGCTCGAAGTGGTGTCCTTCTTTGAATCTTTTGTGCTGCTGGTACCCTTGGCACTTCCCGTCGTATCCTTCTTCGGGTTGGTGGTTGTTTTGTTGCCGGCCGGGGTGGTGTCTTTCTTCATGCCGCCGCTGGGCTTGCTTGTGCCCATTTCCGGTTTAGCTGAGGTTGTCTTTGTAGGGGAGGAGCTCGCCTTGCCACTGGTGGATTTAGCCGGCGAAGAAGTCTGATGGTTGGCTGGTTGACCGGTGCCATGGGAACTGCCGGTATGGGGGTGATCATCCGCATGCACGTTGACAGCGGAAAATCCAAGAGCAACTACCAGGGCGGGAACAAACAGGTTATTCCAAAGGGCTTTCATGGTTATCTCCAAGGTTGGGGGTCAAGAAGGGGTTGTTGTTTGTCTGTCATTTTCCCCTCGATACTCTTTCAATTGTCCCTGGCAGAGTTTCCGGACACATTCGGGACAAATATTTGTGATTCAGCCCAGGTACCATGAAAACGACGGTGTTTTGGGGCAAAATAGCCCCAATAAAGTAACAGATGAGGGCGGCCAGAATCGTTTCCCCATATGAATGCGAAACGAACCTGGGGTTTGGTCAAATGAATAACGAGCGTTTGGACTACTAGCCCCTGATAAGAGGACCAGGTAGTAGCAGGTTGCGTAGCTGCCAGTTGAATGGTCCATTCTGTATTAGTTCCAAGGGAGCGTTCGATATCAGCCCGGCCCGGCTGGGCCGGGATCGGGAAAATGAGGGAGGCAAGCTCTGAAAGAGCGCTCGAAGGTCGACCGCTCTTTCAGAGCTTGAGTATGGTTGGCTTTCTACCTGGCCTTCCGGACCAGGCTAATATCGGAAGCTCCTTTGGAGCAAGAAACCGAGCGGTGTTCATCGACAGTTCATTTGCGATCTGATGACAATCAACACACCAAATAGTTTCTTCCGCTTTTCTGTCCGGAATCTCTACCAGGGACAATTGAAAGGGTATCGAGGGAACAACGCTGACTACCAGCAAACCCTCATAACCCTTTACTCTGGAGAGAATCATGAAAGCCCTTTGGAATAAACTGTTTGTTCCTGCCCTGGTCGTCACCATGGGATTCGTTGCCGGTGATTTGCATGCTGCAGCTGCACGAGGTGCAACCGCTAATGGCGCCAGCCATGCGTCTTCAAATCATGCCGCCTCCTCCGCCAAGGCCAGTTCTGGCAAGGCAACTACATCCCCAGCCAAGTCCAGCACTGCGACGCAGGGGACGAGTTCAAGTAAGCAGAAAACATCCAAGCCGGCAGTTGCTACAGGCAAAACCGGCCAGGGATCTGCTGCTAAGACCAACAAATCCAGCGGTGACGTGAAGAAAGGTACTTCTTCAACCGGCACCTCCAAGACCACGAACTCAGGAAGTGCTTCGAAGAAGAGCACCACTCCCAACAAAGGCACTTCGACGACTGGTAACAAATCGACTAGTTCCACCAGCAAGAAAGACGCTCCTTGGGGCAACAACAAGACTGGTTCGGACGGGGGCGGATACGGCGGCACGGGAAACGTCGACAGCAAAGGCATGCCCACCGGCAATAGCAAGACCGATCCCAAGAAGGATACCTCCTCCAAGGGCAGTAAAGGCACTACCGGCAACGGCACCCCCACCGGTAACAACAAGACTAACCCCAAGAAGGATACCTCCTCCAAGGGCAGCAAAGGCACTACCGGCAACAGCATGCCTTCTGATAACAAGGGAAAGCCTGTCGACAACAAGAAGACCGATCCTAAGAAGGATAGTTCTTCGAAGGGCGACAAGGGAAGCACCGCCGGTAACAAGAAGGATTCACCCAAGAAGGATTCACCTTGGGGTAACGACACCAAGGGCGGCAAGACCACCGGTTCCTCCAAGATGGATCCCTGCCCGAAGGATATGCCCAAGTACAAGACGGGCGGTTGTTGGACTCAGGATCAGTGCAAACCGAACTGGAATAGCTGTGCCACTTACAACAACTGGAGTAGCTGTCCCGATTCGTGGCACGTGAGCTTCAGGAACTCCTACTGCCTGCCCACTAACTATGGCTACTGGCAGAAGAGATACTACGACCGAAGCTGCGGCTGCTACACCTATTACGATTCCTACTCCAGCGGGTGGTACTACTACGAACCAGTGGTCAAGTGCTACATTCCCGTCTCCTACTGTGAGCAGTATGCTGTAGAACGAACGGAATCGCTGGAAGAGTGTGATGTCTGTGAAGTAGAAGTCCCTGTCTGCGAAACGGTTGAGAACTATCGGGTGTTGCCTGTGAAGCCAAATTGCCAGCCTTACAACTGTGGCTGCAGCTAAGAGTAAATTGAGTTGTAACCATTCAAATGAGAACCAAGGCTGAACGCAGCCTTGGTTTCTTTCATTTAGTTCAGTCTCGCCGTCGCCAACATCTGTTGCTGTTTCAGTCACCCTGAAACTACTTTGGGCAGAATCTTCGCCTCGAAATTCTCACGTTCGGTCTTCCGAAACGGCGAA
>DAOMFV010000092.1:0-21424 GCA_035430005.1 Gemmatales bacterium
AGGGCTGTTTTGAATAAGACCTCATCAGCTTGAAACACTACACTAGCGAGGGGGCTGAGCAATCGCACGGTCCACCTTTACAGGCGATGGTTTAATCGGGTATTGTCTCGTTACAAATATCGTTGCAACGGCTGATGAGGTGCATGATGTACCGCCAATGGACTGGTCGAACCGCCTTCACGCTTGTTGAACTCCTTGTCGTCGTGCTCATCATTACTTTACTGATCTTCCTGTTGATACCAGCCATCCAGCGCGTTCGTGAAACGGCGAATCAGTTCATGTGTACGAACAACCTTCGCACCATCGGCCAGGCGATAGCCTTGATGACCAATGGTGGAAGAGACCCTCTTCCCACTGGTGGTGGAGATGTCTTTGCTCCGAATGATTCACCCAACCTGCCCATGCCACGGTCGTTTTCCCAGGCAGGCTTGCCCCTGTCTCGACAGAACCAGGATTGGAGTTGGGCCTACCAGATACTTCCCTATCTGGAGAACGAGCAACTGTGGAAGCTTCAGAGCAGCAGATCACCAGCTATCAGCGTCTCCGCCTTTCAAGATGGCGTCAGTGATGCCGAGATTGCTCGAACGCCGATCTCGACTTATTTCTGCCCGACACGGAGAAGCCCGCAAACCGTTATGGGACCGGGACAGTTTGGAGAACGTGCCGCCATCGATTATGCGGCCAACGGTGGGCCTTTTCTAGCACATGAGAGCGTACCGCCCTGGTCAGGATTAATCCCCTGTCCCATCGCTAATATCAATGGTATTCCTTATATTTGGTCGCCTGATGATCCGCAAGGCACAGGCACCTTCAACAAATCTCGACGGCATCAAAGCCCCACGCAAGTCACTACGACTAATCCCTCATTGCGAATGAGAGATATCAGCGATGGTTTGTCATGTACTTTCATGATTGCAGAGAAGCGGCTCAACACTAATCGGATTGGTGCGCAGACCAGGAATAATCCCTCTCAACCAGGTGACCAATTTGGGTTCGTCAGTGGATATGGCCCTGATACCGTTCGGTATGCTCTGTGGCCACCCAATCCGGATGAACCCCGAGGAGACTATTATGGATCCTCTCTAGGCAAGTACCAATCTGCTTTCGATGATACCGTGTTCGATTCAACAGGCCAGTTAGCTGTTCCCGATGGATTTGGCTCATCCCATCTTATTGGATTGAATGCCCTCTTCGCCGACGGCTCTGTTCGTCATCTTCGATTCACGATCAATCAACTCGTCTTCCAACAGTTGAGTTGGAGAAACGATGGCAGCGCCATTGATATGAATAAGGTCGAATAACATGCCGGCTCAGCATGGTTACGCCGAGTACGGCGAAACCATGGCACCCATCTCGCTTGGTCCCCATCGCTGTCAGTCCTACGCCGCCTCCTTCATCTGCTCCGGCGTGCCTTCCAGCATCTGCTTGAGGACCGTATCCGATTCCATCCCCTCCGCCTGGGCTTCGAAGTTCAGCAGGATGCGATGGCGTAACGCCGGCAGGAAGCTCTGCTTGATGTCATCGAGGCTGACGTTGTAACGACCGGCGAGCAAGGCCCGTACCTTGGCCGCCATTACCAGCGACTGAGCGCCACGGGGGCTGGCACCGCAGCGGATGTACTGATTCGCCAGTGCATGGGCATAAGGCCCCTTGGGGTGCGTTGCCAGGATTAACCGGATGGCGTAGTCCTGAATCGGCGGAGCGATCAGCACCTCGCGCACCAGGCTCTGGTACTCGAGAATCTTCGCCCCATCCATCACCTTCTCCGGCTTGGGGGCATCGCTTTTGGTGGTGCGGTCGAGGATGAAGCCAATCTCTTCACGGGTCGAATAGTTGACGACGAGCTTGAAGAAGAAGCGATCCAGCTGGGCTTCGGGCAGCGGGTAGGTTCCCTCCTGTTCGATGGGGTTCTGGGTAGCCATCACGAGGAACGGTTCGATGAGCTTGTGCTGCGTCCCGCCGATGGTGACCGAGTGTTCCTGCATGGCTTCGAGCAGAGCTGACTGGGTCTTGGGGGTGGCCCGGTTGATTTCATCAGCCAGTACGATCTGGGCGAAGATGGGGCCCTTCTGGAACTGGAAGCTGCGCCGGCCCGATTCGTTTTCCATGACGACGTTGGTGCCGATGATATCGCTGGGCATGAGATCGGGGGTGAACTGAATACGGTTGAAGTGGAGATCGAGCACCTGGGCCAGCGTTCGCACCAAAAGCGTCTTCCCCAAGCCCGGCACCCCTTCGAGCAGAGCATGCCCCCCGACGAACAGGCACGTCAGCACCCCCTCGACAATATTCTGATGGCCGACGATGACTTTGCCGATTTCCGCCTGCACCTGTCGGAACGACTGACGAAAGAGATCGGCACGTTGCTCTAAGGACATAAGTTACACCGGTAGCTAGGAGCTAGAAGATAGTAGTTAGAATAGTACCAAGATAACGAGGAGAGCGGGGAGAAGCTAATGGAAAGTGGGGAGACTGTTAATCAGGTTTTGGCTGGTGTTGTTCAGGGATTCAGGTAACAATGAAGCTGAGTAGTTTCTCCATTTGGAGATAACCATGTACAGAAAACTCGTCTGTGTACTGGCAATGTTTCTGTGTTCAATCCCTTTGGCAGCACGGGACACAAGCCGGCTCTCCCACCGGATCAAACAATACGAAGAGAAATTCGCCTGGCGGAAAGCTGAACAGCTAAACCTGCAAAAGCTGACTGACCAAGAGCTCCAGACACGCTTCTCAGCAGCCAAGATCGATTATAGTTCAGAGGTAGCGTTACATGAGAAGAAAGTCAGCGCTGAAATGCTCCTTACAGAATTGATCCGTCGAGGGGGAAAGGACTTTGAGAAAGTGATTGTGGAGAAATTAGAAACACAGCGAAAGGATGTCAGTCGTGACAAGGATTTGACACAGAATCTGCCAATGCTCACGGCACTACGACGGATTCAGAAAAAGCCCGATCCCATGGAGATTCAGGTCAAGCAATTGGGAACGGTTTCGACGACAAGAGAATTACCCTGTTTCAGCGTAGTTCTGAAAAATGTGGACGGTGAGAAGCAACCGTTCCATTTTTCCTTTGGAGGCAGCTACCGAAGCGGTCGATTTGCCCGCTGTACGTTTGAGGTCAGCGATGCCAAGGGCACGAAGCTGCCACCCCGACATTGGGAATCTATGATGGGCGGCGGAATGTTCGAAATGGGGAATTTGGAGTACGGCAAAACCTGGGACACCGAATTACCGATGGGCAGCTATGTCAAAATCCTCGAGCCGGGCGAGTACACTGTGCGTGTGCTATATCACAATACCGAGTCGATTGCAGATTTCGCTGATCTCACAGGAGTCATCGTCTGCGCGTCCGAACCGTTCAAGGTAACAGTTGGCAAACCAATCCCCAGAAAGGTGTTAATTCAGGCAGGCTCGAACGAGAAAGTAGCTTCACTAATCCGAAGCCTCAAAGGCAAGAATACCGTCCGTACCGTATGCAGCAAATACGACAAGGACCTTTACAGTTTCATTGATCCCACTTCAGCGGAAGGGCAACTGCTATTGATGGAGTGGAGCGCCGTTCCCGGATTATTAGAACTATTGAAGGACAAGAACCTCGGCACCGAACAGCGCTCGTGGATTTTTACCATGCTCTATACCCTCACCCATGCCGACGATATGCGCCCCTTTGTCGGGAATGTAACTTCCCGATTCAGTCACACGGATGGTGTCATTGGAAGTTACACCTATAAGGGCGTGGGTTGCTTTGCCAGCGGCGGTGGCATCATTAACCCTGAGTTGCAACAGAAGTTTGCCGAAGAATGGCTGAAACTTGCCCCCGAACTCTGGGAGTTTGTCGTTGCCGACGATGTCACGCTGAAGGATTGGGCTCACCTGGAAGGCAATTGGAAGATGGTTTCCGGCTTAGAGAACGGTATGGAAATCAAAGTTGATGCCAGAAGCCAAACGAGTAATGGTGTCAATATCGTTTATCACTACATCAAAGATCGGGAGGAGTCTATCTTCGGAAAGAATTTACTCCATCAGAAGGCTATGTATCTGATCGATGGCTCTAAGAAAACCATCGACTATGATATCACGCAAGGCGTTCATCAAGGCAGGAAACAACTGGGCATTTACAAGACTGAAGGCGACACCCTCACCTTGTGTTTCAGTGCTCCCGGCAAAGGCCGCCCTGATGATTTCACCAGCAAATCGGGCAGCGAACGCACGTTGACCGTTTGGAACCGGTGGAAATAACCATGCGTCCCCAACCCCTCCTCGCCGTTCACGATGTCGAAGCTACCAGCCGGTGGTTTCAAAAGCTGCTCGGCTGCAAGAGCGATCATGGCGGGCCGGTGTATGAACGGCTCGTTCACCACGGCAAGCTCATCCTGCAACTCCACCGCTGGGATGTCGAACATCACCATGGCCCGATCGGCGATCCGTCAGCCAAACCTTATGGCAACGGGGTGCTGCTCTGGTTTGAAGTGGACGACTTTGACGATGCCGTCGCCAGGGCTCAGGAACTGAAGGCAGACATATTCCTGCCCACCCACCGCAATCCACCAGAAGGAGACGGCGGCCCCAACCACTGGGAATGCTGGCTGCGCGACCCTAATGGTTACGCTGTGGTGCTGGCGAGTCCTGATGGAACTGCGGGCAACGGCTGGCAACCAAACTCGTGAGAGTTCGGGCTGGATACAACACGGATGTGTCATCTGTTATGCACTCCCTCTCCCTCCGGGAGAGAAATAGTGTCTCCAAATCGATCACCTGTTGCTGCCTTATACAGTTCATTCAGCCGTATTTTTGCTTGGCTAGCTATGATGTTCCACTTCCACTGATCATTTCTTGCTCCACAAGAGCAACCACGTCTCCAACCTATAGTTTGCATGAAGTCGTACACCGTGCGCGTGTTTTGGCACCGTCGTTGCGTTGTATCTCATGAGTCGAGCCTACGCCAAGCGTCACCGCCTTATTCATTGCAGATCGGTCGTGCCGGCAGACAGCTCTCGGCTGATTCCCTGCGCTGTTCCTTTGTTCCAATCAAGGAGTCTGTTATGCAAAGTCTGCTTGGCTCTCCCCGGCTGCTGGCTGTGGGGGTCGGATGCCTGCTGGCGGCCATGCCCACCCAGGCCCAAACACAAACCTGCCCGGGGAAAACCTCGAGCACCTCTACCACAACGAGTGGTAGCTCGGCTACTGCTTCTACGAGTAGATCGTCGAGCAGCACCACGACGTCGAACCAGGCTCTGTTGACGATGATCCAGAACCAGATCGCCCAATTGGAACTGCTGCTGGCGCAACTGCAAAGCGGTCAGACCACGCCGGCAGCCAGTACCGGGTTGACTACAGCCCAGGCCGCCCAGATTGTTCAGCAGCGCATCGTGACGTTGCGACGGCTGGCCGCACAATTGAGCAGCTCTGGGGTAGCTCAGAATCAGGCAGCAGGCTTCCGTGGCGGCCGACGATAGTATCGGGAGATGCCCCTTCTGCGAAAGCGGGAGGGGTATTTTTGTCTTACTGATTATCGTTCAGCGGCTCGTCGGCGTAGTAGGTGCCTTCTGAAGCGTTGTTCTTCACCGGCTGATTCTTTTTGACAGGAGGCAGGGGTATCGGCATCTCATCGAAGGTCATCTGAGCGAACCCTGGTGCGGGGCCGGCCAATTGCAAGGCTACCGCATCGGACTGGGTGAGTAACTGTTGCAACCCGTGTCTTAACTGTTCGACATTACGCCTGGTCTGGCTCCGTTCCACCTGCAGGCTGGCGACCGTCTGCTGCAACTGGTTACGATCCTGCGAGAGACTGGTCAGTTCCCTGCGGAGCTTGTCCCGTTCCGCTTTCAGAGCGCGCAATTGTTCATTGGTATTGGCCAACTCCTGATCGAGGGTCTGGGACCAGCCTTGCAGCGTGGTGATGGTTTCGTGGGCCTCATCCCGTTCGGCTACGACACGATCCCGTTCAGCACTGGTAGTTTTCAGTTCCTGCCTGAGAAGAGTGGCCATCTTGTTGGAACCCGACTGATCCTGACTGCTGGCTACGAATAGTACGGTAATAGCGGCGATCAAGGCGACCCATCCCCAGCGTGCCCCGTGCATAACTGCCTCCCCAGTGCGATACGACACTGTTCAAAACGACCCTGAAGCTGCGTCATCTGGCGCGAAGTGACATGGCCATGTCACAATGACGACGAGCGGACATAGATAGTATCGATGCGCCCGGCCTCGCACTCGGCATTCATGAAGACGGGGCGTCCGTTTTTCACCGAAGGATGTAGGAGGAGCATTCAATGTAACGATTGCGCCTTTTCTACCCGCTCTTCACCTCTTGAGTGTCATACTCATGTCACCGGAGATGCGTGGTGGTCTGGCAGACGAAACCGCAGAAGTTCGGTGTCAGCGATTTGCCAAGGGGAAAGTAGCATCATGTCCGTCCATTCCGGGTTAATTCATATCGGTAGGTCTTCGCCTCCATTCTGGCTGCTGGCTTCTGACTCCTTGCTCCTATTCCTGCCCCGTGAGAAGTTTCTGAACGCCCCGCACTTGCCGATGGCATCACCTGCCCCGAACAGTAAGACATTCTTCTAGGCCTTTTTTGATATGGGCGCATTTTATGGCGTTTACATCAGCACCAGGCCCTGCGTATGATTCTAGCTCCTGACTTCTGGCTCCTGGCTTCTGTATGAGAGACTGGTTCACCGGATTATTGCTCAGCGAACGCTGGCCCAGCGGGGCGACGTTACATGATACGTCGTGGAGCTTCCGGGCGGTACCGTCATGGTGGATTCTGATCCCAGTCATTCTCGCCCTCGTGGCGGCCAGTGTCTGGTTCTATCGCCGGGAGAAGCTGAGCAAGTTGGCGTTCTGGAGCCTGACGACCCTTCGCATCGTCATCTTCACTTCCCTGATCGTTCTAATCTGCCGGCCCACGATGGAAGCCACGCTGCAATCGACCCGGCCCCGACCCATCGTCGTGCTGCTTGATAACAGTCTGAGCATGGCCCTCAGCGATCCGCGTTCGCAGGCAGCTGACAAACTGCGGGTGGCCCTGGTCTCGCAACTGGTGCCGCCGATGCAGCCGATCGATGCCAGTTCCTCCCTCAGCCAGGTCCCGGAGAAGACGCCCGAAAACCTGTCTCGTGCCGACATCGTTCGCCTGATCCTTGCCCATCCTGAACTAAAGCTGCTGCAGAAGTTACAAACTCACGGCCCGGTGCAACTCAAGCTCTTCGGACAGGGCATCACCGGCACCCAGATGACCAAGCCGACTGGGGGACAATCGAGCATCGAAGGTTACACTGCCACCGAAACCAAGACCACGCTCGGTGACGCGATCCAGTCGCTGCTCACCGCTGAACTTGATGCTGATCTACCCGCCGCCATCATTGTGTTGACTGATGGCTTAGATCAAGGCAGCCAGGTCGCTCCGGAGCAGGCGGTGCGGCGTTGTCAGGACCTGAAGGTTCCCCTGCACTGCATCGGCATCGGCTCCTCCGACTGGGCACATCTGCAAATCAAATCTCTGGTCGTTCCCGAAGCGATGTTCACCGAAGATACTGTCAGCGCCCAGTTGAACTGGCGTGCCCAGGGTCTCAAGGCCGCTTCGCTGAACGTCACCCTGACGTTGGGCGATGTCGTCGTGGCCCGCAAGGACGTCCCCGCTCGCAACGGCGAACAGTTGTCGGAGACCATTCCCTTTGCCGTACCCAAGAACCTGCTTACCGATGGCCCTGTCGATCTGAGAGTGGTCGTCAGTGGCCCAGCCCTCGAAGACGCTCCGCTGCCCCAAGTCGAATGGAGCCAGCGTGTCCGGCTGATTGATCGTCAGGTGCGAGTGCTGCTCATCGATCATGCCCCCCGTTTCGAGACCAAGTTCCTGATGGCTGCCTTATTGCGTGATCGCCGGGTCGAGGCCCACTTCCACTTCACCGCCAACGATCCAGCGGGCATGCTCTCCAGCCCCTTCGAGCCGAACGTGCCCATCACCCGCATGGACCTGTTCCATTACGATCTGATTATCCTCGGCGATGTGAACCCGGAAGTCTGGGGCGCTGACAAGCTCAACTGGCTGCGTGACCTCGTCCGGGAAGGAGCCGGGCTGGTGATGCTATCCGGCACACGCTTCTCGCCGGCAGGATACATGAAGACCTCGCTGGCCGAAGTCATCCCGGTCGAAACCGTCGATGTGATGCCGCCGTTCGATGATACCCTCAAGACCGAAGAGTATGAACCGGTATTAACCCCGGTCGGTAGTCGCCACGAGATGCTCGCCCTGGCTGATGAGACTGACGAGAACAAGAAGATTTGGAGCGAGCTGCCCGGCTTCTACAATGCGTTCCCAGTACTCAAGCTGCGCCCCGGGGCTATCCCGTTGCTCAATCATCCGACACTGAAGGCAGGCGATAAGCCGCTCCCCCTCATGGCTCTGCAACGTTATGGCCGGGGGCAGGTGCTGTATCTCGGTACCGATGAAACCTGGCGCTGGCGGGCCAACGTCGGCGAGAAGTACTTCGCCCGCTTCTGGGGGCAGGTCGTTTATCAGCTCGGTTTGCCACGTCTGTTGGGCGGTGCTCGCCGGGTGCAGTTCTCGTTTGATCGCACCGAGCACTATGTCGGCCAGCCAAGCTTCCTCTATGCACGTGCTTATGATCAGGAATATCAGCCGCTGGGTGACGCCAAGCTGCCCGCACGGTTGGTGCCGCTCGATCGTACCGGCAAACCGAGTGGAGAAGCGGTGCAGCCCGTCACGCTTGAAGCTATTCCGGGTCAGGCAGGCGATTATCGTTTGCTCCTCAGCAACGAAAAGCCTGGCCGCTTTATGCTGATGCTCGATGCCCCGGAACCGAGCCAGATTCCCTTCCATATCGATTATCCACCCAACGATGAACGCATCCCCGCCCCGATGGCTGCCGAGCGACTGAAGCAGCTAAGCCAGGCCGCCGGTGGCACGTTTAATCGTGAAGAGGATCTCTATCGTCTGCCGGAGAAGATCGTCCCACAGGAAGGTACGTTCCGGTATCGAAGAGATGTGGTGCTTTGGAATCCCCTTGCTCTCATCCTGATTGCCGTCCTTTTCGCCGGAGAATGGATCATCCGGAAACTGACGAACTTGAGTTAGAGACGAAACAACGGAGGGCTGTATTTCTCCCCTCTCCCCTGGAGGGAGAGGGGTTTGGGGTGAGGGGGGAGCAACGAGGAGAGAATTACGATGCAAGCGTCGTGGCGTAAGCCCGACGTGGCGCTGTCATCAATCAACACACACGTCGGGCTAGCGCCCTGACGCTCGCAACAAACAGAACACTAACCCATGCCCACACCCACCTACCTTCTGGAACGCCTGAGCGAACTTGCCCAACAAGAACGCAGGCTGCGCCTCGTGTGGGGCTTGGCACGCTGGGCAGCCGTCGTCATCGGACTGCTTCTCATCTGCTGTGGCATCGATTGGTGGATTGATCTCTGGTACGACACTCCCGGCATCCTCCGCTGGCTGCTACGATTAGCTCAGATCGGCGTCGCCAGCTTGCTCTTCTATCGCTGGATCATTCAGCCACAACGAACCGGCCTCAGTGCTGATGAACTCGTCCAATGGGTCGAATCACAAAAACCTGAGTATCAGCATCAACTCATCTCAGCGGTTCAGCTCAATGCCGAAGGAGCTGATCGCAAGGGCATGTCCGAATCGCTCATCGGCGCTCTCACTCAGGAAGCGGAGTTGAAAGCCCGAACAACGTCGTTCACCATCTTGCTCTCTCTCGATCGACTGATCTGGAGCGTATGGCTGCTGTTGCCCACCGTATTGATTCCGTTGATACTAGCTATTGTCTGGTCGGCTCTGTCCCTGGCGCTTCTTCAACGTCAGTTCGGCAGTGATGTCAGCATCCCCCGCTCCGTGCAACTGGCAACCAATACTGCCGGACTCTGGCCCAGTGGTGAGCCCGTCGTGCTCAAGTTCCTGGCTATGAGTAGTATGTCGGACGTGCAGAAGGGACTTGTAGAAATTATCCCCGATGGTCAAACTGCTGAAACCTATCCTTTGACCATACAAGAGCCAGGTCCCTGGTATGGAAAAGCAGTCTTCACCGCTACCATCCCCGCTTCCTCCACCCCTTTCAGCTACCGCGCCTGGCTGGGTGATGGCCGCACCCATGAAGACGGCCATATCACCTTCGCCCCGCGCCCCACGCTCACCGCCTGGGAAGCTTGGCTACTTTTACCAAAATATGTGGGCCTCAGGCCCGATCAACAGCCTTACGAACTGCCCCAGCCCAAGGGAGATCTCAAGCCGGTGCCTGGCTGCACGGCCCGCATCTCTGTGACGACACAGACGCCCATCGTTGAAGCCTACGCTGAGTTGCTCGCCCCGCTCGCCCCTGATCTGGGTGCCCGTTTGGCTTTCCCCATTGGCCCGGTCCATGCTTCGTTCCTGCTCGAAGCCCAGCGTATCGTAGGATGGACACCCATTGGTGCCGGGCCTCTCTTCCTTATGGAACGGGTGCCGCTCAAACTACAGCCTGATGGTCTCTCTGCCTCCGCCCTCGTCAACCTGCCCAATGCTGTCTCAGCCTACCGCATCGTGGTGACCGACCAGCATGGCCTCACCAATCGGCCCATTCCCCGCCGGGCGATCACCTTCCATCTCGATGAACTGCCCGTGGTGACCCTGCTGCCCGAGCGCTTTACCAACCCTAGCGACGGTCCCGACGACATTGACCTCGAAGGCATGCCGATCCCCCTCGATCGTTCGCTTCGCATCGGCTACGTCGTTCGGGATGACCTGGCCCTCGATTCAGTCACGCTGCGATACCGCTTGAACGAAGGCCCGTGGGAACAGTTGCCGCTTACTGAAGTGAAGACGCTGCCCGCCAAGGCGAAGTTCGATGTCCGCAGCGGAGCGTTCGATGTCAGCGGGCCGAAGGATCAGGTCTCGTGGTTTGCCCTGCCGCCCGACGACGCGAGCAAGCAACTGGGACGTTCCCTGGGTGGCGGCCGATTCGACTTCCAGACCCGCGCTATCCCCGGGCTCAAGATCGGCGATGTGCTCGAATACTACCTTGAAGCCAGGGATCGGCATGATGATACGAATCGCCTGCCCGGGCGCTCTGTCGTTCGCCGCAAGACGATCGTGACCGAAGCCCAGTTCGTCGAATGGCTCGTCCACACCGTACAGCAGGAGAACCGCCTCCGCCAGGTGGAAAAGCAGCAGAAGAAAGTCTTCGAGCCGAGGTGATCATGGATTTCTCCTCCCCTTACCAAGGGGAGGACGGGTGGGGTTCTTTCCGCCGCAAGAATAACCCCCTCTAACTCCCCCTTGGTAAGGGGGAGAACCAGACCGCTCATTGACAGTTGTTGAGGTGCTCAGGTTCCAATCAAATACAGCTTCTGCCGAATCGCTCCCAGGTGATACGCCAGATGGGCGATGCTGGCGACCGCTCCGCCGAAGGAGTACGCGCTGTCGGCATTGTGGAACGCCATCGCCTGGCGCAGATTATCGTAGGCTTCCTGCAGCGTTTGCTTGAGCTTGATCCATCCCTGGTCGTCCACACTGAGAATGGACCAGCTCGTATCCCATTCCTTGGGTGTATGGTCACCCCGAATCCAATCAGCCGAGGCGTTCATGCCAAAGGCGACGTGATGCACGTGGGCGACAATGGAAAGGCCAGCCACCGAACGAGAAGCATCGGCGGCAGAGAGCGTTTTGAGCGAGCCGGTCAGCCCGGCGTCGGGACGGGCATCAGTGAAATAACTCCAGGGTGTCGTCGGCCCTTCGTAACCTTCCCGCAGCACAGCCAGCAATTGCCCCATGACGGTTTCGTTGTCAAGCATGATATAGACTCCTCAGGATGCACGTTTGCTCCTCTCCTGGCAAGGGGAAGAGAAAGAGCGCGTTTAGTATGACGCATCGATAGCCGCTTGTCACGTCTTTTGAACCTACTTTCGTCGATAGTATCGCTACAAACGCTAGGCCCGCTACGGTTGAGTACTTCCATGTGCCGGAGGCTGAAAATCCCTTCCGCCACGGGGGTAACATCGGGTAAACTAGGAAGAGCACCCCCAACGCTGGCCTCGCACAAGGTACGTCTCATGAGCAGCCCCGCCGCCCGCATCCTCAAACCTGAACCAAGGCTCTTGACTCCTGAAGCCAGCAATGTTCTTGCCTGGTGGTGGCTTGCCATTGTCACGACCATTGTGCTGCTCTGCTCCATGTGGCCCAGCATCTTTGTAAGCGGCACGGGCGGCATGTCCTCGATGTCAACCTATCTGCTGGTGATTATTTCTGCCGTGCTGATCGCCCTGGGAATATGGTGCTCACTGGGCTTCTCCCGCGGCCAGTCATGGTCAGCACGGGCGATGCGACTGGTCGTCATGATTGGGCTGGGTGTCGGCCTCGCCGGGGTCAGCTACTTCCTCTACAGTGTTGCCTTTGCGCCTGAGTCAGCCAGCGGGCATAGCTTCTTTGGCCCGAGCGGCGTGTTGTCAGGCATCCTGTGGGGAATGATCATTATCCTGCCGTTCATCTTTGGGCTGACGCTGATCTTCGGCTTGATGAACGATGCCGTTGATGAATGGTTCAATCCTCCCCCTGCTTATGAATTGACCGATGACAACTTGAAGGTGAATCCACGGACAGCAGCGATCATCGCCAGGGGCAACTCCGCCGACATGGGCGATGAAGCCCTCATGGGTGAACTCAGCGAAGCCATGTCGCTCACCGGCAATAATCGCAGCTATGATGGCGACCAGAGCATCGAAGTGATCGGCTCCTCGGAAGAAGATTTGAGTGTGGAAGTGATTGGCAGCAAGGAAACGGGAGACGACAGCAGTGATTCCATGGCCGAACTCGCCGCTCTCGAAGTAGCTCTGACCGAAGACGCTTCCAAGAAGATCAAAGGCAAACAGAAGGCAGACAAGAAGAAGGAAGAGAAGAAATACGAAGGCGGCAAAGGCGAAGAACCGCTGGCGGTGGATGATGATTTCAAGCTGTAGCCCGTAGTGACACAAGAGAGGGCGAGGCTCGTGCCGAGCCGCTTCATCAACGCCGACAGTTCGGCAGTAGCCTCGCCCTCCCAATATCAATTATTCGTTATTGCCTCGTGGCATCGTTGACGCCCCAGTAGGCCGACTGGAGGCGTACCATCACTCGGCCAAGCGCCGTGGGATCACGTCGCATGCAGCGGGCACAGGCGACCGCGGCAGAAGTGGTCTTCTTCAGCTTGTTGGCCACGAGGGCATTACCGGTGGCTTTGATTGGCGTCAGCATGTCGCCAAGTTCGTGCGTCTCCTCGTTGCAGTCCATCTCGTAAACAGCGAAGGGCGAAATGTCGACGGGGAAGTCAAGCATGTTGCCGCTTCCCGCCGGGTGATCAGCCAGAGCGATGCCGAGGAAGTGATTGACGAAGTTTGTCTGCGTGTTGGCCAGATCGGTGCTCCAGGTTTCGCTGCCGGCCGGCTTGATGTCGTCGGTATCCAGATAGACCAGATCGCCCATGGCAATCTCGGTCGCCGAATCGACTGCTCCACGAATGATCGCTTGTTGGCCATAGCGGTGTCGCATGCTCATGGTGTACTCCTTGTGATTTGGATGGTGGTGTGGTTAGATTTCTTCCGCTTCCTCAGGGGCGGCAGTAGAGAGCGTGCGATCAGAACTGATCGCCGCGAGTTGATAGAGAATCCCGATCGGATCAACCCATTGGGATCGCAGCAGTACCGGGTGTACCGATATATACTTGCGGTAGAGAGGATCATCGCCGGGATGATAATAAAGGAAGAAGTGGTAGCTCGAACTCTGGAGGCCGGCGCGAAGCGTATCCCAGGCAGCCAGGATGTCGGCACGATCCTGAGAAACAGGTAGGCCATCTGTGCCACTAGGGAAATGCCCTTCCACCCAAATGGTGACGCCATCGCTAATGAGCGGATCGCCGAAGCGAGGGCTGCCTGAAGCGATGATGCTGTCATCTCCAAAGGTTTCGATCACCTCCGCCCGGCGGATGATGCCGTTCAGCGTGACCGTCTCAGCCGGGCTGCCGCTTCGGACGGCAAGCAGTTCACCCGACATCGGCGTCGAGAGTGCATTCCAGATGCTGGGCATGGCTTATCTCCTTCCCTGGGGATGCAGCACGGTCGCTTCCCACACCGGCATGCGCGTCAGTTCCTGCACATAGTCCCGTCGGGCGCTCAGCAACCAGCGCAGATACTCGGTGCGATTCACCTGGCGGTCCCCGATCTTGAAAGTCGCCCCCGCATCTGGGCTCTCATCGCTCAGCAGTTGCAGCACGATCAGATCGATCTTCTCAATCAAGCCGTGCAGCTCGGCAACAGTGCGTGGCGTGCCGGTGGTATTAAGAGGCATAGAGAACTCCTTGGTCTGTCTGGTTCCCCTCTCCCTCTCGGGGAGAGGGGTTAGGGGTGAGGGGCTTTTAGATCGAGTCGCCCATGTTGTTTTCTTTCGATGCTCGACACATACCACACAGCATGAAAGTCGATTTAGAACCCCTCACCCCCGACCCCTCTCCCCAGGAGGGAGAGGGGAGCATGTGAAACCTCTCTCTTCTGGATGGGGGGACTACGACTCCGCCCCGATCATCTTCAGCACATACCGATGATCGAGAGCATTGATGCCGCCGTAGTAGCGCACCTTGAACCAGGCGACGACATCACGATCGAAGCCATCGCCTTCCTGAGCTGCCTGGCGGAAGACCTGCACCGGCCAGATTTCCTTCCAGATGAACTGGCGGGGGAAGTCGCCCAAGTACTAGTTGGCAGTGTTCACCTGATCGAGGAACGGCGACGCCAGCACGGTGAACGCGCTGCGGAGCGGGTTCCCGCCGAACGCCGAGCCTGCCGCGTTGGCCGGAACCAGCGTGGCATTGACGATCTGCAGCGCCTTCAGTTCCAGCGTTTTGGGCACCAGCAGGATGCGGGGCTGCCAGGCGAGAGGCTCCCCCGTTTCGGGAGTGTGGCGATCATCCTTCACATAGACGGCGTGGTAGTGAAGCGGGGCGCTGAGCGACGTCCAGTCATCCAAGGGGAACGGCTGATTGAAGCCGGCGGTAGGATTGTCTGGCCCCAGCACATTGAGCAGCGTGGCGTCATCCTTATACAGTTCCGCCAGGGCACCAGTGGGCCGATAGACGCCGGTGCCATTGGCGGAACTGTAGTCAGCATCGGTCACGCCACGGACGATGGTCTTCTCCCGCTCCTGCCGGGTGGCTTCTCCCAGCCGGGCTGCTCGACGCAGCAGCTCATTGGTTTGATCGAAATGCACCGCCTCTTCGGTGATCGACAGCATCCTGCCCTTCTTGCTTTCGACAGTGCTGACGTACTTGTCGCCGAAGCTGGCTTCCTCGTAGGGCATGCCCTCCTTGATTTCACGCGGCCCCTGCAAGGCGGTGAAGCCGGCAATGCGTTCGTTGCGAACGGAAGAGCGTTCGATGGTGACGAGTTGATCGCCGATCATGTTGCCGGTCTGGTCGTAGGCATCCATCACCCGGCGGGCGATGACAGCACCCGTGACGGTCTGAAAGAGATTGATACCCAGGTCAGCTTCGCTCAGGTGTTCGCCCAACTGATCGAGTTCAGCGACATAGACCTTCTGCCGGGCAGCCAGCGTGGGCAACGTTTGAGCGGTTGGCCCGACGCAGGCTTCCCACAACTGGCGAAGGCTGAAGTCCTCAGGAGCCAGCTCTTTGGTTTCGAGCAGGTTATTGAGGCACTCATAGAATCGGCGTGGCCCCATCGACTGCCGAAGCTGACGCAAATCTTGACGGATCATGGTTTCTCCTTGAAAGGTGGTGTTGTGGTTTTCTTGATGAACGTAGGGTGCTGTCGAGCTGTACTCAGCGAGACGCACCATGATTGGCAGATAACGGTGGGGCTCGCTTTGATTTGCTCGTCGTCGTACGACGGGACAGCGCAGCGCTCGACCCACCCTACTGTCTCAGCTATCCTTTAATCGCCCGAACGAACGACTGCTTCATCCCCGCCGGCAATTCCATCTCCTGTGTCAGCAGCTTCACCGCCGACTGGGGCGTCTCCCGCTCGAGCAACTTTGACCACTCTTCGAGCAACTGAAGTAGTTGGCTCGGCTCCGGATGAATGGCGAGCGCTGATCGAATGGCTTCGGTTTGCAGCGATGCAGGCAACGACGAGTTCAACAACAACTGCTGCACCCAGTCAGTATTCATCCCTTCCTGAAACGACTGGGTGGTCGCTGGGAAGGCAACGATATCAACCGAGACGACTCGTTCGATGTGCTCGACGACCTGACCCTCAACGGAACGGCGACCGAGCACGACGTGGCTCATGCCGATGTCCTGCGGTGCCGCTTCGATGAGGTCGAAGAGCCAATCGGTATGCGGGCCGAGCAGTCGCAGGTCGCCCCGAAGCCGTTCACCTTCGTAGCGGGGAGCCAAGACTTGGCCGGCGAAGTCGCGGAGCTTGCGGCGAGTCGGGCTGCTCTGTTCATCAGCATGATCAAGGAAGATTGGCCGGTTCTCGTAGAGTGGCAGCGCCGCCTGCATCGCAGCCGGGCTGTAGCGGTAGCCATTGCGACTCTGTGGCCCCAGCAGCACGACATTGCGTACCAGATGCTGGGCACGCTCAGCGACTGCTTCGCCAAGAATCTCGAATGAATCCTGGCGAAGAGCTTCCAGCCGAGGCGGGGAAGTAGATGGGGGCATGTGGGTCTCCAAAAAGAGTGGTGGTCTGGTTCCCCTCTTCGCTAAGGTTCGAGAGGGGTGAATATGTCCCTACCCTCGCTCATCGCCGGGGAGATAGTCCCGGCGAAGGACGCGCCAACCGCCGCCGCAGCGGATGTAGAGCACGCCGTAGCCGGAGTAGCGCCGTTTGCTTCGTTGCCCTTTCTCCTTGGCGACATCCATCGAATGAGGAGCGTAGTTCAGCCGTGGTCGAGCACGGGAAAGTCGTGGGTGATGGGGGTTCATGATGTTCCTCAGGTAGACGCGGCTTCCAGCCGCGTTGTGTCATGGTGAAGGTGATTACTTCCGCTGCTGACGCGGCAGGATGCCGCGTCTACTTTTCTTCCCCTCGCTCCCGTTCCATCACGGTCGGATCAGCCTGATCGCGCCGGGCTAACTCTCGCCGGGACAAAGCGCCCCGGTCGAAATAGATGGCATCTGCCTCGGCATCGTCCTTGCGATTGCGAACAGCTACCGCCGGGGGAGTGATGCGTAGCCGAACGTGTTCCAGAGCCTCAGCAGGCAACAGGCCCAGCCGTACCGCTTCGGTCATCACAAGTTGGAAGAGCGTCTGCCATTGGCCGATGAAGAACGCCTGCCAACTGGCGAAGAGTTTGACTGCCGGGCCTTCGGAAACGAGCGTGCTGCTGTAGTTGGCGTTGCCGGCGTCAGCGGTCAGCATGAACTCGGGCAACCCCGTACCCGCTGCCACCGCCAGCAACAACCGGCGGCCCAGAATGGTCGCATCATCGAAATGGGAATCGGGGGACAAATATTGCAGATCGTACCCCTGGGCATCAATGATCGTTCCCGGCTGAAGCAATGCCTTTCGTTGTTGTGGTGTGATCGACGCAGCAGGCTGACTCGCCTGAGCCGACCAGTCAGCGAAGTTGGTGATGCCCGAAGGCGACGAACCGGCATGCTTGCGAACCAGAACAATGGAGCTAGCAACCTTGCGATGGATGAGTTCCACATCAAGCCAACTCTGGTACTTCTGCAAGGCATCGAGCACGGGGACGAACAGCGACTGCCCGCGCTTGACGTTGCCATCGACACCGATCTTGCAGTGAAGCATGCGGTCAGCCGGAACGAGTTCGGCACGTTCATCGTCGTGCTGCACCCGGTAGTGGGTAGGCACTTCGACATTATGAGTCTCAGTAGCAATGCCTTCGGTGGGCAGTGCGGTGGCGGGATCAGTAACGATGCGTTCAGGATCAACGAAATGTACCCGTGGTGGCCAGGCGGATTGACGGAACATTCGTAAGAAGCACTCGCCATCGCGCCAGGTACGCAGGCAGAACTCCCAGTCGCGGCGGGAGCCGGTGTCCCAATGGTTCTGATCGAGGAAGTGACGCCAGAGTCCGCCTGCGCGCTCCACCCAGTGGGGGACTCTGGCGTCACCGATCTGCTCGTCTGTTCTCCTCCCCTTACTAAGGGGAGGTTGGGTGGGGTTGCTTACCGTTGACAGAACCCCCTCTGACTCCCCCTTGGTCAAGGGGGAGAACCTTCTTTCAAAGCGTATGTCTTCGGAAGGCTGAACCGAACCAGCCAGCACTTCATGCTGCATGCCGGTGCCGACAACGTAGTTGCGGTAGAGGGTGAGAGCGTTGCGGGCGAAGGGATTGTGCTCGACGAGATGCCTGGCCCGGTCACGGGTACAAGCGAGGTCAGCAGGTTCACGGGATGAAGAAGAGACGAGCTTCCAGCGGGCAGCATCGTCATCTTCGAGAGTGGAGGCTGGGATCGATTCAAGCACCTTGCATGCCTGTTCATACTGCAACCGTTCCCAGCGTTTGCGACTCCAATAAGCAGCCAGCGGTTCCCACCAACGCATAAGTCACCTCTACTCTTTCTGTTTCTCCTCCCCTTGCCAAGGGGAGGCTGGGTGGGGTGGAGGGCGAGGCTCCTGCCGAGCCGTCTGTCTGTCACACCCCAGTTCGTAGCAGAGGTGGCTACGCAGCGAAACAGCGGTAGTGGATAGGACTGCCGTGCGGATGATGGTTCGGTATCAATCGAAACGAGAGATGTGTCTCAATCGGTCTCAGGGTATCTGTAGGTGATGTGATTTGAGACGAGGGAAAGTTGAACGAAAATGATGATGCATCGAAACGACTTGCATCCAGTATTTAGCCCCGGAGGGGCGGCAGCCAGTAGCCAGGGGTGACCGAAGGGAACCCCTGGTAAGGATGAATAACAATGCCCCCGGCACCCTGAAGGGGTGTTTGTCTGGTGTCCCTCTCTCCCGGAAGGAGAGGAAAGACGTTCTTCCATTTCTTCCTTGACCTGTTCACTATCCCGTATGGTATCCTTCTTCAAAATAAGGAACACTCACCATGCCTACCGTGGCCGACCATTTCAAAAACAAACCTCCCGAAGTCCGAGCCATCTACGATAAGCTCCTCGCCCTCTGTCAGAAGATCGGCGACATCACCGAAGACCCGAAGAAAACGTCCATCCACCTCAACCGTAACTCCGCCCTGGCCGGCGTGGAAGTCCGTCAGGACTATCTGCTTCTCAATATCAAAAGCGACCACGCCCTCAAAAGCCCCCGCATCGCCAAGTCCGAACAACTCTCCGCCAAACGGTTCCATCAAAAGGTGAAGCTCACCTCCCCCAAAGAAGTTGACGCTGAACTGAAACAATGGCTGACTGAAGCGTATGCACTCAGCGAGTGAGTGGTCTGGTTCTCCTCTCCCTCCCGGGGAGAGGGGTTAGGGGTGAGGGGTTCCTTAACCCTGTTGGTATTTTATTTCTGCAAGGTGCAAGAGGTTTTAACCGGGCTACGTCGATTTGCAACCCCTCACCCCCGACCCCTCTCCCCGAGAGGGAGAGGGGAGCAAGTCAAACTTCCCCTTTCCCTGCTACGTCGTATCTCTACCCCTGTCGCGCAATCTACTACGGGAGATTCCCATGCGTCGTATCTGGTTCGTACTGCCGTTCGCTATCGGCCTGGTCGGGCTGTCCTGGGCGGAAGAGGCCCCGGCTGAGAAGGAGGTCAAAAGCAAAGTCGTCAGTGTCGCCCTGTTCAAGAACGGGCTGGCGGTCGTCAAACGACAAGTCAATATCGAAGGGCCGGGCACCTATCGCCTCACCGATGTCCCCGAACCGGTGCATGGCACCTTCTGGGTCGAGAGTAACGGCCCCATCTATGTCCTGGTCGAATCGCGCGATACCCCCGCTGAACCCTCAGCGGGCTTCGGCGTCAACCTGCAGGAAGAACTGGCAGGGCTCAAAGTCACCGTGCATGGCAAGAACAACAAGAACCCCATCATGGGCACCGTCGCCCCTGCTCCGAAGAAGAATGAAGACGAAAACGATGCGGAAGCAGCGGAGAGCCCAGTCTACCGGGCACCTGTTCCCGGCGCCCGTTTCCTTATTCTGAAAACAGGCAAGGGTTACAGCTACGTCGATTTCAACGACATCGCCGCCATCGAATCGGAAGGGCAGCCTCAACCGCACACGGTGAAGAAGGCGGTGCTGCTGCTGACCGCTGGCAAAGACACCAAGCCAGGCATCGCTCAGATCAGTTACCTTGCTCATGGCCTCTCGTGGGCACCCAGCTACCGGGTCGATCTGACCGATCCGAAGAAGCTGACCATCGAACAGCACGCGGTCATTCGCAATGAACTGACCACACTCAAAGACACCGAAGTCTCGGTCATCAGTGGCTACCCGAGCGTGCAGTTCAACAACGTCGTCTCGCCCTTGGCCGCCCGGCAGACGTGGGCCAACTTCTTCAATCAACTGAACGGGGCGGCACGAGGAGGGCAGCAGTTTGACAATTCGATGATGACCCAGAATGCGTATGCGGGCAATCGTGTTTCTGCGGCCGTTGCACCGGCTATCGCCCCCAACACTGGCGATACCATCGATCTCTTCTTCCTCCCCCTCGGCCCCCGCACCTTGAAGAAGGGCAGTTCCATCGCCCTGACGACCGGCAAAGGTGAAGCAGAGTACGAACGCATCGTTGACTGGCGAATCCCCGACAACCGTGATGAATGGGGCAACCCCACTGGAGCAGGTCGGCAGGTCGATCCCAACACGGGCGAAATGTTGCAGGATGATATTTGGGATGCTCTCAAGTTCAAGAATCCCCTGCCCTTCCCCATGACCTCCGCCCCTGCCATGGTCGTCACAGCGGGGAACTTCAGCGGCCAGCGTTCCGTGCTGTGGACGAACAAGGGCGAAGAAGCGACACTGCGGGTGAACAAGGCTCTCAGCATCCGGGCCAAGCATGTCGAATACGAAAACCAGACCGGGGCCAACGGTGCCAATGACAGGGATGTGGTCTACATCGGTGGCCGACGTTTCCGCAAGGTCACCGTTAATGGCGAACTGCGTCTGTGCAATCATCGCCCCGTCGATGCCAAGCTGATCATCAAGCGCGACTTCTCCGGCGACCTCGTCAAGAGCGACGCCAACCCCAAGGTCGATCTTCGTGAAGAAGGCGTCTGGACGGTCAACAAACGCAACGAACTCACCTGGACGATCACGCTCAAACCTGCTGAAGAGCAGACGATCAAGTATCAGTACACGGTGCTGATTCACTTCTAAGGCATGGAATTGTGGCAGGGGTCAGATGTACTCATCTGCCCCCTGCTGCATGGCGTAATATCTTTGGTCAACGCCGCAGGGGGCAACGGAGTACCGTTGCCCCCTGCCACCAAACCAGAATCAGGAATGGGTGCCACTGTTTCGGTACTTGTATCTTCCCTAAAAGGGGTAAAACGGCTAGAGGAACCAGCGTGTCG
>DAOMFV010000093.1:0-21191 GCA_035430005.1 Gemmatales bacterium
AGCATGGGTAAACTCGATTTAGAAACCCCTCACCCCTAACCCCTCTCCCCAGGAGGGAGAGGGGAACCAGACTGCAAACTCGCTGTCAAAATAGGCACTCTGCGGGCTGCTAATTGACGATGACGTGCCTTGGCGTTTAGGGTATAGATGGGGCACTGATCTTCTGAGATACCCTGCATGTACAAATATCTGATCTGTTCGCGCTACCTGTGGACGCGCTACCTGGCTCTGGCGAGCATCATCAGCGTGATGCTGGGTGTTGGCACGCTGGTTGTGGTCAACAGCGTGATGGCCGGGTTTTCGTCGAAGCTGCTGACCCGGTTTCGGGGGTTGCAGTCCGATGTTGTCGTCCGGTATCGTTCCTATTACGGCTTCGGTGATCTGGATAACAAGCTGCGCATGGTGCGTGAACGGCTCGGAACACGGGTGAAGGACATCGCCCCGGTCATCGAAGCGTTTGCGATGGCTGAGTATCAGTTCGACCGCACCTCGATGACGATCAAGAAGCCGGTCAAGATCATCGGCATCGATCCGGTGACACGGGCGGCGACCAGCGACTTTGCCAACTGGCTCCAGAGCCAGGACAACCGGTTGGAGCCGAGCAAGTGCTTTGAACTGCGTGGCCAGGCGAAACAGATGTTTGATCGTTATCACCAGAGTTGGCCACAACCAGCGCTGCCGCCGGGGATGTTGCCCCCCGCAGCAAGTAACGCTCCAGAGAATCAGGGCGTGGTGCAAGTACAGGGAACGGACAAGCTCCCCCCTGCCCCGCCGATGAGTAACCCTCCCTCGCTGCCACCGTCGAAGCCCTACACGGTCATCGCCGGCTGGGGTCTGGCGACTATCCGCAATATCCAGGCACATAATTCCAACAGCGAGAACACTCCTGAGCAGCAGGACCGCATCATCCTGCATCCGGGCGATACGGTCAGGCTGATGATGGGTACTCGTGACGATATCGTCGGTATCGACGGCGCTCCACGCAGCCAGGTCGCTCACACCGCCAACTTTGTTGTCTCTGATCTGTTCAGAAGCGATATGAGCGTGATCGACAGCATGGTGATGTTCATCTCCCTGGAAGACCTGCAACAGATGCAGACGATGCACAACATGGCGACGACGCTGGAAATCAAACTTGCCGACTATGACCGTGACATCGAAGGTGTCATGAAGGAACTCTATGTGATGTTCCCTGAAGCGTTCTTTGAAGTGAAGACGTGGAAAGAGATTGGCGGGCCGGTGATCGGGGCCATCGCCGTCGAACGGTCGATTCTCAATGTCTTGTTGTTCCTGATCATTGCCGTCGCCGGGTTTGGCATCCTCGCCATCTTTTACATGATCGTCGTGGAGAAGACCCGGGACATTGGCATCCTCAAATCGCTCGGCGCTTCCAACTGGGGTGTCATGGGCATCTTTGTCAGCTATGGGCTGCTGCTGGGGATCGTCGGTTCGGGGCTGGGCACACTGGGTGGCATCGCTTTCACCCACAACATCAACGAGATCGAACGGCTGCTTTCTCGGATGCTGGGGCAGGACGTGTTCCCCAAGGATATCTACTTCTTCGACAGAATCCCGGTGGAGTTGAACTTCTGGACAATCGTCTGGGTCAACCTGGGAGCGATAGCGATTGCGACGGCTGCCAGCGTACTGCCGGCGATCCGGGCGGCGATGCTGCATCCGGTAAGGGCGCTGAGGTTTGATTAAGGGCGCGAGTGCCATGCTCCCCCTCACCCCCAACCCTCTCCCTCCAGGGGAGAGGGGAGAAAAGACAGATTCTTCAAACTTTGAGCTTACCTATGTCCGACCACCTGACTACCGAAGACCTCAAGAAAAGCTACCACAAGCACCGCATCGATATCCCTGTATTGCAGGGTGTCGATCTGTCGGTGCCTCGTGGGGCGTTTGTCAGCATTGTCGGCACCTCAGGTTCGGGCAAGAGTACGCTGCTTCACCTGCTCGGCACTCTGGATAAGCCCGATTCAGGCAAGATCATGCTCAATGGCAAGCGGATTGACAACCTCTCCGCCGGGGAGCGAGATCAGTTGCGAAACCGGACGTTCGGCTACATCTTCCAGTTCTATCATCTGCTGCCCGAGTTCTCGGTGCTGGAGAACATCTCCATGCCGGGCCTCATCCGCCATTCGGTGCTGGGTTGGCTCGGCAATCGCCGCAAGCAACGGAAGAAGGCGATGGAACTGCTCGATCGGGTCGGACTGGCCAATCGACTAAGGCACAAGCCCCGTGAACTCTCGGGTGGCGAGATGCAACGGGCCGCCATCGCTCGTGCCCTCATCTCGTCGCCGGAGATTCTGTTGGCTGATGAACCGACGGGCAATCTCGATGCCGATACGGGCGGCGACGTGCTGCGGCTGTTGCTTGAACTCAACCGTCAGGATGGCCTGACCATTATTATGGTGACGCACAATAAGGAAATGGCCCAACAGACGGGAAACGTGCTGCAAATGGTGCGCGGCAAGCTCATCCCCACGGCTGAGGGCGGACAGGCAGCCTCTCTCGGAATAGAAAGACTCAAGCTGAAAAGCGCCTGAAGCGGGCCTTCGACCACTGAACTCCGAAAGAGCACCATGAAGATTTACATTGACGGCAAGTTCTACGACAGGAAAGACGCCAAGATTTCGGTCTATGACCATGGCCTGCTTTATGGCGACGGGGTGTTTGAAGGCATCCGTGTTTATCACGGCAAGGTCTTCAAGCTGAGGGCCCACGTCGAACGCCTCTTCGACAGCGCCAAGGCTATCGGCATCAAGGTGCCTGCCACACAGCGTGAAGTTGCTAAGGCGATTCTGGAAACGGTGAAGCTCAGCCCCGGCTGCGAATATCTGCGACCGCTCATCACTCGTGGCGAAGGCAACCTCGGACTCGATCCACGCAAGTGTGAAAAGCCTAGCATCATCATCATTGCTGATACGATCAGCCTGTATCCGAAGGAGTGCTACGAGATCGGGCTGAACGTCGCTACGGTCGGCACGATGCGGAACCACCCCGCTGCCACCAATGCACGGGTGAAGTCGCTGAATTACCTCAACAACGTGATGGCCCGCATGGAGGCAACGCTTTCCAACTGCCAGGAAGCGCTGATGCTCAATCACAAGGGGGAAATCTCCGAGTGTTCGGGTGACAATATCTTCCTGGTGAAGCGCGGCGAAATCTACACGCCCTCCATTGATGCCGGCATTCTCGATGGCATCACCCGTGGCTGCGTGATTCATCTGGCACGCAAGCACAACTTCGTGGTTCATCAATGTGCGCTCTCCCGGTTTGATGTCTACACCGCCGAGGAATGCTTCCTGACCGGCACCGCCGCCGAGATCGTTCCGGTCGCTACCGTCGATGGCCGCACCATCGGCAGCGGCAAAGCCGGCCCGGTGACGAAGAAGCTGCTCGGATTCTTCAAAGAGACGACCAACGAGCCGGAAGATGCGTTGGAGACGATTGAGGGATAAGCTTTAAGTCATGCACGATGACAGCCTGAAGCGCCAGCGAGGGGGCGCGTGCAATCGCAAGGTCCCCCCTCGCTGGCGCTTCAGGCTGTCATGGTGATTACGCTCACTTCACCAAGTTCTTAAACATCTCACAAATAATCGGCGCTGTTTCGGGGCCGCAACTGTTCTCTTCACCGTACTGGCTCTTCTTTCGATTGTAGCAGTAGGGCGGCTTGGCATCCCACTGCCGCTTGGGGACGATGTAGCCGATCTCGTCGTTAGCCAGGCCAAAGAGCATCTTGTGTTTAGCTTTCATTACCTGGTAGATGACTGGCTCCACCGGGGCATCGGGGTAGTCAGCGCCGGCGACAGCGGGATTCGGGGTGCCGCCGAGAACGGTCTCAGGATAGATTTCACCGGGGATGCAGGCGACCTGTACTTCGCCTAACGTCAACAGGCTGACTTCGCTGGCCATTGCCATCTCGCCGGTGCCCAAGCGGGAAGGAATCTTGTTGCCGGCTACCAGGGGGTTGCCTTTCCACTCGTAGGCATCTCTATCGAGCACCCCCATGGTGCGGCCCGCCTTGTAGGCAGGGTTGGCCAGGGGAACGAAGATCTTCTGACTGGCACATTGCAGCGGCGTTAGCGAGACGGGCACCGAAGCAGTCACCGCCTGATGGGCCACCTTGGCGAGTTGATGGCCATACTCGATCGTCTTGGCTAAGGAGTTCTCCGGCATCAGCGTGCCTTGTTCATCTCGTACCTGCAAATGAAGCGTCGTCATCAAGCCGCCGACCGTGCCGGTGAAGTAGGCGACCGGGCAATCGTACCGCTTGGCGAGATCATCACGGCAATAGCCCACGTAGTCAGCACTGATCTGGGTGTTCTTGTCGGCCAGCGTTTCGGGATGGCAGTGCCAGTTCATCAGGATGCCCTTGGTCTTGCCGGTGGCATCGTCGAACTTGAGGACGTAGAGTTCATCGTGAAGGATGTAGGGCTCGCGGGAATCGTAGAGCAGCTTCGGAGCGTTCGCCTTGCCGAAGCGGGCGGTGACAGTGGAAAGCTTCGAATCAGCTTCCTTGACGGCGGCGATAGCTTCATCTTCGACCCGTTTCAGATAGTCTTTGTTGATACCGTTCTTGAAGGGCGATTCGCCCCAGAGGCCCAGCGTATCGGGCCCTTCGTGGTTGTGGGTGCTGCTGACGATGACGCCGGTGTAGCCGGGCAGAGCGGCGCGAATGTTCATGGCATTGGGATAGAAGAGGCCGACGATATCGAGCGAGACGAGGGCAATCTTGCTCACGCCATCGCTCAGAACGACGGCGTGAGCATAGAGCGGATCGTTCACGCCCTCGGCCACACGGTTATGCCCAAAGCCTGCCATGTAAACGGGTGGTTTATCTTTGCCGACTTCCGGGGTGATGTTGCGATGAGCGAAGCCGACCTGCAGCGCGGCGGCGGTGTTATTGGCGGCCAATGTCGAGCTGGTGCTTCCCATCGACGACGTGACAGCCATCGCAGCAAGGAACGAGACGGTCATAGCGGCAAGAAATATGAACAACCGTTGCATGAATTGGCTCCTGCCAGGATGAAGCTGTGCAGGCACATTGTAAGCTATCAGGGATAAAGACAACAGGTTGAAGTGCGACATGAGTATGCTTGCTTCGCCGGCTGGACTGAAAGCTGACTATGGGATTGATGCTCCGGAGCTATGCCGCCTGTTTCTTCTGGGTGGCGGTACGGGTGTCGTGACCGGCAGCATCATCTGGCGGCTGAGCGACGATCTTCAGGGTGTCTGGCAGATCATCGCTCCCATGGTCTTCTGGCCTGGCTTGTCGTTCCTATTGACAGGATTGGCCATGGTGTGGGGCAGCAAAGTCGGCAAGCTGCGGCTGCGCGATCGGATTCTCGATCAACTTCATCTGACTGGCGATGAGCAAGCGCTCGACGTCGGCTGTGGTCGGGGACTAATGCTCTTGGGTTTGGCTCGGAGACTAAGTACTGGGCGAGGCGTGGGCATCGATCTCTGGCAGGCTCAGGATCAATCGGGCAACGCCATCACAGCTACCGAGGAGAATGCCCGACGGGAGGGTGTCGCCGAAAAAGTCGAACTCCACACCGGCGATATGCGGGAACTGCCGTTCGAAAACAAACGGTTCGATATTGTTGTTTCGTCGTGGGCAATCCACAACATTCCCGATGTAGCGGGCAGAGTACAGGCTATTCAGCAGATTGACCGGGTCCTCAAACCTGGTGGCCAGTTGGTGATTGTTGATATTTCGTACATTGGCGAATATCAGAAAGAACTACACCGTCTGGGATGGACTGACCTGAAGCGGGTGGGGCCAACTTTTCACTTTGTGATTCCCAGCTATCAACTCTGGGGACGCAAGCCATAAACTGTGAGGGACGAGCCCCATGCTCCCCCTCACTCCAACCCCTCTCCCTCCAGGGGAGAGGGGAGAAATACCAATCACCAAGGTAAACGATGTCGACAGAACCCCGACCGCCGGCCAGTGTGAGCGGCAAATGGATCGTGATCGTGATGGTTCCCATCATCCTGATCACGTTTATCTGGCTGGCTTATGTTCGACAGACATTCGTCCATCCGACGAACATTGCCCCATCGCATCTCACAACACAGCCTTCAGCACTTGCCAGGTAGGGTCGGTCTTGCGTTCGACTGGTTTACAGCCGGGAGCGAGCCGAAGATAAGGCGTGTTGACGCCGAGCTTCTCAGTGCCATACATGCGGGCATAATAGATGATCAGGCCATGCACGGCATGGTACAAAGCTCCCCCTTCGACCGGCTCACGCTGCAATTCAAACACCAGTTGCGTCAGATAGCTGGCAGCATGTTCCACCCACGGCTCACGCAGTTCCGAATCGGTCAGGGCCAGGGCCAACCATTCGAAGGTGTGGCCGCTGGTCGTCAGACGTAACCCCGGCGCGGGATCATTACCTTTGCGAACAAGCCAGTTGGTAGAGAACGAGCCATCTTCGTTCTGGGTGTTCTTGATCGACTTCTTGTAGCTGTTGAGCTTGTCGTCAACCTTCTTCCAGAGTCCGGTGAGCTTGCCGCCGTTCTTCATGTGTACATTTAATGCCCACGAGAGGCCATACAGACGATGAGTTCCGCCGCACGAGAGGGGCAGTTGCCCGATCTTGATCGCCTCGTCGGGATCCATCGGGGAACCGAGTTCATACTTGACCATATCTTCCAGGGTAACGGTTTCACCGAACTGATTTGTCCAGGCGAGGTTGGTGCCTTCGTACTCAGCCACGATGAGGATGGCCCAGGAGAGTTCCTGCTTGCGGGTAGCGCTGGCGCGGTACTTCGAGTAGCGGACGAAGTCAGCAAAGGTAAAGTCCTGGCCATCTACCTTGAACTTAAGGCCCAGCGGCACACCCCACTGAGCCATCTCAGCGACGAACTGATCCTGGTGTCCCTGAGCATAGAACCGATCGGTCTCGGTGGCGGTGAAGACATCCAGCCCCTGACCCCGATTATCGAACCGCAGCCCCTTCATCTCTTTCCCTGCTCGCACATAGTCGAGGGCTTTCATCCGCTTGCCCGTACCCGGATCGAGAATCATGACATCAGGCCCCAGGCCGAGGATGCCATGGAAGACTGTCCAGAAGCCATGCGAGGGTTCGAGATCACGAGCACGTATGGAATCGATAGCAGCCAGCATCCGTACTTGAAGCGGGTCAACTTTAGCGGTCGTAGGGACTGGCAGGGTAGGCGCAGTATTCACCGGAGCTGAAGGAGGACAGCCGGTGCAGGCCAGAATGATGCACATCAAGGGGAGAACAACCAGGGAACGACGCATCCTCATCGCAGGAAGTGCTCCTCGTCATGCAGAACTTTGTCTTACTCCTCCCCTTACTACGGGGAGGTTGGGTGGGGTTATTTTTACCGCAAGAATAACCCCCTCTAACTCCCCCTTGGTAAGGGGGAGAACCAGAACTGAGGGAGAACCAGATCGGACGATCATCTATTATGCCCCAGTTCTAGGTGCGCATCAAACGCCGGAGCGGGGAAAAGAGGGCGAACCACTCGAAATCAGTCAGATATGTCAGACATAACAGTGCGAACGCCTCGCCGAGCAGCGGGATGGGGTAGATGGCTATCAAACCAATACCGCCCAGAAGAGCCCCGCCCAACAGCACCCACCGGCATAACCCACCCCGCCAGGCAAAGGTCGGAAAGAAGATTTGCCAGGCGAGGACAACATATGCAACTAAGCTAATGGTATGCAGATATGTGTCAGGACCCATTCTTGGAAAAATACCAAATACAATCCATGACACCATGATCAAAGCTACGACTCGTAATGACCAGCGGAATAACCAATCTCGTGTCTCCCAATAGGAACCTTTACTGTATGTTGAAATAAACAAATAGCAGGCTGCTATGAGTCCTATTAATCCACCAATAAAGTCAGAGTAGGACACCGGCCTCGCACGGAAGTCAATGATTGCCTCAGCCGTCGTTTGCGAAGGGCGATGCAGCGGATACCAGAAGGTGAAGCCACCCCACCACTCGGCGACCTGTAGTTTGTGCAGCCCCATCATTACCACAGCCAGCGCAAAGTGTACTTGGAGTAACCGCAGCGTCACCGTAGCGGCACTGCTTCGCGGCGTGCTCTCCTGCGACTTAAACATGGCTACCACCGAGTGCTGGAACGGCGTGAATATCTTCTGCACCTCGTTCAAATCGGTTCGTAACCAGTCGATGACCAGGTAGGCAACCATCAGGTAGAAGGCGATGAGGCGGAAGAAGACATCGGTATCGACTTCGATCAGAGGGTTGGCAGTAAAGGAAACGACGATGAGCCAGGTGAGGACGGCAGTGATACGTGTGAACAAGCCGAGCGTGAAAAGCACCAGCACCGCCACCGATCCCCAGTAGACCGCATGCAGGGCACCAGGATTGTTGGCGACCAGGTAAAGCAGCGACCAGCTTTTGCTGTCGATCAACTCGCGCCCGGCCTTGCTGGCTTCGGCGTATGCAGCGGTATCAAACCACCCATTGAGACCGAAGAAATCATTGACATAGCCGGCGAACGGCAGCAACCAGCATAAGAGGAGTATGCCGAAGATCATGCGGACGGCGTGAAGCCCCAGCGTCTGCCGGGGCAGGAACCAGAAATTCTTCCAACACGTCCAGAATCCCTGCCGTTTGGTGGACGAGGCATCTGGTGAAGTTTCTCGATTGCTCACTTATTCAGCTCTCCGTAGCTCGAACTAAAATGACGCAGGTCCGCTGCGCTCGGCGGTGGATCATTCACCAGCACCATGGGCAAAATCGGATCGTACCAGTTGCGAGTGAGTTCTACCCTGGCCCCGGCGTTCTGCCTGGACAGAAAACGGGAGAACGACCTGGCTATCAACATCTGGGCATCGGTCGGATGCATGAACGACTGGTTGCGAGGGACAGCGTTCGGGTTCTCTGTTTTCAGGATGTAGCGCCGGTCGGCTTCCTGATGCCACCAGCGGATCGGCTCCAGCTCTTTGCCCGGGGCGGCGATGATGACACCCTGCTGCGGTGGAAGCGGTTCATCGTTGCCGAGCTGTTGCGCGAGCAGCCTTTGACGCACCTGAATGGAGGATGGCGCTTCGGGATCAGGGAAGCTGATCTTCTTGATGACCGTTCCCTTATCATCTTTGATCAGGCCATCGAAGGAGATCTCCTGACCTTCCTGCCTATTGGAACTGAAGTGGAAGCTGTGATAGCTTGGCAGCGCGTTGTAATAGCGTTTCACCCACTTGGATTCGCCAATACGTGAAATGAACCTTGGCGGATCAGCCGGAATGCCGGCGCCGCCCACAGGCCAGGGGCCGCTCGGCACATTGAGCGTGATGATGAACGCCAGCAGCAGATGCAACGCAATCGCCACACTGCCCAGCGCCAGCATCCATGTGGGCGGCATCCCTGCGGAAGCTCGGGGGGGCTCATTCTCCCTCGGCATTGTCTACCTCCATGTGGAAGGATTTGTTCTAGTGGATGAATACGGCATTCGGCTAAATGAATCAAGGCGGGTCTTGGATGACGACTGATACGCTTAGAAGACCAGTATTGCTGACACTTGAAGCACCCCGCCTCATCCCTATCACAATAGATGGATAACCACACCGGCAATCGAGCACGAGAATACCCTCATGGCAGCGAAAGAATTCAAACTTCCCGACTTGGGCGAAGGTCTTAAAGAAGGCACTCTGGTGGGCTGGAAGGTCAAGGAAGGCGACACCATCGCCGCTGAGCAGGCCATCGCTGAGGTCGAGACTGATAAGGCGACGACCGAGCTGCCCAGCCCCTTTGCCGGCAAGGTAATCAAGTTGCATTACAAGCCAGGCGATGTGATCCCCGTCGGCAAGGTCATCATGACTGTCGAAGCCGAAGGAACAGCAGGCCCAGCAACGAAGGCACCGGCCAAAGCTGCTCCCGCCAAGGCCGCACCGGCAGCGCCTGCTGCCAAGGCTACTCCGGCGGCACCAGCGAAAGCTGCACCAGCTCCCGCTGCACCGATTGCCAAGGTACCGGCAACACCCGCTGCGGCACCTGTCCCGGCTGCACCTGTCGTCGCTCAGCGCACTCTACCCACCGCTGCGGCTGTGCTCAATCCATCCACTGTTCTCGCTGCACCGGCTACCCGCAAGCTGGCCCGGGAGAAGGGCGTCGAGATCAAGAACATCCGTGGCACCGGCCCCGGTGGACGTGTCACCCAGGAAGACGTGCTCTCGTTCGTCAGTGGCGGTGGCCGAGCGATGGACGACCTGATGGCCCCCATCACCATGCACAATGGTGAAGGTGGCGGCATGACCTTCCCCAGACCGATGCTGCCCGACTTCAGCCGCTTCGGCGAATCGGAACGCAAGCCCGCTTCGCCCATCCGTCGCCGCATTGTGCAGGCGATGACGATCTCGTCGCAAGTCACCGCTGCGGTCACCTATACTGATGAGGCCGACATTACAGCTCTCGAACAGTTCCGGGTTGATGCCAAAGACATCACCAAGGAACGGGGCATCAAGCTCACCAGCCTCGCCGTCGTGGCCAAGGCCTGTGCCGCGGCATTGCAGCGTTACCCCGATTTCAACGCCAGCTACGACGACGACAAGCAGGAGATCGTCTACAAGAAGTACTATCACGTCGGAATCGCTGTCGATTCACCGGCCGGGTTACTGGTGCCCGTGCTTCGCAATGCCGATCATCGCCCGATCAGCGAACTGGCTTCGGAAATCGTGTCTCTCGCTGAAGCGGCCCGCACCGGCAAGATTCAGCGTGAACAGATGCAGGGCGGCACGTTCACCATCACCAACATCGGTGTCATCGGCGGCCTGAGCTTCACCCCAGTCATCAACTGGCCCGAAGTGGCAATCCTCGGTCTGGGCCGCACTCAGGAACGGCTCGCCTTCGATAAGGACGGCAAGACCATCATCGCCAGGAAGATGATGCCTTTATGCCTGACCTTCGATCATCGCCTGATCGACGGCGCGCTCGCAGCCCGGTTCGTCAACGCCATCAAAGAGTATCTGGAGAACCCGCTGTTGCTGTTGATGGATGCGTAAATCCCTAATGATGGAGCTGCACGTCATGAGTACCGCTGTTGCCGAATTGACTCTTCAGCAGATTAAGGATGCCAGCGCGCGTCTGCCTCATAAGGAACAGGAAGAGTTGCTCGCCCATCTGGATGAACAGGTAACGAGCCACCTGCTGGAAACCATTGAACATCCTCCAGCTATGACAGAAGAAGAGGTGATTGCTGAATTGGATCGAAGGATGAAAGCGATCAAGGAGAACCCCAGCCTGCTCAGGCCCTGGGATGAGGTGAAGCTGGAACTTCAACGGAAGAAACGATGAGTTATCACTGTTTCATCTCCGAATATGCCACCCAGGAGATCGCTTCTGCACAAAAATGGTATGACGAAAAAGAAGACGGTCGAGGCGATAAATTCTGGGAAGCAATATTCAGGAAAATCGACCTGTTGAAACAGACACCTATGATGCACGCACTCTGGAAGAAGAATTATCGTCGAGGAAAAGTGAAGGACTACCCCTATTCTGTCTACTACACGCTAGGTACGAAAAGTATTGAGATCATTGCTGTACTCCACGATCATCAGGACATCGATTCCATACTAAAGAACCGATCTTGATCTTATTCAAACGAACAAAGACAAACGCTCAGGAACCCCTTCATGGTCATCGGCGATTTCAAAGAACAAGTAGACGTGGTAGTAGTCGGCGGCGGGCCGGGCGGGTATGCGGCGGCGTTTCATGCCGCTGACCTCGGCCTCGATGTCGCCCTCGTCGAAGAGGAACCCCGCCTGGGCGGCACCTGCCTCCTGCGTGGCTGCATCCCTTCCAAGGCGATGATCACCGCGGCGGAGAAGTACCACCAGCTCGCCAGCCTCGAGAAGATGGGCATCAGCCTGACCGGCAAAGCTAACTTCGACATCAAGAAGATGGCAGCCTGGCGGGATAACATCCTGAAAGAGTTGACCACCGGCCTCGATGGGCTGACCAAAGCCCGCAACATCCGCCGCTTCGAGGGGCGTGGCTACCTCAGCGGCCCCAACGAACTCAAGATCGCAGCGGCAGGGTCGTCGCTCAAGATTCAGTTCAAGCGGGCTATTCTGGCATTGGGTAGCCGTGTGTTCCTGCCCAAGCCCTTCGTCCGCAGCGAACGGGTCATCACCAGCGACGAAGCGACCAACATCAATTACCTGCCCTCCTCGGTCCTCGTCGTCGGTGGCGGCTACATCGGCATGGAACTGGGTGGTTGCTTCGCTTCCCTCGGCAGCAAGGTCACCATCGTCGAGATGCTCGATCATCTCCTTCCCGGCACCGATGCTGACATGGTGCGCGTCGTCAAGAAGCACATGGACGCCCTCGGCGTGCAGTTCCAGATGGAAAGCAAGGTCACCGAAGTGGTGCCCGGCAAGGACAGCGTCAAAGTGACCGTACAGACGAAGGACGGCAAGACGACTGCCACCGAGTACGACAGGGTGCTGGTCTGCGTCGGTCGTTCGCCGAACACCGAGGACTTTGGTCTGGAAACCCAAGGCGTGAAAGTCGAGAAGGGCTTCATCCAGGTGAACGCCCAGTGCCAGACGAGCGTGCCCCATATTTATGCCATCGGTGACTGCACCGGTCAGCCGATGCTGGCCCACCGTGCCCACCGCATGGGCGCGGTCGCTGCTGAAGTACTGGCCGGCAAAGCGTCGGCGTTCGACAACCGCACCATTCCCGCCGTCATCTTCACCGATCCCGAAGTAGCCTACTGCGGCCTCAGCGAAGAAGACGCCAAGGCAGCCGGGTACGATGTCGCCGTTGGCAAGATGTTCTTCGCCGCCAGCGGACGAGCCAAGTCGATGGATGCCCAGGATGGCTTCGTGAAAGTGATCGCTGAGAAGGGTTCGGATGTGGTGCTCGGCGTCCGCATGGTCGGCCCTCACGTTTCCGAAATGCTGGCGATGGCGACGATGGCGGTGGAGAATGGTTTGACGGTAGAAGACATCGCCGCCACCATTCATGCTCACCCCACGCTCGCCGAGACGTTCCTAGAAGCTACCGAAGCAGTGCATGGCATGGCGATTCATGCAGCCAGGCCGAGGACAGCGAAGGCAGCGGCGCATTAGTCTTTCTCCCCTCTCCCTCTCGGGGAGAGGGGCCGGGGGTGAGGGGTTTCTAGATCGACGAAGCCCGTTTGAGAATCAAGAAAGCTGGCAGAGAATAAATACCAACACGGGTTAACTCAATCTAAGAACCCCTCACCCTACCCCTCTCCCCGGGAGGGAGAGGGAACCAGACCAGCACGAGCCCCCCCATGAACACCGAACTCGTCCTCGAAGCCGCCCACGCTACCCTGGCGGGCACCGCTCCCTTCCCTAAGATCGTCGCCAAGCTGCTGTCAGCCGGCGTCGAATATTATCACGTTGACTATGTAGCGCTGCGGAAGAGTTTTTACGGTCCCAACGGCGATGTGGTGATCACGCCGATTACCTTTGAAGGCCTGCCGCCGGTCGCTGCCGAGTTTAACTCAAACGAACTGCGAGCAGCGATTCTGGACAGCCAGCAGCACGGCCAGAAGTTCCGCGACTTCACCCGTCGAGCGATGGCTGCGGGGGTGCAGGGGTATTATGCATTCCTGCGCGGCAAGCGGGTCACCTACCTGGGCCGTGCGGGGGATCAGCACACGGAGTGGTTTCCGGGGGCTGGGGAGTGATGAGTCCGTATTGCCACCTCAAGCCGTAATCGTGGCAGGGGACAACGGTACTCCGTTGCCCCTGCGGACTTGCAATAAGTTGAAGCCAGGGCAGCAGGGGGCAGAGGAGTACCTCTGACCCCTGCCACAGAACCCCAACAGCAAGGTAACTACACTCAATTACTCGTAGGCGACTTCTTCATATTCCTCAATGACAGAATCCGAAAGATGCTCAAGGTGTTTAAGTGACATAATAGCGTGCAAGTCTTCGTAAGCGATAAACGTGCATCTCTCAGCCAGTGGTTGATGTTCAAGCAATGAGAAAACAGGACGGCGAATTTCGTTCAAAACTTTATCGCGTCTTTCGGCTGGCGCAACAATATGCAGTGAGATATTCATGTTGGGCTGCAGCGCAAGCAAATCTGCCATTCGTAGCAGGCCCGAGTAAATAGCAGTCGAATGCTCCACCTCAAAGGCCCTTTGTATTGCACGCCCTTTTAGCCACAATACATCGATCTGTTCGATGGTTTCAAGCGTTGTATTGTCATAGTTAAGGGGAAGTGTGTCGAGAAGGGAGCCTGCTTCCGGCTGCCAATGCTGGAGTACTGCGGAACGATCATTTCGTGGTAACCATAACCGAAATCCCATCGCCTCTCCAAGTCTTGCTAAAGCCGCTTGATTCTTAATAGACTCACGACCAGATTTCGTGGATTCGATGACTTCTTTTTCCGGCTCGTCTTTTGGAACCGTAACACCTACTGTACCGTCGGCTCTCTTGACCTGTTTTGGTCGTAACTGATCGAGTTGCGCAGAATCTATTGGATACTTCTTTGGTGTTGCAACCTGTCGGAGCAACAGCTTTTCTAAAAATTGCCCATCATCGTCATCAATATGCTGAAGACTTCTTCTTAGAGGTCCTAGCCAGTATCCTTCTTCTTTGCCTCGTGTGAAACTCAGCTTGTTAAAGACTTCCATATCCCGGATGGGAACTGTTTGATTTAAGTCTAGTATTGGTGTACCTTTCACTCGAAATCGAACAATGAATGGATCGTCTTTCTGCAAAAACAATGGCGTGCGGTCAATAAATGGCCCTTCAGTAACTTCAAGAACTGCAGCCCAACGTCCCAATCCTTTTATGTACACCAACATTTTGTCACCACGGCTAAGCCGTTTGGCCATTGTCATTTGAGATTCACGAAAGCCGGAAACGGTACGGTCGGAAGCAAGGAATGCTTCATATGTTTCGACAGTGAATAAATCGGTAAAGTATGCCATGTTTACTTTCTGTACCTAATCTGGGCCAGCAGGAATCGAACCCTATCTTTTTATACGAATTAGTTCTGCTTACTCGGTAAGGCAGGGTTGCATTCCTGATTCAAAGAAATCTTGATGAGCGTCTCCCTCTCTCGCCCCTTCGGGGCTTGGCCATATCAATGGGAATACCTACCCAGGGCGTTGCTCTGGGCTACGTTCTCTCGGCCCGTTGGGCCTGATCCATATCGAGTTCATTGAGCCATGACCAACTTCGTCCGCCCCACGCTGCTCACTGACAAGCTCTACGAATACTCCCTCGCTGTCGGGTTGCGGGAGCCGGAGGTGTTTCGTCAACTCCGTGAAGAAACCGGCAAGCTGGCTGATGGGGAGATGCAGATTGCTCCGGAGCAGGGGCCGCTGCTGGCGATGCTGGTGCAGTTGCTGGGGGCGAAGAACGGCCTGGAGATTGGCACCTTTACTGGCTACTCGGCACTGTGGGTCGCTTCGGTGTTGCCCTCTGATGGCAAGCTGATCTGCTGTGATGTCAGCGAGGAGTTCACGACGCTGGCCCGCAAGTATTGGGCGAAGGCGGGGCTGACCTCCAAGATTGATCTGCGTCTGGCCCCTGCCCTGGGGACATTGGCACAACTGCGAAGCGAGGGGAAAAGTAACTTCTTTGATTATGCTTTCATCGATGCGGACAAGGTGAATTACGATGCCTACTACGAGGCGTGTTTGCAACTCGTTCGTCCTGGTGGGTTGATTGCCATCGACAATACGCTTTGGGATGGCAGGGTGGCTGATGCTTCGGTGAACGATCTGGATACGGTCGCTATTCGCAAACTCAATGCGAAGATTCATGGTGACAGCCGGGTGTCACTCTGCTTTTTGCCGATGGCGGATGGGTTGACGCTCTTGTTGAAGCGGTAGACTGCCCCCTCTCCCTCCCGGGGAGAGGGGCTGGGGGTGAGGGGTTCCTCAATCGACGTAGCCATGTTGAGAATCTTGATCTCTCGCAATCAATAAACACCAGCTCGGGTGGGCTCGATCTATGAACCCCTCACCCTAACCCTCTCCCCAGGAGGGAGAGGGAACCAGACACGCACCGCGCGCTCAACTCATCATCTTTATTTCTTCACACAACCTGAAATGCGCATCTTGACAGGCAAGTGGCTACTTGCCTATTATAAACCCATGGCCGATGTGTTCGAGGCTCTTAGCACTCCAGCGCGGCGGGCGATTCTGGATGAGTTGCATGACAAGGATGGGCTAACGCTTTTCGAGTTATGCACTCGATTGACGACGAAGCACAGTTTGGCTCTGACACGGCAGGCAGTCTCGCAGCATCTGGAAGTACTCGAAGAGGCGAATCTGCTATCGACCAAAAGACAGGGGAGATACAAGTTCCACTATTTGAACACTGACCCGTTGCAGGCCATTGTCAAACGCTGGCTGACGCCGGGCAAAAGGGGGAGATGATAAATGAGTATCGTCTTAAGCAGCAGGGATGTCACCGATCACGAGATGACGCAACTGACAGTCGGCCAAGTTTCGGGCCAGCATCAGTCAACAGAAGTCCCGCCAGATCGTTGCCGCTGGCTCACGATCATTTCACCAGACCTGAGCAGCGAGGTCGAACTGGCGATGGAACCGGACCAGCACCCCGCAGCCAAACCTTTCAAGATGGCAATCATTCACGAAGGTAGCCCCTTCGCCACGTTCGGCACAGCCGAATACCAGCGATTGCAGGAAGCCGGCGTACAGGTCACCCAGCCACCCATGACGACGGGATCGGTAGCCACCGCCGTCTTCTACGATACCTGTGGCAACCTCTTCCAAATGACGCAGAAGCTATAGCACATCCTCATACAATAAGGCCGGGGCCTGAGGCATGTCTTATGCGCTTTCTCGAACTGAAGGTTCCCCCGCCGCTGGTCGCGCTCCTGGTGGGCGTGGCCATGTGGGGGCTGGCTCGGTTTCCACACCACTGGGAAATGGATCTAGTTGCCCGTTATCTTTTATCCGCGGTCTTTGTCGCCATCGGCTTGATCTTCGCCGCGTCGGGCTTCATCGGCTTTCGCAAGGCGAAGACTACCATTGATCCGATGCACCCTGGCAAAACGTCTTCGCTCGTCACCAGCGGCATCTACCGCTACACCCGCAACCCCATGTATGTTGGCCTGTGGTTTCTTCTGCTGGCCTGGGCTTTCTTCCTCCAATCACCCTGGGCGTTTCTGGGCACTCTCCTCTTTGTTGTGTGGGTCAACTATCTGCAGATTATCCCGGAGGAGCGCATCCTTTCCAAAATGTTTGGTGAGGCTTACACGCAGTATCAAAGCCGGGTTAGGCGTTGGTTATAATCGCTGATCAGTCAATCTCCTGCGGGCGATCATCGTCTATTCTTTCGTGACCAGAGAGTACGATGTTCAAGGGAGATGCTGTGATGAATATCCTGTTAGGCACAACCTGCATGATTCTGATGCAACCCTGGATGGTTGTTGAGAGTCCTGCTGGGGAGCAGCGTTTTCATGCAGCCCTCCTGGATGCGGCGGCCCACTTCAAAGCCTGGGGAAGAGTGGACGATGAAATGCGCTGGGCGCCGTACCTATGCCGCATGCCTAACCCCGGCCAGCCTCGGCCCAGCGCCAGCACGGATGGCGCAACGCATGGCCAGAAGCTCTATTCGCTCTTCGCCAGGAAGCGAGATGAGTATTTCTATTTGATACCGGCCCAAGACGTCTCGGTCGGACAGATGATCGTCAAGGAATCGTGGGTTCCTGAAGAGATCACCGACCCGAAAAAGAAGCCGGACAAACGCAACATCGATTTCAACAAGATTATCCGCACGCCCGCTCCTGAAGTAAAGCCAGGCAAAAAGCAACAGGAGCATGAGGGCGATCACTTTTATCCCTATGTCTGGAAAGGGGACAAGGTCTACTCAGCCAGCAAACCAGCTGGCCTGTTCATTATGATGAAGCTCGATCCGGGGACGGAGGGCACCGATGCTGGCTGGGTTTATGGCACGCTCACCGCCGATGGCAAGAAGGTGACTTCAGCCGGCAAGGTGGCCAGTTGCATGAAGTGCCACCAGGAGGCACGGCACGACCGGCTGTTCGGCGTGGGAGGCCAGGAGAAATAGACCTCGACCTGGCCTTGCCGCCTGTATTCCATCACTGTTTGGCTGCTTGAATTAACCCCAACAATACTGAAGTATTCACTTGACAATTACTACGCCCTGTCTAATAGTGAAGTAACAACTTCAGTATAATAGGAACTGAGCAGCCATGAACCCACCCGCTGTGATTCACGATACCTTTGCCATCAAACGAACCTATCCTGCCTCTGCGGAGCGGGTCTTCGCCGCTTTCAGCCAGGCAGACAAGAAACGCCGCTGGTTCGCCGAAAGCGATAGTCATGTCGTTGAAGCGTTTCGCCAGGTTTTCCAGGTCGGCGGCGAGGAGCATTTGGAGTATCGCTACAAGCCAGGCACCCCGTTTCAGGGGGTTGTCGTCCAAAGCGATGGTCGCTTCCTCGATATTGTTGATAACCGCAGGGTCGTTACTGCTTCCTCGATGACGTTGGGTGGGAAACGCATCTCGGCTTCGCTGGTCACCCTTGAACTAACTCCCACGCCGGATGGCACCAATCTCACCTGCACCTTCCAGGGCGCTTTCTTCGAAGGAGCCGACGGCCCGCAAATCCGTGTGATGGGCTGGAAACATCTTCTGGAGAAACTGGCTGCCGCTGTCTGATGTCGATTACACTTTACTTGATCACACGAAGGACGAAATCATGATCCCTTTGCTCATCTCCCTTCATCTCCTTTGCGCTGCCGACGATGCTTCCCCACGTCTCGCCGCGATGAAGAAACTGGATCACTGGGTCGGCAGGTGGAAAGGCTCAGGATGGTCGATGAACGATAAAGGTCAGCGCTTTGACTTCACTCTCACCGAATCGGTCCAGCAGAAAGTCGCCGGCACCGTCCTCCTGCTCGATGGCCAGGGCATCCGCAAAAACGACAAGGGCCAAGAGAGCACGACCCACGATGGGCTGGTGATCATTTCTTACGACGAGAAAACCCATCGTTACCACTGGCATGGCCACGACGTCGGGCGCGACCCTGTCAATGCTGAACTCAAGATGATCGATGGCGCCATGCAATGGGAGCTTCACACTGCCAATAATGGCCCCACCATCCGCTTCACCATCAAGATTGATGGCAACCGCTGGCATGAAACCGGCGAAGTTTCCCTCGACGGCAAAGCCTGGAACAATTTCATGGAGGTTACACTGGAGCGACAGAAATAGTTCGTTCTCTTGATCGCCTTCGTCGTACATCAAAACGGAAATTTCGTAGCATGCCCTACTCCGCAGCCACCATTGATCGTGTCTTTCATGCCCTGGGTGATGGCACTCGACGGGGCATCGTGAAACGACTTAGCCATGGCCCCCTGACGGTCTCTCGGTTGGCCAAGCCGCTGGACATGACTCTGACAGCGGTGGTGCAGCATCTGCAAATCCTTCAACAGAGCGGCCTGGTGCGCACCGAAAAGATGGGACGGGTACGCACCTGCCGGATCGAACCATCCGGGTTCTCTGTCATCGAACAGTGGATCAAGGAAAATCGCGCCCTCTGGGAACGCCGTCTGGATCGGCTGGGGGAATTGCTGGCGGAGGAAGAGTAGATCAGCATCGCATCTTCTCCCCGATCTCCGACCGAGGACGAGTAATATCCCCGCTCTTCCCGGTGGGGAGAGGGGAACCTGACATCATGAGAGTTCCGCTTTGATTGTTGTTTCCCACCTGTTCATCAAGTAGAATTCCTCATCTCCCCACAATGTCCCTGTCCACAGGTGAGATCAGGGAACCAGCCTTCTGACGAGACTATCCATGCACTTGCGTTTTCTGATTGGTGCCGTCACAGCAGTACTCATTCTGACATCGCTTCATGCCGACAATTGGCCGCAGTGGCGGGGGCCTTCGGGTGATGGCATCACTAAGGAAACGGGGGTGCCGGGCAAATGGTCGAAGGAGGAGAACATCCTCTGGAGCGTGCCGCTGCCGGGCATGGGCGGGTCGACGCCGGTCATCTGGGGCGACCGACTCTTCCTGACTACCGAAAACAAAGAGAAGATGCTGGAACTGTTGTGCTTCAGCACCAAAGACGGCAAACAACTCTGGTCGAAGCCGCTCTCAGCAAAGAAAGCTGGCCGGGCACGGGGTGACGAAGGCAACTCCGCTTCCGCTTCCCCCTCCACCGATGGCAAGCATGTCTACGTCTTCGTCGGCACCGGCGAGTTTGCCTGCTTTGATTTCGACGGCAACGAAGTCTGGAAGTTCGACACCCAGGAACGCTACGGGAAGTTCAACATTCAGTTCGGCATCAGTTCCACTCCCGTACTTCATGATGGCAAGCTCTACTGGCAACTGCTGCATACCAATGGGCAATGGGTCATCTGCCTCAATGCCGCCGATGGCAAAGATGTCTGGAAGGTCAAACGGCCCAGCGATGGGACAGACGAGAACCCTCACTCGTATGCCTCAGCCCAACTCTGGCACAAGGGAGATAACGCCTACCTCGTCGTGCATGGCAACGACTACACCACCGCCCACGACCTGAAAGACGGCCATGAGATCTGGCGGCTGACGGGGCTGAACCCTGCTGAGAAGTACAACAAGTTCCTTCGCTTCGTCTCCTCGCCGCTGGTGACGCCTGACCTGATCATCGTGCCCACCGCCAAGAACGGCCCCGTGGTGGCGGTGAAACCCAATGCTCAGGGCGAGTTTGGCCCCGGCAGTTCTTATGAACAGTGGCGGATGGAGCGGGTGACGCCTGACGTCCCCTGCCCTTTGATGGTCGATGGGCTGGTGTTCCTCTGCAATGAGGGTGGCGTGTTCACCTGCATCGACGCCGAGACGGGGAAGGAGCAATTCAAGCAGCGGCTCTATTCTAACCGCTATCGCGCTTCGCCGATCTATGCGGATGGGAAGATTTACTGCACCGCCCGTGATGGAACGATCTCCGTGCTGAAGGCAGGCAAGACCTTTGAGCCAATCAGCGTCAACAAGCTGCCCGACCAGGTGACCGCTTCGCCGATCGTCTCCGGGGGCAAAGTTTATGTGCGCGGTTTTGAGAAGTTGTGGTGCATTGGGAAGTAGACTGGTCTTGCATTTCAGGCCCAAGGGGCCGAGAGAGGATAGCCCAGGGCAACGCCCTGGGTCCAAGGATGATAGCAACTCGAAAGCCCCAACGGGGCGAGATAGACCTCAAACTATCTCGCCC